>NZ_JAQPOK010000018.1 GCF_030068445.1 Roseofilum halophilum BLCC-M91 | reverse complement strand
AAATCGGTAGTTAAATGCTCTTTCCATGTGGGATTCAAAGGAGTTCTCACATTGTAGCACCTAAGATGTAATTGTGGTAGCCTATGGTTAGTAAAGCCGCCCTGGAAGGGCGGGGTTTCAGACCCAATTTTTCTGATGAAGCAATTCAATCTATACCGTCCTTGGATTATCCATAACTTTTTTAGAATAGGACTTGGCCTGATGGTTTCAAGTTCTTGCTTATGGACTCAAGGGACTTCGGCTCGTTCCGCAGAGCCGCCCGATCGCACATCGGTAACCTTGCCTCCTGAATCTAATGTAGAGTATAACCACAATTTATCTACAACAGAAGAATCCTTAGCTTCCCCAGTAGCGCAAGCGCCGAATGGGCGATCGGTGACCATTGAGGAAATTAAAGGAACGGTTTGGTTTAACGATCGCCCAGCTCGTGTGGGAGATCAATTGAGAACTCCAGAAGATCGGATCGTCACGGGAAAGGACTCAACCGCTAGGTTACGCATTGATAGCCAAGTTGGGGTGGTAGAATTGGCTCCGCAAACCACGTTTCAAGTGGATATCCTCGAAGGTGGCAACCCACCGATTACGGGGTTTTATATTCCCCTGGGCCGAGCGCGGTTTTCGATCGCCCCATGGGTCAGTAATCCAGAGCGTCTGTTAGGACAAGCCGAGGAAGAAATTACGGGATTAAAGAGTCTAGATATTGCTCTGGATATTGCCCAATCAACGGAGACAGAAAATGCACCGGTGCGGGTAAGGACTCCGGCCGGGGTTGCAGGAGTGCGAGGAACATCTTTTGGAGTCAATGTGGGCCCAGATGGGAAAACAGGGATTTCTACCATCGATGGTCTGGTGGGAGTCTTCAGTCAAGGTCAAGAGGTATTGGTCAATCCGGGATATTATGCGGTGATTAATCCCAATGAACCGCCAACCTTACAAGAAATCACGCCAGCCCTATCAACGTTGAGGATTCGGAGCATCTCACCTGCGGGTAATGGAGCTGTGATTGTAGCCCAAGCCGATCCGATGGATATTGTGTATGTGAATAATCGGGAAGTGGCCACGGATGCTGAAGGTAAGTTTAGGGTTCGGGTACGATCTGGCGATCGCGTGAGAATTGTTCTGCGCGGCCCCTCTGTGCGCGAGCGACACTATATTTTGAATGTGGATGTCAGAGATTAAGGGTCAATCCAGGGGCTAAACCATCAGTTTTAAGTGTTCGGCGGCGATTTTCAGTTGTTCTGTGCCCGATTTGAGTTGACTGATGCCATCGGTGCTAATTTTAGCGGCCGTATTCAGTTCGTTAATGGCTTGTAAGATTTGGGCGATCGCCTGCTCCTGTTGTTGACTGCTTAAGGAGGTTTCTTGATTATTGACAAAAACTTCCTGAATAGATTGGGTCACCCCCAAAAATGACTGGGCTGTGTTTTTCAGGGTTATACTGCTCGTCTGCACCGTCACCTTACCCCGATCCGCAATAGTCACCGTATCGGCGATCGCCCCTTGAATTTCATTGACCAAATGATTTATTTTTACGGCTGACTCTCGGCTTTCATCAGCGAGTTTACGGATTTCTGCGGCCACCACACCAAACCCACTCCCATATTCCCCCGCCCGTACCGCTTCAACCGCCGCATTGAGCGCTAACATATTGGTTTGGTTGCCTAAATTACTCACCAATTCGGAAATACTGGCAATTTCTTGGGCATGTTGCTTGAGTTCTCCAATTTTGGTGGCCATCATATTCACTTGTTGGTTTAAGGTGTTGATGTCCTCAAGGGTATGTTCTGCGGCTTGGTTACCCGCTTCGCTCAGTTCCAAAGCATTGGTGGCATTATTCACCGTTGATTGAGCCTGTTGTGCAGATGTTTTAGCCGTTTGACTCAGTTCATCAATTGACATCTTCGTTTGAGTCACAGAAACCGCCTGTTGACTGATAATTCTTTCCTGTTCTTGGGCAATGGAGTCAATTTCACTAGAGGATACGGCAATGACATCGATCACCTCTTGCAACGCAGCCGTAATCCCTCGGCGAATAATGATAAACCCTGCGGGAGATCCTACCAAGATTGCTACGATCAGTAGGGGAATAAAAACTAAGAGGGTTTCTCGATAAATATTGCCAGCAATTTGCCGTTCTTGACTGGCGACTTTTAGTTGTAATTCGGTTAATTGATCGATCCGTTGTGTGATCGGATCGATCGCTAAATAAAGTTCTCCATCAAGGCGATCTAATGTGGTGCGATCGCCTGTTCTTAACACTTGTTCTAAATTTTCAATTTCTGGGTTAGCTTGAATAAATAGACGTTGAATTTCCTGCACTAAGTTTTCTTCTGCATGGGTTAAATCTGTTTGGATATAAGCTTGCCAATTTCTTTCTATTTCTATTTGCGCTTGTTGCACAGAGACTAAAGCTTGGGTTAGAGAGATTTGGTTGGCATTCGCTTTATTTACGGCATCGATAATGCGGATGGCATAGTTATCTGAGACTTGTTTTAATTGCGACAAGGGAACCACTCGATCGTCATAGATCGTTTGAATACGATAATTAATCCGATTAAAAGAATAAATGGCATAAAATCCGACTATGCATAAAGTAACTAAGGGAATACCAAAGCCTAGGTATAACTTTTTACTCAGTTTCACGACGGAACCTCCTATGGTAGCGCTATACGCTGGTAATGGGTAATGGGCAGAAGGGTAATGGTTTACAGTGGTTTTCCCTGCTATACAGTACATCTTGCTTCCCATTTTTCTAAGGAATCCAGAACATCAAACCAACTTGGCAAAATAGTCAATAATGTTATTTTTCACAAGGGTGCAAATTGACAACATTTTTTAACACCCATCAAATCGTTACAAACACGGGTTGTTCAAAGTTTATACTTCCGAAAAGACTGCCAATAACTATGGTTTTAGCCACCCAATTATAACCTGGATTTTTCTAGCAAAATCGAAAAAAATATTTAATTTTGTTTGTAATTTAAAGGGTCACAAAAGGACTCTATACCAGATTTTAAGACATACAAAACCACGGGAGTGACCAGAAGAGGGGGACAGACTTGTGCGGTTTTCAGGGTGGTGACTACGCCAGCAAGTTGTCCGTGCTGAAAGTAGCTCTGACAGGGGTCTTGGCATAAAATCACGCGACAGCGTTTAGCGACTCCAGATAACCAGTCCGTGCGATCGGGTTGTTGTCCGGCTTGAATGCCCAGGGAGATTGCCGCATCTTCGAGATCTCCTTCACAGTCTTCAATTTGGTCTAAGGCTTCTAGGGCTTCTGGCTCGGCGGCTAATTCCGTGCGATAATGGGCGATCTCTTGGGAAGAAAGGACAATCGTCATAAGAATCTGGCAGTGGAGAACGGGAATAATGGTAACATCAGGTAAGGCATTATGCTCTTTTCAGACCTGCCAGCGCCGAGAATCTATATGTTGACTGACCTTGAACAACAATTAGCCGACCTTAAGCAAGCCGCAGTGGAGGCGATCGCCACCTGCGAGGATCTCCAGAAGCTGGAGGAACTCCGGGTGACTTATCTGGGTAAAAAAGGTCAGTTGCCGAAAGTGTTGGGAGGAATGGGCAAATTAGATCCCGGCGATCGCCCCCGTATCGGTGCAGTTGCCAATGAGGTGAAAACGGCTCTCTCTACAGCCCTAGATGATAAAAAGAGCGCCCTGCAACAAGCCCAAATTCAAGCCAAATTGGAAGCCGAAACCCTGGATGTGACCATGCCTGGGGTCTATCGTCCCCAAGGGCGCATTCATCCGTTGAATAGCACGTTCGATCGGGCGATCGATATCTTTGTGGGACTTGGCTATACCGTCGCAGCCGGCCCGGAAATGGAAACGGACTACTATAATTTTGAAGCCCTAAACACCCCCCCCGACCATCCGGCTAGAGATATGCAAGATACCTTCTATCTCCCCGATGGGAATCTGCTCCGCACCCATACTTCCTCGGTGCAAATTCGCTACATGGAGAAGAATGACCCCCCGATCCGCATTGTGGCCCCTGGACGCTGCTATCGTCGCGATACCGTGGATGCTACCCATGCGGCGGTGTTTCATCAAATGGAGTTACTTGCGGTAGATGAAGGTCTCACGTTTACGGACTTAAAAGGCACAGTCAAAGAATTCCTCACCCAAATGTTTGGCGAGGTGGATATCCGCTTTCGAGCCAGTTATTTCCCCTTCACGGAACCCTCGGCAGAAGTGGATGTGCAATGGAATGGCAAATGGTTGGAGGTTTTAGGCTGTGGCATGGTCGATCCGAATGTCTTAAAAGCGGTAGGCTACGATCCAGAAATTTATACTGGGTTTGCGGCTGGTTTTGGCATCGAACGGTTTGCCATGGTACTGCATCAGATTGATGATATTCGCCGATTTTATAGCAGCGATCTGAGGTTTTTACGTCAGTTTTAAGAGGTTGAGGAGCCAGGGAACCGATGACAAGTCTATCGATCCAATCTGAACAGAGATTATGGCCAATCGATCTCTCTGCGCTCATTTCCCTACCCACAATGAGCGATCGCCAGTTTTATGAATTTTGTCGCACCAATGCCAATTTACGCATTGAACGCAATTCCAATGGAGAAATTATCGTTATGCCTCCAGCCTTTGCTGACACGGGAAACCGCAATGGTAGAGTTTTTGGCCAGCTTTTTATGTGGTCTGAAACTGATGGAACTGGAGAAGCATTTGATTCGAGTTCCGGGTTTACATTACCCAATGGAGCCGTGCGATCGCCAGATGCAGCTTGGATATTTAGCGATCGCTGGAATGCACTCTCACCCGAACAGCAGGCTTCTTTTGCCCCCATCGCACCTGATTTTGTCGTCGAATTACGTTCTAGCAGCGATACCCTTGCCAGTCTCCAGAAAAAGATGGCAGAGTACATCAGCAATGGGGTACGCTTAGGCCTGCTCATCGATCGCCAGAACTACAAAGTGCATATCTATCGCTGCGATCAAGAACCCCAGATTTTGGATCGTCCAGAGTCAGTCAGTTGCGAACCGGAGATGCCGGGGTTGGCGCTGAAGATGGCTAAAATTTGGTAATCTGGCTATGGTGGATGACTCCGATCTGTCCACAGGCATCCGTATAATACCACCCCCCACCATCAGACCCATAAATATTGATATCCCTGCGATCGTTCACCGAACACAAAATATCTCCATATGGTTTTAACCCTCCATTAACGGTAATGATATCTTAACATTTAGATGGTTGGCAACCATGAATGCCCTGATCGCCGAGTAAATACCAAAGCCAAATATGGGTATCGAGCAAAGTTTTCATGCCAAAACGTCCCAAGCTTCGGAAACTGGTTCAATAATATCCCCTAAAATTTCACCCGTACCTTTCATTATGCCAAAGCTCGGACGTACTATTGGGTTAGTGGCAGGATAAACAATGGCTAATGGTTTTCCTTCATGAAGAATTGTAAGCGGAATTTTAGTCTGTTCAACTTCTATCAGTAGATTCTGTAAGCTTTCTGGTAATTCAGTGGTGGTAATTTGTGTCATCTTTTTACTTGAAATCTCGGTTTAGGCATCTTCACTCAAGATTTCGTCTAAAATTTCTTGAGTTAAGCCATTTTCTTGTGCTTGCGATCGCATGTCGTCAATAATATCGTCTAGCGATCGCTGCTTGAGCATCTGCTTAAGCCATCCATTGACGATTATTTGCATCTTTTGACGTTCTACCAAGGTTTTTGCTTGATAGACTTGGGCAATTTCTGAGTCAACTTCGATACTAATGCTTTCCATCATCTACCTCTCAATCCTTGGTTAGGCTGGTTTCTAGTTTAGCATCGACCGCGATCGCCTCCAGTCATACCATTTCTCTTTAATCTTGCAACTAATCGATCCCTGAGAGACAAGTTGCTCTCAGCCCCTTGTTAAAGCGCATCATCATAGAGAAATGGTATCAGCGATCGCTGCTAGATTGTTAATCGTAGATGTATCACTGACAACACTAGACTTCCTGTACTGACGACTGAAAATCCAAGATTTTTGCATATAGACTATCTACGGACTCTTCCGCGAATAGTTCATCCTTCAGCTTCAGGTAGTCACTCCCTCTGAGATTGCAGGCCGCCCAAAATCGGGCCACCTCAGAGGGTTCCATGTGGGCGAAAAGAATTTCCAGCCCTTCTTGTAGAATTTGCTGCTCACTCTTCATTTGAATCATCGTTGCTAATCTCCAAAACAAAATCCACCGGATTCATTACCTTTATTGCCAAGTTAGAACACCGATTAATCAGCCGCTTGTCACAAGTAATAAAGTAATTGCTACTAGCTGCCTCAGCACAAGCAACATGCAACGCATCAACCGCCTTTAATCCATTATGTTCTAATTCCTGACCTCTTTGCTTAATCATGTCATCAACGTTCAACCTTGATCCTGCGATTTGAAGAGACTGACTCATTGCTTTCCGTTTGACTGGATCGGGATTCCGACTATTTTCGTACTCTAGCACTGAAGAACTAACCAGTTCAAAGATTTGTGCTTTGATGGATTGAAGAATGATCGCCACTGCTTGGGTTTCTAAAAAAATTTTGGGTTGTGTTTGATCATCAAAAGGACGATTGTAAACACTGGTATCTAAATAAACTTTATAACCCATCAATCAGTGCCTTCAGTAACTCAACACCATTCAATTAGCGAACCTGCCCCATACCCTTTTGCGTATGGGTGGGGGCGGGTTTAGGGTATCGATCCTCTTTCTCCTAGATTATTGGTGAAACCCGCCCCTACAAAACAATGATATTTCTGAACGGGTAAGGAGGAAAATCCATCTTCCCCCTTACCCAGAGGGTTAACTAAACCACGGCGGTTTCGTGCTGCGCGTGCAGGCGGTCTTTCTTCAACGCTTCCGACAGACGGTTCAGGGCGTTCACATAGGCTTGTGCAGACGCAACGACAATATCCGTATTCGCTGCATGACCCGAATATACCCGGTCTTCATGTTGCACGCGGATGGTGACTTCACCGATCGCATCTATCCCCGCCGTAACTGACTGCACGGAGAACTCGATCAGCTTATTCGGCACATTAATCACCCGATTAATTGCCTTATAAATCGCATCCACCGGCCCAGTACCGATCGCCGCATCCGTCAGCTCTTCCCCATCCGGAGTCCGCAGCGTTACCGTTGCCGTCGGTTGTGCGCGATCGCCACAGGACACCTGCACCAACTCCAAACGGTAAAAGTCCGGCGCTTGTTGAATCTCATCATTCACGATCGCCTCAATATCCCAGTCGCTGATCTCCTTCTTCTTATCCGCCAACTCCTTAAAGCGCACAAACGCCTTATTCAAATCCGTATCTGACAACTCAAAACCCAACTCTTGCAGCCGGTTACTAAACGCATGACGGCCCGAATGTTTACCCAACACAATCTGGTTTTCACTCAAGCCAATGGACTCGGCATCCATAATTTCATAGGTGAGCTTATTCTTCAGCACCCCATCCTGATGAATACCCGACTCATGGGCAAACGCATTCGCCCCCACGATCGCCTTATTCGGCTGCACCAACATTCCCGTCAGATTCGACACCAACCGCGAACTCTTGTAAATTTGCTTCGTATCGATCTGCGTCAGAGGTTCCGTAGACTCCGGAGGGCGGCCAAAGAACGGATTATAATACTGACGGCGCACATGCAAAGCCATCACCAACTCCTCCAGAGCCGCATTACCCGCACGCTCTCCGATGCCATTAATCGTACATTCGAGTTGACGAGCGCCATTTTCCACGGCTGACAAGAAGTTAGCCACCGCCAAACCCAAATCATTATGGCCGTGAACCGAAATAATCGCCTGGTCAATGTTCGGCACATTCTCCTTAATACCGCGAATCAACCCCCCAAACTCAGCCGGAGTCGTATACCCCACCGTATCGGGAATATTAACCGTGGTTGCGCCTGCGGCGATCGCCACCTCCAAAATCTGATACAAAAACTCCGGATCGGAACGTCCCGCATCCTCCGGCGAAAACTCCACATCATCCACAAACGACTTCGCATAAGCCACCATTTCCGGCGCAATTTTCAGCACCTCTTCCCGGCTCTTCTTCAGCTTATACTGCAAATGGATATCCGAAGTCGCAATAAACGTATGAATCCGGGGTTTAGCCGCCGGTTTCACCGCCTCAGCCGCCGCCTTAATATCCTGGCGCGTCGCTCTCGCCAACCCACAAATGGTTGGCCCCGTTTCGGTTCCCACCGTTGCGGCAATCTTCTGCACCGCATCAAAATCCCCCGGACTTGCAAACGGAAAACCGGCCTCAATCACATCCACTCCCAGACGGGCCAGTTGTTTAGCAATCACCAGTTTTTCATCACCATTCAGGGTTGCCCCTGGACATTGTTCACCGTCGCGGAGAGTGGTATCAAAGATAATGATACGGTCGTGTTGAGGTTGCATAGTCATACAAGCTATTCGACAAAAACAGGTTCATCTCATTTTAGCCCACATTTTAATATATTAGTAATATATGAGGAAATACAAATTATGCCCTATAGTAAATTTACCCTCAGTCGCGCTGTAGAAGATTTTGAACTAACCTTGATTGAAGGCGATCGCTTTTTCCCTAAAATTCAACCAGTCCAACCGACCCCCCTACTCCAAGAGATCCTAAAAGAAACCATCCCTTGGGCGATCGCCGTCAGTAGTGAAAAAGCCCGTTCCGAAGGAATCATTAACCCCGTTTTGTTGGAAGTAAAACGTCAACTGAAAGGACAAATTAGTGTTTTTTCGGGTGAAGAGTTTACCGTACAACCGGAAGTAGATTTAACCGGATATGTAGATTTTTTGATTAGTCGTTCCCCTGAACAATTGTTCATTAAAGCTCCTGCTGTTGTGTTAGTCGAAGCCAAAAAAGAAGACCTCAAACCTGCTTTAGGTCAGTGTTTAGCTGAGATGGTCGCTGCTCAACGGTTTAACCAACAAAAACAACAAGCGATCGCCACAATTTATGGGACTGTCACCAGTGGAACGGTGTGGCGGTTTTTAAAGCTCGAAGGACAATCTGTTACCATTGATTTAACCGATTATCCATTACCCCCCGTTGAGCAAATTTTAGGATTTCTAATGTGGATGGTGCAGGAAGGGTAAAGTTTCACTGTAAGCATTCACCGTCAGCTATCAGTCATCAGCTAGGGACGTAGCATACTACGTCCCTACAGGTTTTAGATAGGGATTAGAGCGGTTAACTCAATTGGCCCAACAACACATGCTATAGATCGGTTTTCTCAATTAACGGTCGGATATCATTCAGGTCAATATAGCGGTCTGTTGCGTTTCGGAGTTCCCTGGCAATCATTCCTTCCGTGGAAACGACGGTAATATGGGTACTTTTAGAGCGCAATAACTCGATCGCCCGTTCAAAGTCCCCATCCCCACTAAATAAAATAACCCGGTCATATTGCTCTACCGTATTAAACATATCAATAACAATTTCTATATCTAAATTCGCTTTCTGGGAATAGCGCCCCGAATGGTCATCATAATATTCCTTAAGGATTTTTGTGCGTACCGTATAACCCAAACTAATTAAGGCATCTCGAAATCCTCTTTGATCTTGGGGGTCTTTAATCCCAGTATACCAAAAGGCATTAGCTAGATCCATTTCTTCCTTGCCCGCAAAGTATTCTAAAACTCGTTTCGGATCGAAAAACCAGCCATTTTTTTGTTGGGCATAGAACATATTGTTTCCATCGACAAAGATTGATACACGATTTTTATTTTTGTATCCCATAAAATGTTAGTCCTAAAAGATTTGAGGTGCATAACAGATGATTAACGGTCGGCAGAGGTGCTAACCGTTCAAAGAAAAAACCCACCCCATCCAGTCTGGCCATTTAGACCTTTTCTGGGGGGCACTATTGAGCGTTAGAGTAGGAATTTCAGGAGGAATTTAGACCTGAAAATTGAGTCAATAGAATTGAGGGTAAAAATTGAGTTGTAAGGGTTTTAATAGGAAAAACAAAGCGATCAAATCGCCTAAAATTTATACAAGAATAAAGAGACTTAATCGCTTCGAGAAGGTTCTCTAATTCGATTTCGGTCTCTAAATTCTGATTCTATTATGACAGAAAGTCTTAGCTTTTGCTCAAGAGTTTTGTCAAGAGTTGGGAAATTCTGTGGCGATGGGGTGTTCGGGATAGGAACACCAATCACTCCAACTGCCAACATAGAGTTTTTCTTGGGGTCTTCCAGCAAGCGCCAGGGAAAATAAGTTAACACAAGCGGTAACTCCGGAGCCACAGTATACCCAGAATTCTGCATCATCAGGATAGGCTTGCCATCGAGTTTGGCGATCGTTCATCGGTTGCGTCGCTCCCGATTCGGTGGTGACCTCTTGCCAAGGGTGGTTAACCGCTCCGGGAATATGACCGGCTATGGGATCGATGGGTTCAGTTTTGCCGATGTATCGGTCATAGGCTCTGGAGTCTACCAGAATGACATCGGGTCTTTCTCCTAATCGCTTAATCGCTTCACAATCGACCACCCAATCCGATTGAATCTCAGGTGTAAATTCTCCCGATTGTTTTGCCACCCCTGGTTCTTGACTGACTGGATATCCAGCTTCTTGCCAGCTTTTCCAACCCCCATCTAAAATGGCGACTTGCTCATGACCTAGATAGCGCAGTAACCACCAACAGCGAGAGGCAAAGGCCATCCGGGAGTTATCATAGGCAACCACTAAGGTTTCTCCGGATTTAACGCCGAGTTGGGCGAGTTTCGCGGCGAATTCTTCTGCATCGGGTAAGGGATGACGACCGCCATGGGTGTGTACGGGGCTGGATAGATCTTCATTGAGATGAAGATAGAAGGCTCCGGGAATATGTCCGGCTTGGTATTCTTCTGTGCCCTGTTCCGGGTTGGCGAGGGAGAAGCGACAATCAATGATGACGATTTGAGGGTCTGCGAGGTGTTCGGATAACCATTGTGGAGAAACGAGCAGGGAGGGAAAGGTCATAATCAATTAAAAATTAAAAATTAGAAATTAAAAATTGGGTCTGAGTTGGGGTACGTTGGCTCGTTAGGAGGCCGATGATTAATTTACCGCGATCGGGGAGTCTCCAGCAAGGGGTATGGAGGATGATCGTATTATGTTGGCTTATTGGGTTGCTTGGGAGTATTTTGATTTTTGTATCGTTACAAAATGTTGTAAAAGTTTACTGTTTGCGCTGCTCTTTTTTTGCCTAACGGGTTGACAAGGGTTTGAGACCGATTTATGATTTTGAAAATCCAAAGGTCTTTTCTTGCCTAAATGCTTTATATGAACTGCAAAGCTGATTAGTTCGTTCAGTTAATCTGGAAAATTCCCAACTTTGCCTGCAAACGAGTCATTTTTTTGAAGGACTAATGTTAAGCAATATTTGACAAAATACTTAAAATAGGGTAGTGGTTCAACCATGGATCGAATAACCCCTTTTACTCCTCAACCTACGGGTGATGGATCTTGGACATTTTTTTCCCCAGAATTTGGGGAATTGTTTCACTCGCACCATGGAGCCAAGCAGGAAGCGCAAAAGAAGTTTGTGGAACCGACTCGACTGGTAGAGCAAGCGGTTAAGGGTGAGGTTTGTTTGCTCGATATTTGCTATGGACTGGGATATAACAGCGCCAGCGCCCTGGAAACCCTGTGGTCGGTGAATCCCCAGTGTCAGGTGCATTGGGTGGGATTGGAATTGGATAAGCAAGTGCCCAAAATGGCGATCGCCCACAATTTCCACCAAAACTGGCCCCATCCCATTAACACCATTTTGCCCCAACTGGCCGACACCGGCAGAGCCACCACGCTCCAATTTAGCGGCACACTCCACATGGGCGACGCTCGCCAAACCCTAGAAGCTGTCATTGCCCAAGGTTGCCAAGCCGATGCCATCTTCCTCGATCCTTTTTCGCCTCCCACCTGTCCCCAACTCTGGAGTGTGGAGTTTTTAGCATTAGTCGCCCAAGTCCTCAAACCGGAGGGTTATCTGGCGACTTATTCCTGTGCGGCTGCGGTGCGAGCGGCTTTGAGGTTAGCTGGATTGGCGATCGGAACCACCACGCCAGTGGGCAGGAAATCACCCGGAACCCTGGCCCGATTTTGCTCAGACGATCTGATCCATCTATCAGAGAAAGAGGAGGAACACCTGCAAACCCGCGCCGCCATTCCCTATCGAGACCCCACCTTAACCGATACGGCTGAAGTCATTCACCAGCGCCGACAACAGGAACAACAAAGCAGTTCTCTAGAGCCAAGTTCCCACTGGAAAAAGCGTTGGGCTTAATGCTGGTAATTGTTAATTGTTAATTGTTAATTGTTAATTGTTCATTGTTCATTAAACCCAATTTCTCTAAAACCGGTTCGGTGGAAACCACGTGACGCTCTAAGCCCAATTCTTGGGGAGAGAGTCCCAGAGCCAAACCGACTAGCTGGGGTAAATGGAGAACCGGTAAGCCCAAAGGTTGCTCAACCACCCGCGCAACTTCCGGTTGCCTAGAGTCGAGATTCAGGTGACAGAGGGGACAGGGAGTGACTAGACAATCGGCTCCAGAGGCGATCGCCTCTTGTAAATGACCTCCCGCCATCTTAAACGACTCCGTAGTGGCATAACTGGAAATCGGCCAACCACAGCATTGAGTTCTGCCCCGATAGTAAACCGGACTCGCGCCCACCGCCTCAAACAAATTTTCCATCGACTGGGGATTATGGGGATTTTCCCAAGCCATTTCCTGTCCGCGCAGCAGATAACAGCCATAGAACGCCGCACACTTTAAGCCCTTGAGGGAACGACTCACCCGTTTCTGAATCGCGTCTAAACCATAATCGCTCACCAATACCCAGAGTAAATGCTTCACTGCGGTTGAACCTTGGTAGGGACTGCACCCCTCCTGCTTCAGTAACCCATTCACCTGTTGCAAATACTCTCGATTCTCCTCTTGAGCGTGCTTTAACCGCTCATCCACATGGCCAATCACCCCCTGGCAAGTGCTACAGTGGGTCAATAGCGGTAAATTAAGTTCCTCAGCCAAAGCAATATTGCGGGCATTTACCGTATCTTCCAACAATTGGGAATCTTCCTTAAACGTGCCCGAACCACAACACGAGGCTTTTTTCAGTTCCAATAACTCAATTCCTAGGGCTTCGGCGATCGCCCCCGTAGATTGATATAGCTCTCGACATGCACCTTGGGCAACACAGCCAGGAAAATAAGCATATTTCAGGGACGATTGGAGAGATGATGTAACCATGGGGTGTTCTCTATTCACACAACAAAAGACCTCTAACACTGTATCGCTCTGGCAACCGACTCGACTAATCTTCAGGGAAAGTTAAGGTCTATAGCACGACCCATCAAGGTTTGAGCCTCATCTTCCCTAGTGAGCTAAATCTTTCCAGGATCGAAACCGATAACAAAATTATCTGCAATGTAACCCTTTCCGATAAGATCAAAAAATGCTTAAAATGATAAGTTGCACAGTAAACCTGTTAAGCCCATCAATTAAGGAAGAAATTTAACCATGTCAGATTCAACGTTCGAGAAAGTCAAAAAAATCGTTGCCGAGCAGCTTGGAGTAGACGCAGAAACAATCAAACCTGAATCCAGCTTTGCTGAAGACTTAGGTGCTGACTCCTTGGATACGGTAGAGCTAGTCATGGCTCTAGAGGAAGAGTTTGATATTGAAATTCCTGATGATGCTGCTGAAAAAATTGCTACAGTCCAAGCGGCTGTAGACTACATCGAAAAACAAGGAACCCCTGCCTAAATCTGACCTGACCGATCGCTAACGAAAGTCTTTCGTCCTTTGTCCTTTGTCCAGATGGCAAGTGACGAATGGCAAATGACGAATGACGCAAGTTTTAAGAAGAACCCATGACAAATTTGGAACCAAAACGAGTAGTTGTCACCGGACTCGGAGCAATTACTTCCATAGGAAATACTCTAAAAGACTATTGGGATGCCTTACTACAGGGCAAAAGTGGTATTGGCCGGATTACGCATTTTGACCCCATAAGCCATGTCTGTCAGATAGCTGGGGAAGTCAAGAATTTTGATCCCCATGAGTATTTGGATCGCAAAGAAGCCAAACGGATGGATCGCTTTGCCCAATTTGCTGTATCTGCCAGTCAGCAAGCCTTGCAAGATGCTCGCTTTGAGATTACGGATTTGAATGCTCATCAAGTCGGTGTCATTATTGGGACTGGAATAGGTGGCATAAAAGTCCTCGAAGATCAACAAGAAACTTACTTAACCAAAGGGGCAAAAAAGTGTAGTCCCTTCATGATTCCCATGATGATTGCCAATATGGCCGCTGGGCTAACCGCAATTCATACGGGAGCAAAAGGGCCCAATTCTTGCACGGTAACGGCTTGTGCTGCGGGTTCCCATGCCATTGGCGATGCCTTTAGATTGATCCAACAAGGCTATGCCCAGGCCATGATTTGTGGCGGTTCAGAAGCAGCCGTTACCCCTTTGTCCCTCGCTGGATTTTCTAGCGCTAGAGCCTTATCGACTCGCAATGATGAGCCAAGTCGCGCTTCTCGTCCGTTCGATCGCGACCGAGATGGGTTTGTCATGGGGGAAGGTGCGGGAATTCTGTTACTCGAAGAACTCGAACATGCTCTCCAGCGCCAGGCCAGAATTTATGCAGAAATGGTCGGTTATGGAATGACCTGTGATGCTTACCATATGACGGCTCCGGTTCCGGGAGGAAAAGGGGCAGCTAGAGCCATTTCCCTGGCCTTAAAAGATGCTGGCATTACCCCCGATGGAGTCAGTTATATCAATGCCCATGGAACCAGTACCCAAGCCAACGATCAAACGGAAACTCAAGCGGTGAAAACGGCCTTAGGGGAAGCGGCTCATCAAATCGCGATGAGTTCAACTAAGTCCATGACGGGGCACTTATTGGGCGGTTCAGGGGGAATAGAAGCGGTAGCCACAGTTAAGGCGATCGCCGAAGATCATGTTCCGCCCACCATTAATTTAGAAAACCCTGACCTAGAAAATGGGTGTGACCTCGATTATGTAGCCAACCATTCCCGGAAAATGCCCGTAGACGTGGCCCTCTCCAACTCCTTTGGTTTTGGGGGGCATAACGTGACCCTGGTGTTCCGTAAATATCGTTCCTAAACCTTGCACATAACCTAAATTGATTGCCCATCGATCCCCCTAATGGGAACATGGGTGTAGACCCTGGGCTAATCCCAAGCCCTTGAACTTGGAGACCATTTACCAAGTCCAGCCTCTGTACAACAGTATAATCAGCAAAGAACTATGGCCGTTGCAACCCAATCCGTTGAACAACTCTGTATTAACTCGATCCGCTTTCTAGCCATTGATGCCGTTGAGAAAGCTAAATCGGGTCACCCCGGCTTACCCATGGGAGCTGCTCCCATGGCGTTTGTGCTGTGGGATCAATTCATGCGGTTTAATCCCAAAAATCCTAACTGGGTGAACCGCGATCGCTTTGTCCTTTCTGCGGGTCATGGCTGTATGCTTCAGTATGCCCTGCTACACTTGACGGGCTATGACCAAGTGACCCTAGAAAGCTTACAACAATTCCGCCAATGGGGTTCGATTACCCCCGGACACCCGGAAAACTTTGAGACCGAAGGTGTAGAAGTGACCACTGGCCCCCTAGGACAAGGGATTGCCAATGGGGTCGGTTTGGCCATGGCGGAAGCCCACCTAGCCGCTAAATTCAATAAACCGGATGCCCCACTGATTGACCATTACACTTATGCAATCATGGGTGATGGTTGTAACATGGAAGGAGTGTCGGGTGAAGCCTGTTCCTTAGCTGGACATTTAGGACTGGGTAAACTGATTGCCTTCTATGACGATAACCACATTTCCATTGATGGTCATACGGATATATCCTTCACCGAAGATGTAGGCAAACGATTTGAAGCCTATGGTTGGCATGTCCAGCATGTGCCGGATGGGAATACGGATTTAGAGGCGATCGCCGCAGCTATCCAAGCGGCAAAAGACGTAACCGATAAACCCTCCCTGATTAAAGTGACCACCACCATCGGCTACGGTTCCCCCAACAAAGCCAATACCCACGGTGTCCACGGAGCAGCCCTAGGAGCCGATGAAGTCCAAGCCACCCGCGACCATCTGGGTTGGTCTTATCCTCCCTTCGAGATTCCCCAAGAAGCCCTTTCTCGCTTCCGTCAGGCGGTTGACAAAGGAGCCAGCGCTGAAGCCGAATGGAATCAAACCTTTGCCACCTACAAAACCAAATATCCCCAAGAGGCAGCCGAATTTGAGCGCATGACCTCTGGAACCTTACCGGAAGGTTGGGCAGATGCCCTACCGAGCTACACCCCAGAGGATGGGGGAATGGCAACCCGCAAACACAGCTATACCGTCCTCAATGCCCTGGCTCCTGTCCTGCCAGAATTAATCGGCGGTTCGGCTGACCTTGCGCCCTCCAACTTAACCCTGATGAAAGTGTCTGGGGACTTCCAAAAAGGGCAATATGAGAACCGGAACCTACGGTTTGGGGTACGCGAACATGGCATGGGAGCCATCTGTAATGCGATCGCCCTGCACAAAACTGGACTCATTCCTTACGGCGCGACTTTCCTGGTATTTACCGACTATATGCGGGCTGCCATTCGCCTCTCCGCTCTCTCTGAAGCTGGAGTGATTTGGGTAATGACCCACGACTCCATTGCCCTGGGAGAAGATGGCCCTACCCACCAACCGGTAGAAACCGTGGCTTCTCTGCGAGCTATTCCCAACCTGTTGGTGATGCGTCCAGCAGACGGAAATGAAGTATCGGGAGCCTATAAAGTGGCGATCGAAAATCGCGATCGCCCCACCCTATTAGCCCTCACCCGTCAAAATGTACCGAACCTTAAGGGTAGCGGAATCGACAAAGTTGCCAAAGGCGGATACGTGCTATCCGACTGCGAAGGCACACCCGATCTGATTCTAATGGCGACAGGAAGTGAAGTCTCTCTTTGTGTAAAAGCCGCAGAAAAACTGAGCGCTGAAGGTAAAAAAGTGCGCGTGGTTTCCCTCCCTTGTTGGAAACTCTTTGATGAGCAAGATGAAGCCTATCGCGAATCCGTATTACCCAAAGCCGTGACCAAACGCTTGGCCGTCGAAGCCGGTACACGCTTTGGTTGGGATCGCTATCTCGGCTCAGAAGGCGATATGGTCAGCATTGACCGCTTTGGCGCGTCTTCTCCCGGTGGTACAGCCATGGAAAAATTTGGCTTTACCGTGGAGAATGTGGTCGCTCGTGCCCAGGCTCTCGGATAGTCTCCAATGGCAGGGTTAACCCTGCCGAATCTCCCATCACGAAGAAGGATGTCAAATCCTTCTTCGTGTCTTTCCTTTGATCTGAACTGACGGTTGAGCAGGCATCAGGACAAACCAATGACTCAAGAAACCTGGGGACTGCTCCTCAAAGTCCTATCCACATCTGTACTCATTTCTGTGGCAATTAAGTATGGAGGCAGTTGGCTTCCCCTAGGGGCTACGTCCATCAGTGCCCTGATATTAATCCTCTTGCCTACCCTAGTGATGTTGGCGATTTTTAGCTGGCGAGGCTTCCCTTAATCTGGCTGTTGAGTGTTAATTCTTAGCCATTAGGGGCAAAATTTTGTGCTAATGAAGAATAAGCCGGTATTCTAGAGTTAGAGCGAATTATCCATGCAGATTATAATTCGTACTTAACTCTCTGTGCGATCGCTCAAACCGGTGTTAGAGGCATTGGGCCTGACTCCGGCATCAGCTAAAATCTGCCCCAGGAGGGAATCTCTATCAAACCGTCTCGCTCAACGGCCCTCGCCCATTCTCTTCCTCTGATAGGAGTCAACTAGCAGCGCCCATGTTTATTCTCAAACGGCAGGATGTTGAACTATCTAAAGTTCAGCACCCCAGCGCAGAACAACCCATCCCCATCCTTACCTATCAGGGACAAACCTATCGCCTGCTCAAAGTATTTGAATCCCATCAAGCAGAAGAAGCGAAAGCCCTGTGGCGGGATTTAATTGACAATAAAGGGAAAGTCTCTGTATTACTCCAAGAACCGGAACGTCATAGCGTTTGGGGTAAAATTCGCCTCGATCAACTCGGTGGAGAAGGCTCAAGTTCGGATCAGGCTCTGCCGTTCCTGTTCACTCAAGGGTGTTTTTTAATAGCCCAAGCCGTGGCGATCGACATTGAAGACCTATTGGGGCCCAAACAAGCGAAAGCCTTTGAAAAAAGCCTGATTGAAGTCTTTCGACAATGGAATTTACCCCATGCTAACTCGCAATCTACCATTGTACAACTGATCACAGTCGATCCCCTAGAAGATGGCTTTCCCACGAATGCTTGGAAAGAAGTGGATCTGAGTAACTTTTTGCGGGAAGTCCATCGCTTAGGAAAAGAATACTTTGGTAATACCAGTTTTACCGTGGGAGCCATGGAAGTTTTAGAGGATTTGCCAGATAGCGATCGCCAGCCCTTTATGAAGTGGCTGCAACAATCTGGATTAGCCAAAGTCTGGCAAAGCTAAAAAAACTATCGCGATCTAGGGGTCAATGACCTCAATTTAACTTAAGATGATGTCAATAACCCCTCAAACCTGCTAACCTTGGTGTTTACCTCCAGCGGCCAAAACCTGTCATTGTTCAGGGAATTTTTATGAGTAGTTCTGCCCAAAAATCATCAAAATCCATCCTAACCACCCAATCCATTATCTTAGCTGGAATTACTTGGGGTATCCTTTCTCTGCTCTTCTTCCTGCTCTTTAGTGCTAACCCCCCAGATTGGTATTCCCCCCTAACCTACATTTTTGGATTTGTCAGTAACCTCGCAGCAGCGTTCCTGTGTTTTAGAAACTGGCAAAGCCCTCAAATCGTCAGCGGCCGAAGTGTTTGGCTCGGTATTGGTCTAGGAATGTTCTTTTATTTCCTCGGCGATATCCTCTTTGGAGTATGGGAGCTAGGATTTAATCAAGACCCGGCTGTATCCCCGGCTGACTTTTTCTATGTGATTTCCTACATTTGTCTGTCAGTGGGTATGTTTTTGGCCGTCACCACTCGACGACTGAATCTCGAACCGAAACAATGGATGATTGTGGCTGGCATTTTCCTGACTTCAACTTTGTTAGCAGTTTGGCTGTCTCTACCGACCTCCATGGATGCAGAAGCTCCCGCCTCAGAGCCAACGGCTGAAGTGGTTGCTGAAGCGCCTGCGGCTGCGCCCTCAGAAGAGTCTCCAGAGACAATGGCCCCACAAGTCGTGCTAAAAATGGAAGAGCAGCTCCAACCGCTAGAACCGTTTGTGACTTTGCTCTATACCATGTTGGATGTGTTGCTCTTAATTGCGGCAAGTACCGTATTACTGGCCTTTTGGGGCGGACGAACCTCCCAATCTTGGCGGATGATTGCAGCGGCTGCCTTTTGTCTCTATATTGCTGATATGTGGTTTAAGTATGCGATTGCTCGCGTACCCGACTACGAGAGTGGCGGACTTCTAGAGATTTTTTGGATCTTTAGCCCGATTCTATTTGGCATTGGTGCAGCCCTAGAATTTGACTTGTCTACTCGCTCAACCCGCCGGAGTCGTAGACGTGGATCGAGTTAGTGCGATCGGCTTCTGTGGAAAATCAGTTTCCTTTCCAGCCCTTGATTCGGTATTGTGGAAAAGAGATCATTCTTACAAGCAATGACTTGGTGTTCTCCTGCTGTATTGTCTGCGGTGAAGTAGTCTTATGTCTCCAAGAAAACTAACAGAATCGGAAAAAGTCGATATCATCAAAACCTATCGTGAGACAGTAGAGACCACTTCAACATTGGCAACTCGCTATAGTGTTAGTAATTCTACGATTAGTCGGTTGCTCAAGGCCCGTCTGCCCGCAGCCGAATATGAGAGTTTGGTACAGCAAAAACGGGCGGCGGCTGGTAAGGGGAAAATGCCCACTGTGCCCAGTGAGACCCCATCTCAACCGACTCAATCTTCTCAACCGGAAGTGCAGAAGGTGGAGCCGAGTATTCCAGAATCTGATGAGACTCCTCAACCGACAGAAGAACAGGGGTTATCTTCAGAGCGGCGACCTAAACTCCGCAGCCGCTCCGATCCTTCTACCGATCCTTCTACCGATCCTTCTACTGAGAGCCAGGAACGGGTGTCTCATCCTTCCATACCTGGGTTGACTCTTCTGCGCTCCGATCTTGACTCCGATGAGGGGGAGGGGGATGAGGATGAGGATGAGTATTACGCCCAAGCGAGTACGTTACGGGAATTACTCGGAGAAGATTTGGATGAGGAAGATCTCGATGAGGATGAAGAGGACGATGAGGATGAGGATGAGTATTACGAGAGTGGTCAATTTGCTCTCCATGGCGGTATCCCTGCCCAAGTTGAGGTTTTACCTCTCTCAGAAGCGGTTTTGCCGAGAATTTGTTATTTGGTGATCGATCGCACAGCAGAGTTGATTACTCGTCCTTTAAAGGAGTTTGGAGAGCTGGGACAAATTCCTTTAAAGGAGGTGGGTGAACGTACTTTGCCGGTGTTTGATAATCATCGGGTGGCTCGCCGGTTTTCTCGGCGTAGCCAGAGGGTGATTAAGGTTCCTGATAGCCGGATGTTACCGAAGACTAGCCCCTATTTGTATGCGAAGGGGATTACACGGTTATTGTTTGATGGCCGGGTCTATGCTTTGGATCGGAATTAATCCCACCTTGATTCGTCTAGATCTTCAGGTTCAGAGAGGGGGGAGGGGCGATAAGGCTTGTTCCCCCAGGGCACAATCAGAAGACCGGCAAGCAGTCCTAGGGAGGCGCTGAAGGCTAAGAGGATGCCGATGGGGATCTCTACAGACTCAAAAAGGAGAAATTTGAGGGACACGGGGGTGGCATTCTGAACGGAGAGAATGGCGATCGCACTAATCCAAATACTCAGAAGCAGACTCAGGCTGAGATGACGGGCTATCATATGTGGAGCAAAGATCGAGAAGGGTACTCTTGTTAAGGGATTATACAGGGCCTTGGGCGATAGAGCATTTTTGTCTGCTATAAGATACAGTTTTGATATTACTTCCAGAGGGCAATTCCGCCTAAAAGTCCATTAATGTTAGCAACAATACTGACATTTGCGGGGAGTTTAAGGTCTACTTTTTTGGCTTCTCCTCCCCCTAAATAGAGATGATCGTAGTTAAAGAGGTGTTCGAGTTTGGCGATCGCCTTTTTCAAGCGCTTATTCCATTTTTTTGTCCCAATTTTCTCTAAGGCTGCTCGTCCTAATTGTTGCTCGTAAGTTTGTTTTTTACGGAAAGGATGATGGCCGCCTTCCAGGTTCGGAACCAGTTTTCCATCGACAAACAAGGCGGTTCCAAAGCCGGTTCCTAGGGTGATCACCACTTCCACTCCTTCACCGCAAATGGCTCCAAAGCCTTGAATGTCGGCATCATTAGCAACTCGTACCGGTTTCCCCAAAGATTCCGAGAGGGTCGAGGCGAGGTCAAATTCACCCCAATCGGGATCAAGGTTAGCAGCAGTATAAACAATACCGTGGCGGACGACTCCGGGAAAGCCCACGGAGACTCGATCAAAGGCTCCTGCTTGTTCGGCTAAAGCGGCGATCGCCCCCAAGACGGCTTCTGGTTTAGGGGGTTTGGGAGTCTGCACCCGCACGCGATCGCCCATGGGATGACCTTTGCGATCCAAGACCATCGCCTTAATCCCACTGCCGCCAATATCAATGGCTAAAGTCCGATCCGTTGATTTCGATTTTGCCATAGTTTCCCATTCCATTTAGAAACATTTCCGATACAATAAAACTCCGATCGCACCCAAATTTTTCTGTTTCCCATGTCTGAACCCCTTCCCTCAAAACCCGTGAGCGTTTGGCACTATAAGCCCTGGTGGTGTCAACCCTGGTCTATCATTTTAACCGGAGTTACGGCGATCGCCCTGAGTTGGCTCATTTTTCATCGCTGGTGGTTTTCTCTCATTGTCTCCCTACCCATGCTCGCTTGGATGGGCTATTTTATCCTCATTTGGCCCAAACTGATCCAACAGAGTGGTCTGTTACCCCTCGATCCACAGGGGGATCGATCTAAAACTTAGGGCGCTTTGGTCAAAATGGAGTGAATGGTTTACTCTTAAATTTAGCACTGCACGCGATCGGGAGGATAGGGTTACGCAGAATACTCGTCTGAATGAACTCTTCAACGTTTTGGGTCGGGAGGTCGCTAGGGTATTACGCAACCCTTGGCGGCGTTTGTCCTTACTGACCATTAGTTTTTTATTCGGTTTCTTTCTGGGTACAGCCCTATCCACGATCGCCGGTCAAAGGGCAGAACAGGATATCCTGGTGGCAGCAATTTTGGTCATTGGGATCGAAGTCTTAAATCGTCTCATTTATGGCTCTAAACTGTGGAGTGAAGATCGCCTCTGGCGAGATGTAATCAATGGGTTGAAAATTGGCTTGGTATATAGTTTATTCGTCGAAGCCTTTAAATTAGGCTCTTGAGGATGGGGAATGGGGAAAAGGCAATAGGCAAGCTAGCAATAGGCAAAAGGGAATGGGCAAGAGTTGATCTTCGCCATCCTCCCGATCCCTGCACTACTTGCTGGAATCCTAAAGAAAGAGTAAAGTTTCTTTACAAATCCCTCACACACGCTCTGTTGTTGATCGACTATGCACAAATCCAGCTTATTCTTGGCCACTCTATTGGTCTGGGGAGGTTTTCAGGGGGTTGCGCCCTTGGCAGTCCAAGCCTCTGAAGGGGTAGAATGGCTCGCCCAGCGATCGCCCAATAATGCCCAACTCGATGCCCTGTTGGAACAGGGGAATCAATTGGTCGAAGCCAGAGATTATCCTAGGGCCATCCAAGTTTTTCAACAAGCCCTTAGATTAGATCCCCAAAATGCTCGCCTCTATTCCGGTATTGGCTATCTGCAAGCCATGCAAGGCAATTTTGGCGAAGCTGCTCGGGCCTATCGTCAGGCGGTGATCTACGATCGCCAGAATGGAGACTTTTACTATGCCCTCGGCCATAGTTTAGCCAAGATTGGCGATAATGCAGCAGCCCAGATTGCCTATCAACAAGCCATTCAGCTAGACCGGAACAATTTAGAGGCCTATCTGGGTTTAGGGGTGGTGCAATGGCGACAGAATAATTTTGCCGCCGCGAAACAAACCTATGAACAGGTACTCAGTGCCGATCCTCGCAATTTTCAAGCCCATGAGTTACTCGGAGCGATGTACCTCAAACAGGGGCAACTTGATGATGCTATTCAACACCTACGACAAGCGGAACAACTTAATCCTCGTTCGGGTAGCATCCAGGTCAAGTTAGCGAGTGCGTGGTTAGCTCGCGGTAATGTGGATTTAGGGCGCGAAGCGTTGGATAGAGCGGCTCAACTGGATTCTCGGAATCCGGTGATTTATATGACCATTGGTAAAATTCAAGAGAGCTTTGAGAATTGGCCGGAAGCCTATCGAGCCTATCAACGGGCGGTATCCTTGGATCGGAATTTGGTGGATGCCCATCGAGCCATGGGGGATATTCTGATGCAACGGAATGATATCCTGTTGGCGATCGCCACCTATCGTCAAGTCGTGCAATTAGCGCCCCAAGATCCCCAAGGCTATTATAAGTTGGCTTTAGCGCTTAAAGAGCGCGATCGCACACAGGAAGCTCGTTCCATGCTAGAACGCGCCCTACAACTCTATCAGGTAGCTGGCGATCGCGAGGGCATTGATCGGGTTAAAACCTTGATGGAGGAGTTAGATTGATAATGAACAATTAACAATTAACAATTAACAATTAACAATGATTCATTTGTAGGGGCGATTTTTTTTCACCCCTGCTTCTAAATGCTCTTATTCCAATATTCCAAACCAGTCAAAATCACCTCTTCTAACCACTGCTGAAAACGTTTAATTAAGGTCTCTTGTGCATCTGCATAGGAAAATTGGAATGGAGAATCAGTTAAAGACTGAATCTCGCTAATATTGCGCTCTCCTTCCTCCCCATTATCCCTATGATAAGCACATGCAGTACAGACGAGTAATCCTTGATATTCACGACCAAGAACATGAAAAGATAACAGAATCGTTGTGGCTGCACCTACATTGATCGCTAATTGTAGCCAACTGTGATAAGGGCGAAGATTGGCAAAATAATCCAACTGTTTCGCGGTTTCTAAAACTTGATAGCGATGGTAGTCCGATCGCCGATCGCCAATGGGGGCAGCTACGGTAAAGATGGATGCATTATCGACCACATTTTGCAGCGATCGCCGAATTTCCTCCGCTATGGCTTGTAAGCGATCGGAAGCTATATCAAAAAGAATTGAAGCAAAATATTCCACTTTCTGACACCGCTCTTGCCGAGAAGCTGACTGATTCTGCTTTAACTTTTCGGCAATTGAAGCAATAATAACTTGGGTGCGTCTACCCTCAGATAGCACTTGTTCTGATAAACCCAGACTTCTTAAAAAAGCTTGTTTTTGACTCTTCGCAAAGAGATTCACTAAACTTGACAAATTCCCCCGATCGCCCTCTTCCAGTGCCGCAATATAAACCGCACGATCGTCACGGGTGAGAACCAAAGGAAACCAACTCGCTTGGATAAACACTAAACTCGCTAAACATCGAGCTACCCGACCATTTCCATCTTGAAAGGGATGAATTTGGGTAAAGCGATGATGCAACCAAGCAGCTTCAATTTCAGGAGGAATATTTTCAGCGCCATGTTGATGATGCAGTGAGATCAGCCGATCCATTTCCGAGGCTACTTGTTCCGGGGGGCAATATTCATGCACTGAACCATCGAGTCGTAGAGGATTATTCGGTTGACGTTTATAATCGCCTTTAATTAAGGACACTTGAAATATTTGGTCGCTGAGTGTATCTAGGGCTTCTATACTGTCTTGACTTTGAGTTAACAGTTGATGGAGTTGCTTGATATAAAACGTGGATAAGGTTCGTTGTCCCCCGACAAAATCAAATAACCCTTCGATCGCCGCTTCTTGATCTTTAATCAGCGAAATCACCTGTTTAACGGGGCGATCGGTCGAACCATGGGGAATGAGAGCCTCATTAATTCCCTGCTCAATCAGTAGACGAGTAATCCCGCGATCGATGGTGTATAAACGCTCAATAATTCCAGTTTCGATCGCGATTTCCCGCCGCAGTTTGTCGTTAAACGTTTGAAATTCACCGGACTGACGCAATCGATCCGCTTGCTCGTTCCAAACGGTCACCAGGGGCGGTAATTCCGAACTGGCAAGGGTTTTCCAATTTAGGGGTAAGTCTTCGATCGGTTGCCAGGTCACGATCGCTGTTGCAGAATGCGCTCGGCGATGGCCAAATCAATGGGCGTAGTCACCTTAATATTAGTTTCTTCTCCCCTAACAATTTTGACCGGTAACTGGCATTGCTCAAAAAGGGCAGCATCATCGGTAACTTCCCAGCCATTCGCCCGTCCCTTATCATGGCAGGTTTTGATCGCCTCTACCGCAAACCCTTGGGGAGTTTGGGCAGCCCAAAGATCGGCGCGGTTAGGGGTACTTTCAATCCAGCCATCGCCATTAACCACCTTAATCGTATCCTTGACGGGGATAGCCGCAATTAACCCCTGGCACTCTTGAAGGGCGATCGCGCATCGGTCAAACAAATCCGGAGTCACCAAACACCGGGCCCCATCATGGATCAAAACCCCTTTAGCGCCCTCTGGCAGCGCCTGTAAGCCGTTGTAAACCGATTCTTGGCGCGTTGAACCCCCCACAATCAAATGGACGGGTTTTTGCCCGCCTAAGCCGCCGATAATCTCCTCAAACGCCGAAAAATCCGTCGGTTGTCCCATAATGCCGATCCACTCAACGGTTTCGGCTGCTTCTGCGGCTCGTAGCGTCCAAGCCAGCAAGGGATCGCCCAATACCGTTAACAGCATTTTATTGCGATCGCTGCCCATCCGCTTCCCCATCCCTGCTGCTGGAATCAATACATGCATAATCGTTATCAATTAGAAAGAATGATTAAAAATGGGTTGGTAGGGGCGAGTTTAACCCATAGCCAGGACACTCACCAGTCAATGTTATAAACCCGCCCTCTTTCTCTGTATCTCATTTATATCTCCGTAGTTTATCATCTATCATACACAACAGGTTTTTGTTATCGAAAAATTTGGGTAGAAACCTCGTCCTTTACGGACTCTTGCCCCTTACCCACCATATTCATAACCTTCTTCATAGCCTTTGACATAGCCCTCTGCCCATCCTTGAATCAGGGGACGGGGATTGGTGTTCATCAGCATTTGATAATTATTTTGGTTGGGTTGATTCGCTTTTCTGGCTGCTACACCGGCTTCAAACCCTTCGTTAAAACCTTCATTAAAGCCTTGATAATACTCGGCATTTCTGGGACGAGTATCAATGGTCTCTAGTTGGGCGCGGATTGTTGCTGGAGAAAATGGGTTTTCTGAGGGAAGGGTTTGAGCTTTGAGAGGTAGGTAGGTGGTTAAACTCAACAATAAGGTGGTAATCGATAGCAGTTGGTATTTCATAACCCTGATACTCCGGTAAGCTTGATATCTTTACTTTCACCGAATTGGGTATGAAGGGGGGCGCAGATCGTGCCACTTTTAACGCAGGCGCAAGTGGACAGGGGGTAAAGGGTTCTGGAAAGACGGGTTGAGGCGATCGCCTTCAGGACAGTTGCACTACTGGCGATCGATGTTTTGCCTAATTCCCTATTCCCTCCCCCTAGCTGGTAACCATTACCCGGCTGTTGGGTGAGTCCACTAGACCTCTATTCTTCAATTAACAGGGCAATTTTGCCCATCATTGAGCCTTTCTCTAGCAGCTCATGGGCGGCTGCGGCATCTCTGAGGGCAAAGGTGGTTCCTAAATGGATTTTCAGGTCTCCCCGATCGATTAAACGGGCGCACTGCTGGAGAATTTTGGCTTGATCTTGTTGGGCAGATACCAGACTTTGCACCATGGGGGTGAGCATTAACTCTAAACTTATGCTTAGATTTCGATCTCTGGCAATTTTCCAGTTGGTATCGGCAGCAGGGGACAGAATAGTGACCAGGTGACCATAAACCCGGACGGCGGGAAAGGTTTGGGCAAAGGTTGACCCGCCTACGGTATCGAAGGCTATGTCAACCCCTTCTCCAGATGTCCAGTTAAGGGTTTCTTGAACAAAGTCCGTATCTTTGTAAAAGATGGCTCGGTCTGCCCCTAGGCTTTGCACAAAGTCTGCTTTTTCTACGGAGCCAACGGTAGTACAAACGGATGCCCCTTGCAGTTTGGCCAGTTGTACGGCTACGTGACCGACTCCACCCGCACCAGCATGGATGAGGACAGTTTGGCCGGGTTGGAGACGAGCGCGGTCATAGAGGGATTCCCAAGCCGTAATTAGCACCAGGGGCGCGGCGGCGGCTTCAGCAAAGCTGAGGGAGGTAGGTTTGTGGGCTACAAAGAGTTCATCGACCGTGGCATATTGGGCGTAGTTTCCCGGATGGCCACCGATACCAGCGTTGCAAAAATAGACCGGATCGCCCACTTTAAAGTTTTCGACTGCCGATCCGATCGCCTCCACTATTCCTGCCCCATCACAACCGAGAATGGCGGGCATTCGATCGGGGTACAAGGTTCCTCGTTTCCGTAGCTTGGTGTCAATGGGGTTGACTCCGGCAGCTTTCAGACGAATGAGCAGTTCCCGGTTTCCTTCGAGTTTAGGTTCGGGAACATCCTGGAGTTGTAGCACGTTTGGCCCTCCAGGAGCCGTCATAACAATAGCTTTCATCAGCACCTCCGAATAATTAACGATGGGATACTAAAACTCCAGGTTCTTTCTGAATGGGTAAAACATAGACACTATCGAGCTGGGCGCAATACTCGATGTCTTCCATACCATTTAAGCCAAGTAAGCGCTTGCCATGGCTGGCTTGTTGCAGCAGATCGACTAATTGTTCTTGCCATTGACGATAGAGGGCAACAGCAGCGATCGCCTCGTCGTTGATTTCCGAGACGGGAGAAGAGAGGGTAAATTCCGTTAACAGACTATGGGCGATCGCCCCAGCACAAACCGTATCTTCTAAGGAGAATTTCCCTTCCCATCCCGATCCCACGATCCAAATGCTCTCCGGTTGGTGGCTAGTAATATAATTGACGACTGATTGGCGATTAATTAAGGCTCCGGTGAGGACAGTTTTGGCCGCTTCTACCCGTTGCAGAGCGCGAGTCCCATTCGTTGTACTCATAAAAATACGCTTCCCTTTGACGACCTCTGGAGTACAACTTAAGGGAGAGTTCCCCAAGTCACATCCTTCAACCTTTGCTCCACCGCGCTCTCCAAACCGGAGACGCTTGTCTTGGGGCCATTGGGCGCTAACATCCATCAGTTTTTGGATATCGCTAAAGACTTGCACCGCTTCTGCCCCAGCGTGGAGGGCAGTGGCAATGGTAGTTGTCGCTCGCAGGACATCGACGGCGATCGCACATTCGGGTAAATGATCGGTAGGGGTTAATTCGGGCGTATGGTAAACAAAGAGTTTCACAACCTAACCTGGAGTTTTGAGTAACAATCAACATCCCATTTTAGAATCGTTTGAACCTTTCCGCTCTGGAGAGGCGGCAATAATCTGATTTCTTGCTCTAGATACACCGGTTGGCGGTGTATCTAGATGGCTGTTGAGACGGAATTGCGTGGTGATTTTAAGATGGGGGAGTTGGCGATCGCGATCGGGTAAACTTAATATACATTTATGCCTGCTAAAGATTTCTTTCATCAAGCTGTACGCCATGCCTTAGAAAAAGAAGGATGGATAATCACCCATGACCCTCTGATGCTAAGGTACGACCTGGGTAAACTTTATCTTGATCTGGGTGCACAAAAAATCCTAACCGCAGAAACCTTGCTATCTCTGTAGATACCTACACTTCTTTTTTTGCCATAGAGGTCGTCCAGGACATCATCAACACTCAACAGTTAAAACTCATCATCTATGAACCTCAAAAGGAGAGCATTAACCAATGGATACCCTAAACCACTATCGCCAAATTATTCAGCAACTCCTAGAAGACTATGCTCGTTTAAGTGACGATGCCCAAGACGGAGTGGAAACCCAGTTGATTTTTGATTCACTCAGAGATCATTACCAGCTTTTTCATGTCGGCTGGATAGGAGATTACCGGATTTATGGCTCGATCTTACACTTTGATATTAAGAATGGGAAAATTTGGATACAGCACAATGGCACAGAACAGGATATTGGCCAAGACTTGCAAAATAGGGGAGTTCCCAAAACAGATATTGTTATTGGTTTTCATACGCCATTTAAGCGACAGTTTACGGAATATTCTGTAAGCTGAAGGGTGATTAATTCTTCAAAGCAATTGTAAACTGGGATGAAACCCTGATAGCGGTAAGCGCATAGGGAAAAAATGGTGGTCTGTAGGAGTGTGTATGTTAAGTTGGTTCGTTCTGCTCTTGTTTGCGTTCGATGGTCTGCTATGGGCAGAGTGGATGAATACTCTGGATCAGTTGAGTTGGCTGAGTTTAGCTTGGGGTTTGCTGGCGATCGCCTCTGTAGAATGTGTGCGTGATGTCTATCATGCTCTCTGCCATGTCTGGAAACCCCTCTATCGCTTGCATGTGTGGCATCATCGGGTGTTTCGCCCCGATTTAACCCCAATCAGTGCAGACATTTATCAAAAGGCCCATTGGTACAATGATGTACCCGAAAGTTTGGTGATGTTAGCTTTTGCCAGTTTGGGTTTAGGACTGGCAGTGTATTGGAATGACCAACTGTGGGGAACGGGAGCAGCGATCATTTATTCTGTTACCTTTCTATTGACCGCCATGGGACGAGGAGCGGGGGTTCCGGGAATGGAGGAGTGGACGGATTCAACCCACCGTCCGGGGGCGTTTGATGCCATTCCTAGCCAGGGAAGGGTCAATCGCAGTTATCATTGGCGACATCATTTTGATAATCAGAATGCTTATTTTTGTGGCACGTTTACAATTGTGGATCGAATTATGGGAACAGCTTTATCTTTGAAAGGGAAAACGGTAGCGGTAACCGGTGCGTCTGGAACGTTGGGGCGATCGCTACTGTATCAGTTACATCTACAGGGGGCAAAACCCATCGCCCTAACCTCTGGAGAACAGCAGATCCAGATTACCGTTGAGGATCGAGCCGTGGATATCCCGACAATTTCTTGGCAAGTGGGGCAAGAGTCGGAACTCGAAGAGCGGCTGCAAAAGATTGATATTCTGATTCTCAACCATGGGGTTAATGTCCATGGCGATCGCACTCCAGAGGCGATCGAAACCTCCTATCAAGTGAATGCCTTTTCCACTTGGCGCTTGATGGAACTCTTCCTCAAAACCATTGACAGCAACCGGGATATGGCTTGTAAGGAAGTTTGGGTTAACACCTCGGAAGCCGAAGTTTCCCCCGCCTTTAGTCCCTTATATGAACTCACCAAGCGCACCATCGGCGATTTAGTCACCCTGCGCCGTCTGGATGCCCCTTGTATTGTCCGCAAACTGATTTTAGGGCCCTTTAAGAGTAATTTGAATCCCATTGGAGTATTATCGGCTAATTGGGTGGCCGAGCAAATTATTCATCAAGCCAAAGCCGATAGTCGCAATATTATTGTCACCATTAACCCGCTCACGTTTTTAGCGTTTCCGATTAAGGAATGGTGCAATTCCTTATATTTCCAATGCTTTAGTCAAAAAGCTACCCCTCTCGATCCAGAGACTGAAACCCAGCAACAAGAGGTTTAAATTCTTGAAAAATGGGGGAATTATGGCTATGATATCCAAGTTTTCTTTCTTGAATAAGCTATCCCTACGTTCGGTTTTAATTGTACCTTTTATTTTGCAAATTTCTGCTGCTGTGGGGATTACGGGATATCTGTCTTGGCGCAATGGACAACAGGCAGTGAATGATTTAGCCCGTCAGTTACGGGATGAGGTGACGAAACGCACTCAGCAACATCTCGCGGATTATCTGCAACAACCCCCTCGGATTAATCACGTGAATCGGCAGGCGGTGGAAGCGGGTAAACTGAATCAGGATGATTTTCAGGAACTGCAAAATCATTTTTGGCAACAAATGCAGCTTTTTCCGCGATCGCGGGAAATCTATGTCGGTAAACCCAATGGCAGTTATTTAGCTGTCAGTCGGGAACCCGATGAAAGCTTAATTGTCAAAGAAGTTCTCGGTGAAGGCGATCCCATCGGGCGCTTCTATAGTCTCTCGGAAACCGGCGATCGTCAGGATCTGATTCGGGAAACCGCTCCCTACGATCCCCGCCAAAGACCTTGGTATCAAGGCACACTGGAAGCCAGAAAAGCCACCTGGAGCGATATTTATTTATTTCGCTATGGCGATCTGGGAATTACCGCTTCTGAATTGTTTTTCAATACTGATGGCAGCGTCGGTGGCGTGATGGCAGTGGATTTAGTTCTCAGTGGCATTAGTGAGTTTTTATCCACCATTAACGTTAGTCCCTCTGGGGAAATCTTTATTGTAGAGCGATCGGGTTTTCTGGTGGCTACCTCTAGCGACGCTCCGCCTTTTCTCTTGGGTGCAGGGGGCAGAAATCCCCAACGGTTAATGGCTGCAAACATTTCCGATCGCTTAATTCGAGCCACGGCTGAATTTTTGATGGAGGAGAAGAAACTAGAGCAGATCGCAACCCCGACACAATTCAATTTCCAGCGAGCTGGCGATCGCTCCTTTATACAAGTGGCTCCCTACCCAGATGACTTAGGCTTAAATTGGTTAATTGTGGTTGTGGTTCCAGAGTCCGATTTTATGGAGCAAATTCACGCCAATACCCGCCACACCATTGAACTGTGTCTCCTCGCTTTACTCGTTGCCACTGGATTTGGGTGGATCACAGCCCATTGGATCAGCGAACCCATTATGCAGTTAATTGTCGGCAGTCAAAAATTAGCCAAAGCCGCCTTAAGTCGGTGTGATAACGAAACCCTCGCCCAGAATGTGGAAGTTCGAGGCGTAGAAGAGGTGAAAATTTTAGCCCACTCTTTTAACCAAATGGCGCAACAGCTTCAAGAGTCCTTTGCCGAGCTAGAATCGCGGGTAGAAGAGAGAACCGCAGATTTACGCCGCGAACAGGAGAAATCAGAAGAATTATTGCTCAACATTCTACCAGAGGCGATCGCCGAGCAATTAAAACAAGAGACCCAGGCGATCGCTGAATACTTTGAATCCGTCACCATCCTCTTTTCCGATATCGTTGGCTTTACCTCTTTATCCGCTCGCATGGCTCCCATCGATTTAGTCAACTACTTAAATGAAATGTTTTCCAGCTTTGATTATTTAGCAGAAAAACATGGCTTAGAAAAAATAAAAACCATTGGCGATGCCTATATGATTGTCGGCGGCCTCCCCATCCCCCAACCCAATCATGCCGCCGCCATGGCCGCCATGGCCTTAGATATGCAAAAAATCATGCAAAATTTTGCCCTGGAAAATGGAGAATCCCTACAAATTCGCATTGGTATCCACACCGGGCCAGTGGTCGCTGGCGTAATTGGAGTCCGCAAATTTAGTTATGATTTATGGGGCGATACCGTCAATACCGCCTCGCGCATGGAATCTTCCGGAACTCCGGGCAGAATTCATGTCAGCCATCAAGTTTATGAACTCTTAAAAGAATGCTTCCAATTTGAAGAACGGGGCATCATCTCCGTAAAAGGCAAAGGGGAAATGAAGACCTATTGGTTAGTTAACCGTTGATCGGGTAAAAATATTATATTAGCCCATATCATCCTCTTCGTCTTTTGTCTGCACACCCCGCACAATCCGCGATAGTTCACTTTTTTCATTCACAGAAATTCGACTGGGTGAACCACTAATAATCCCTTCATAGTGACGGAAAGAATCCTTAATTTCTGCACCATGCTCTGTAATCGCATATTCACGAATCCCTTTATCATGCCAGGAGCCGCGCATTTTGAAAACATTAATAGCTCGCGACATCTCCCCACGAATTTCCACATATTGCAACATTAAAATGGTATCGGTAATCGTCGAAATATGAGATTCCGTAATCGAATGAGACCCCATAAACTGATCCGTCGTATTCGTAAAGAAACCCGTAATTTCTTCCTGTTTCGCATATCCCGTCACCCCAATCACGAATTGACGGAAAGCATTATTACTTACCCCTCGTGCTAAAGCTGACAGAGAATCAATCGCAATCCGAGACGGTTTAAATTCTGTAATTTTAGATTTAATCATTTGTAAATGATCTTCTAATCCTGCCGACTCTGGATAAGAACAGAGAATTTTCAGCAACCCTTTATTTTCCAGTTCTTCAAAATCAATTCCCCACGAGTTAGCATTGCGGAAAAGCTGGGCCCTCGATTCTTCATAGGCAAATAAAATCGCCCGTTCTGAATTTTTACAGGCATTTTCTATAAATTTACTCACCAATAAGGTTTTACCTGTTCCCGTTGCACCTGTAGCCAAAATAATCGAATCCTTGAAAAATCCACCGCCACACATTTCATCTAAGGTGCTGACTCCAGAAGAAACCCTAACATTAGAAGAGCGTTGGGTAAGTCGCATCGCACCAAGTGGAAAAATATTAATTCCATCATCAGTAATGGTAAAAGGATATTCTCCTTTCATATGTGTGGTTCCCCGAAGTTTAAGGATTTCTACAGTTCTGCGTCTTCGTTCCCCCTCTAAGGCATTGCGAACAATCACCACATTATCAGAGACAAATTCTTCTACCCCAAAACGAGCGACTTTCCCATATTCTTCTTCCCGTTCTGTAGTCATGACGGTGGTTACTCCCAGTTGTTTGAGTCTGGCAACCAGGCGAAAAATTTCCCGGCGAACCACAGACACAGCATCATATTGTTGAAATACAGCAGTTACGGAGTCAATAGAAACCCGTCTAGCCTTATATTTACGAATTGCATATTGCAGTCGTTCTATCAGAGCAGATAGGTCAAAGTTACCGACAATATCTTGTCCTTCTGGGTCAGGAGAAGCGTCTAATATAAAAAGTTTGCCATCATCTATGAGTTGCTGTAAATCCCAACCAAAACTAGCGGAGTTCTGAATAATATCTGTAGGGGATTCTTCAAAAGTCACAAAGATTCCAGGTTCATTAAAACAGGTGATTCCATTGTAGAGAAATTGAATGGTCATCATAGTTTTACCTGTCCCGGATGTCCCGCTCACTAAGGTACTTCGACCTTGAGGTAGACCCCCATGACTAATGTCATCAAATCCTTCGATCAAGGTTCTGATTTTAGTAATACCGGTGAGTTTCGTATTTACCGTTTTTTCGGGTTCACTCAATTGATCAAATGTATTCATAGGTGATCTGGCTCTAAATTAGAATAATAAAAGGGATGATGAAAAAATCGAATGGTCTTGATCCTTACTGTTTTACATCATACTTTCATCATCGCGCAGTTCATCATATAATAAATCGAGTCCAATCAGCACTTTTTCGCGATCGGAAAGATCTCCAATAATTTTACGGACGGGAGGGGGGAGAATTTTAGCCAGGGTAGGAGTAGCCAAAATTTTGTCTTCTTCAGCCAGTTGGGGATTTTTGAGGACATCAATCACTTTAAGGGCGTAAACTCCTTGAAACTCTTGTTCTAGAATGTCATTGAGAGTTTTTAACGCCCGCACGGAGTTGGGGGTGTTTCCGGCAACATAGAGTTTGAGGATGTAGGTTTTTTTCAGGGGACTCATGGTGGTTCTGTGTCAAAGGGTTCTAAAGGAACGTGGTCATTCAGGACTATGAATTAACAAGATTTAGGGTTGGCGAGGAATTGAACGGCGATACATTTCACATAAATGGGCAATGGTATCGATTAGGGTTAAACGATAGTCAAGTAAAATCTCTTCACTTCGTCCTTCTAGCTGTAACTGCTTGGAATATTCTTCCATGAGTTCCATGTGAATTTCAACGATTTGAGACACAGAAATATCAGCAAAAAAAGCAATGTTTACAAAGTCGTCGATTTTGGAGTTGACTCCTTCATCGTCGGAGAAGTAGGTTAGTATTATATCCTCATAGTCTTTTTTTAAGCAATCGAGTAACTCTTGTTGTTTCTCATGAGACAAACGACGGAAAAAGTTTTTGGGGTCTCGTTTGTAATACACGCCGAGATATCCTAGTCGTTCTTTGAGTTTTTCCCCTAAACGTCGTTGTTGACGCTTGAGGGAGTGTTGGGTGTCGATCGCCTCGATCGCATTGCCCTGTTGTGTGCTGGTCGATTTTGGGGTAGTTGATAATTCCAGAAATTGCTCGATCGCCCGATCGATGACGGATGCAACTTGTTGAAGCTCATCGGCTGTGACTTCCAATATGGCATCATGGTATAATCGCCTCATCCCTGTTAAATCGGGAACGTCTATACTGCCTCTTTCTTCTGGAGTCTTTAAGTCAATAGGAAGGATTTTGGAGTTTTCAACAGATTCCCGGATTGTAACCATGGGTAAATAGATTTTTTGTTCCCGTAATTTACCTAAGAGTTCCAGGATCTCAGGGATCTGTTCGATCGCCAAACAGTCAATTTGCTGTCTGTGCCGATCCAAATATTCTATCAACTCACCTTCAGAACCTAGGCGAGTGTGGGCATGGCGAGTGTCATCTAGGTATCGATCCATTGCATCACCTAGAGACTCCGATCGGATAAAAGTACAGATAGACAGTTGAGAGGGCACGCCAAGGTGTTAAAAGAAACTACAGGTATCAGCCAAGCCGATATAAAAAAGTTTTGCTTCAATAATCCAGGAAATGGGTTTTTGTTACAAGTCTTTATATAAATGTAAACATTGTACCCTTAATTGTAAATAACTTGTCATGTTTTGACGAGTTTTTCCGATTAGCTTGTACGACTCTAAGACTGAAGCCACCAGATGTTGCTAACATTGTGGTTACTGAAACTTATGAATTCTCCTTTGCTCCAAGCTTTTACTGCTCCAGTTGTTGTCTGTGTACAAACCACTCTACTCGAAAATGCCTTAATGGAATGGAGTTTAACTGACCAAGCGCTTTTGGTGGTTATCGATCCGGCCCAATTTCCGATCGCCTGTATTCAGTTTTCCCGGTGGTTACCCTATTGGCTAAAACCCGGATCGCAAGGGGTTCAGGCTTCCTCTTTACTCAAGATAAACCCCCAATTATACCAAATTGGAGAACCCATTCTCGAACCGATCGCCTGTTTTTCCAGCGATCTAGAGATGGACGAACTTCAGGAGCAACTCAAAGAGTGTAACCCAGGGATTATCCGTCATTATGCCCTCATTAACCAGAAACAGGAATTTGTAGGATTACTGGATAATCAACGGTTGCTTCAGTATTTTTTAGAGCAAAGGGCCCCTTATGGGCCGGGATCGCAGGAACCACAAGCCAGGCCCACCCTTTTAGAACATCCACACAGGAGAAACGCTACTCTCGATTGGATGGCCTCACCCCAGTCTAGATTCACTTCTGAGGGGATAGACTCGATGACCCAATCCAAGAGTTCTGAAGACTCTACAGCAGACTGGCAACTTCAGGGACTCTTAACCCGCGTGACTCAACTGGTAAAGGAAAATCAAAAAAAAGACCAGATCCTAGCCTACATCAGCCATGCTCTCAAAACCCCGATTACGAGAATTTTAAGCCTATCCAAGCTATTGCTCCACCCCCATCAGTCCCCGGCCAATCTTCGGCAAAAACAGTATTTAACGTTGATTCATCAAGGGGGAAAACAACTGAGGATGATGATTGATGATATGGTCACTTGGACGCAGCTTGAACTCGGAGAAGTTACGTTAAAGAAATTACCGGTAAAATCTTCTCAGTTAGGCGATCGCATCCTCTCCACCTTTGAAGAGCTGGTACAAGATTTACCCCAACCTCCCCGCCTCAATTTTACCCCAGATCCACAGATTAAAGAGGTGATGGCCGATGAATTTTGGCTAGGGCAAATGATCCATCGACTCTTATCCTATAACCTTTGGGCGATCGGCGATCGCCTCAGTGATGCCCAGAATTATCGCTCTACCCCCCTCCAACTTGAACTCCAATCTCAAGGAGGATTTTGGATTAGCTTCCGGTTAACCAACCCCCATTTAACCACCCCCATTAACCTTACTCCTTGGTTCTCCACATCCAGTCACCCGAACGCCTTCCCTTCCTCCCCCACTTGGGAATTAGGATTAGTCATTGTCAGTCAACTCGCCCAACTCCATGGGGGCGATCTCATGTGTACTGTCACGGAAAAAGAAGGCACAGAATTTACCCTACTCTTACCCTCACAACTGCTCCATCAACCCTCAGAAACGGAAATCGAGTCCTCTGTGCCGCAAAAATTAACCCTTTTATGTTTCTCTCCGGGTACACCTCAAAAAGGAACCTATCAAGAATGGGTACGGGGATGCCACACCTTGAAAGGTCAAGATTGTCGCCTCCTGGAAGCGGAAGATTTAGATCAGGCAGAAATCTTAGCCAGAGTCTGGAAACCCCATGTTTTAGTCTTCAATGATGCCGGGTTAGAGGATATTCAAGGTCATTTAAACGCTTTGCGTCAATCGGAATCTTTATGTTATTTACCCCTGATCACCCTCAGTCAGGAAACGACTCAAATGGCCAATCAAATTCCCGGATTGTTGGTATTTCCTTGTTTGGTTTCTCCTGATTCTGATTTGGCGGTTTCTACGTTGTTACAAGTAATTAAGATAGCTGCGAGTCAGGGATAGGGGGCGCTCCCTGAGCCAAGCTATACAGCGCTTTGCGCCCTCTGTGGGGGAATGGGGGAATGAACAACAGACTCAATCTAGCGAGTGAGCTATTCTAGAGATCCTTAAAAAACCGCCATTAATGCACCAAATTAGGTGAAAGAGTCCACTACGGTAATAATTTTTAATTTTTAATCGATCGCCCAGAGTGAAACTACAAAGAATCAGGATCGATATTTAACTGTCGCAGTTTCTCCCGTAGCTGTTGTAAATCCGACTCAGCGCTGTTAGCTCTGTCGCGCTCTAGTTCTTTTTCCTGACGCTGGCGATCGCGCTCTAATTCGGCACTGTTAGCTCTGTCGCGCTCTAGTTCTTTTTCCTGACGCTGGCGATCGCGCTCTTGCACCACATCCTCATACGTTCCGAACGCTTCCCCACTCGGCGTAAATAACTGCAAATCCTGCGAACTGGTACTAAAACTCACCTGCAATAACGGACTTCTCCAACCCTCCATTTGCGTAATTTCTGTTAGTCTTCCCCCACTTCTCAACCATCCTTGCAGTTGATTCTTTTTCGGATTGTAGACATAATATTCTTCCACACCATAGTAATCGTAGAACTCAAACTTATCCTCCATTTCTCCTTTACTATTACTGGGTGAAAGAATCTCAAACACCACTTGAGGCACTATATTGCCTTCTTCCCATTGTTTATAGGAGCCTCTATCTTTTTTCTCCACTCCAAAAACCACCATCACATCTGGTGCTTGCCTAAAATTCAAACTTTCTTCAGCTACCGTTAACCTTCCTGCTTCTCTGGGATACCACAACAAATCACCCGCCACAAACACATCTTCTCGCTCTTGAAACAGAGCGGACAATCCTCCAACAATAGTTGTAATTAAGCGAAATTGAATCGTATTATCCGCCATCGGCTTGCCATCACTGTCTGGGTAGAGTCGAGCGGCAACTTGCGATTGAGAAAGCAGTTCTTGTACCATCGTTTTCTACCTGAATACTGAATCGTGTTTGCATTCGTGTTTTGAGGATAGCACACAGCACTTTGTAGGGGAGTGGGGGAGTCGGGGAATGGGGGACACGGTGATGCGGTGGATAGGGAAGATTGATGTCCTATTACCCATTACCCATTACCCATTACCCATTACTCAAATGTATCTTTTACTCCAGAACCAGTGGCTTCTTGAATTAAGGCTTCGGCGCGATCGCCATCTTGATAGAGTAATTCCAAAAACTGCCAGGGTTCCATCCCCACTAACCGGGCGTAAAATCCGACTTCGCCCATAATTCTCGCTTCTGACTGGCGCAAATACATACTCAGGCAATGATGGGCCTGGTTTTCGGGTTGGCGTTGGGTACGGAAAAAGGCTAAAGCGTTTAATAATCGGTCTTCATAGGGCGCAAGGGGTCTAATGTTCAGGTTTTGGGGAGTGCGTTGAGTCATGATATCAATTAACAAGGGGTAGGGAGAGTCTATACTATAAATTTACGATGTTTAAACTGAGTCTCCAGACCTGCCAACTTTTAGTCCATGAGTTTTAAGGAAGAATTTGAACTACTGCTACGATCGCGCTATCCGATCGTCTACATTCCCACGGCTGAAGAAGAACGGGTGGAAAAGGCGATCGCCGAATCGGCCAAAGATCTGGGCAGTCGGGGAGTCTATACCTGGGATTTCGTCGAAGGTTATCAGGGCAATCCCAATGATAATGGTTTTGGTCGTCGCAATCCCCTCCAAGCCCTAGAATTCGTCAATAAAGTCCCCCCAACTGCCGCCGGGATCTTTGTCCTCCGAGATTTTCAGCGCTTTTTAGACGATATTTCCATATCGCGGAAACTGCGAAACCTAGCCCGGAGCCTAAAATCGGAGGCTAAAAACCTGGTGATTCTGGCTCCGGAAATTAGCATTCCCACGGACTTAACGGAAGTGATTACGGTTTTAGAGTTTCCCTTACCCCAGAGTGGAGACATTCGCGAAGAAGTCACCCGCTTATTAACCGGGTTAGGACAAGTCATCGATCGCGAAGTACTCGACGAAATTGTCCGGTGCTGTCAAGGTTTGTCCCTAGAGCGCATTCGCCGGGTATTGGGAAAGGCGATCGCCACCCATGGGGAATTGCGCCCGGAAGATGTAGAACTGATTTTAGAAGAAAAACGGCAAACCATTCGCCAAACCCAAATCCTAGACTTTTATCCCGCTCAAGAACAAATTTCCGATATTGGCGGCTTAGAAAACCTCAAAGATTGGCTCTTGCGTCGTGGGGGAGGCTTTTCCGATCAAGCTAGAGCCTATGGACTGCCCCATCCCCGTGGCTTGCTGCTGGTGGGCATTCAAGGAACGGGAAAATCGCTCACGGCAAAGGCGATCGCCCACCATTGGCATCTTCCCCTCCTGCGTCTGGATGTGGGGCGACTGTTTGCCGGACTCGTGGGAGAATCGGAATCGAGAACTCGGCAAATGATTCAACTCGCGGAAGCCCTGGCTCCTTGTATATTGTGGATCGACGAAATTGACAAAGCCTTTAGCGGCATGGGATCGCGGGGCGATGCTGGCACAACCAACCGGGTATTTGGAACCTTTGTCACCTGGTTAGCAGAAAAAACCTCACCGGTTTTTGTCGTCGCCACGGCTAACAATATCCAAAGTTTACCGCCCGAACTCTTACGCAAAGGGCGATTTGATGAAATCTTCTTTGTTGGTTTGCCCACCCAAGAAGAACGACAAGCCATTTTTGAGGTTCATCTCTCCCGGTTGCGTCCCCAAAGTCTGAGAAATTATGACTTAAAACGCCTCGCTTATGAAACTCCCGATTTTTCCGGCGCAGAAATTGAACAAATGATCGTCGAAGCCATGCATATTGGCTTTAGTCAAAACCGGGATTTTACCACTGATGATATCCTAGAGGCAGCCAGTCAAATTGTGCCCTTAGCTCGCACCGCCCAAGAACAAATTGAACTGTTACAATCTTGGGCAGCATCAGGTAAAGCTCGACTCGCGTCTCGTTCGAGTGGTTTAAAGTCTCCCTTGTAGTTCTTATTCTTTTTCAAGATTTATCCTTATGGTTGGTAGATTTGTTTCTGGATTCTTTCAAGCGATCTTTGGGGTGACATTGGCGATCTCCCTGATGTTAGTGGGTGGATTAGCCACCGCCCGTTATTTTATGGCCAAAATGACCATTGACCCTCCCAAACCCGAATTTCCAGAGGCAGAAGAGGCTAAACCTGCTTCTGCCTCCCTTTCTACTGCGGCTGAAATCCAAAAGCCCAAAGAACCGGAACTGCCAGAAGGAGCGTATAAAGCGAGAGTCACTTGGCCAGATGGTCTGATCTTGCGCAATGCCCCCAGTTATGAGTCTACGTCTATTGGTGGAGTCGGTTATAACGAAACCTTGTACGTGATTGGAGAAAGTGAAGACAAGATCTGGGATAAAGTCCGCATTGGCTCTCAGGATGCCTGGGTGAAAGGGGGAAATGTGGAGAAGGTGGAAGACTAAACGATTGGCTCACCGCTTAATGTTAAGAAATATCTCTAAACCTCAAGGTTGATTGCAATTTAAGGGCGATCGCACACTCTGGAGAAATTTGGGTGATACCCTGAGAAGACAAAAAGCATCAGCGCTCACCCAGAAATGATCCTCTATGTATAATAAGCATTCTGATTCCGATTGGCTCGAAGCGATCGTGACGGGCAGTATCGGTGCAGGTATTGTTACCTCTTTTGCCGTTAGCCAAGGGCAACATCCCCTCGTGGGTCTAGCTATTACCCTATTTGCGGGCATCTCTGCTTGGTTAATCGATCGGGCATTGACTTAAACTGATACTATTTCTATTTCATATCAAGTCCGGAAACTCATGAAAGTATCGGGCCAGGTGGGCAGGGTATGCTTGTAGAAATTTAATCATGTCGCTTATCCTCCTGCCTACCCTAGGATGGTTTGCTAATTGAAACAAATTGAACCCATGTTTACCCTGATATTGTCCTTGGGGAAATTCGTCTCTTCCGGTTCCCGCTTAATTCAAAGTCTGCTAACAATAACCCTGATTCTAGGCTCGTTTGCCCTCTGTGTCCGAGCTATGGAAATGGGAGATGATGGGCCGCAAGTGCGGGAATTGCAGCAACAGTTGCAAAATTTAGGGTACTTTAATTTACAACCAACCGGGCGATTTCGGGAACTCACTAGAGACGCGGTAATCCGCTTTCAACAAGATCAAGGCTTAATCCCTGATGGCATTGTGGGGGCCCAAACTTGGAGTCGATTACGTTCAGCAGGCACTCGGAGACCGACTTTAGACAATTTTCCCCTACTCCAGCGCGGCGATCGCGGCCCTCAAGTCATGGCTCTACAGGAAAACCTCATGGCGAAAGGCTTCTTTAACGGCCCCATTACCGGATTATATGGCTCCTTAACCGAGGAAGCAGTTCGCTCCTATCAGCGCTCGGCAGGCTTAACCCCAGATGGCATTTATGGCCGTCACACCCAAGCCAGACTCGAAGGAGGTTCACCCCTGGGTGAGTCCCTCAGTTCCAGGTCAGATCCCCATGTCCTAGAATTACAGCGCCGCTTAAAAGCCAGAGGATTCTATGATGGCCCCTTAGATGGCATTTTAGGCCCCCAAACTCAGGAAGCCATATCCAGAGCGCAACAGAGCTATGGCATTAGCCCCGAAGATATTCGCTGAGTGTCCCTATCGGTAGTGCCGTGACAACCCTAAAATGGTGGGTTACGGCGGATTGATAGATTGCTGTCAGAGTCTAGGTTTTAGCCGCCTAACCCACCCTACGCTAATGCACATTTTTAGCTGTGTCACGGCAGTAGGGTGTGTTAGCGAAGCGTAACGCACCAATTCGCTGCCTGAGCAACCAATCCTTGAGCAAAAGAAATCCATAGTGAGTCATTTTGAGTCATGTTACTCGAAAAAATCGCCTAAAATAAGGGCAACATAGACATCTGGATTAAGATACCCCACTCCCTATGGACTCTCTAGCCTATCTCCATCTAGCCCTAGCCTATCAAGACCCCACCAGCCCTGAATTGATCTTGGACAAATGGCTGAAACAATTCTGGCAACAGTGGCTCTCTAAACCCATCTCTAGTCGCTTTATCCTGCGATTACTCTCTGTAGCCACTGCTCTGACGATTCTGACTTTAGCCCAAGTTGCTCTCGCCTTATTACAAAGGGGAAGTGTTGGCCCGGAGGTGAGAGAACTTCAGTGGCAGCTACAGCAGTTGGGATACTATCAAGGCCCAATAGATGGTAACTTTGATTGGGCAACCGATCAAGCAGTCAGGAATTTACAAAGACAAGCTGGCCTTCAGGTAGATGGTGTCGTTGGCCAGGATACTACGTGGGCTATTAGTCAACGTTTGGGAGGGACTCCGAGAATCCCAACCGTACCCGTCTCATCCTTCCTTCCCCCTCCCCCTCCACCGAATTTCAACACGCCTTCTTATTTCGGCTCCAATGTATACAATCCATCGGTTCAACCCTTCAATCCATCGGTTCAACCCTTTGGGATAATTAACCGTCAATTAGCACCAGGCGATCAGGGAAATGATGTTGTAGAACTCCAAAGACTATTAATCAATAACGGTTTCAATCCAGGCCCCATTGATGGATATTATGGCCCCCAGACCAGAGATGCTGTGGAGCAATTTCAGCTCTCTAGGGGTTTATTTGCTAACGGTATCGCTGATGCCGAAACCATACGAGCTTTACTTGGCGGTGGATCGGGAAACAATATGGCCATCCCCAGGTTTACGCCCAAAGGATATGTGGTGATTATTCCCACAGGCGATAATACTCTGGTGACTAGAGTTCAGCAATTTAACTCTGGGGCACAACTCTACCGCAATCGCCGAGGTCGGTATATTTATGTGAACACCTATCTTAATCGCGCTCGTGCCGAGAGTGAGTCGGCTTTATTGCGATCGCGAGGATTTACCAATGCCAGAGTCGTCTATTTCCGTTAACCTCACTAGCTATAATCTTCAATGGAAGACACAGCTTTTTGCAATCCGGGTAGAAGAGCTTCAACATAATCGGGCCAACCAATCACAATCATTTGCTCGTGGGCTAGGCTATCCGGATCGATGGCATTGGGGGTAAACTCTAGGGGTTGGCCCTCAAGATCGCAACAAACTAATCCGGCTTTCTGAGCTAAGGCAATGGGGCCAACAGTATCCCAGAGTTTGACACGGCGATTAAAGTAAAAATACAAGCCCACCCGGCCAAAAATGACTTCTAACACCTTCAAGCCAAAGCTGCCTAAAGAATTAAACTGAATGTGGGGAATAAACTGAGTTATAGCTCGGCCATAGGTTTTGCGGTCTTGAAAACCAATTTGCACCGGACAGAATGAGGCAGAGGGAGAGGAAGGCCTTTGGGGAATCATGGCCTTGGGCAGTTCTTGAGAGCGAATTTCAAACAATCCCCAATCGTAACCCCCATAATATAATCTGGCCCGTGCCGGAGCATAAATCCAACCGGCGATCGGTTGATAATCTCGCAACAGTCCCACCATCACCGAATAATCTTGGCGACCATTGACTAAGCTTTCTGTACCATCTAAAGGGTCAATACACCATAATTGTTCATATCCTTGATGGAATAAGCGTCTTGATGCTTCGTTTTCCTCGGTAATAATCCCATCTTGGGGAAACATACCCCTAAAAGCCTGAGCCAGCTTCCGGTCTAAATAGCGATCGACATTGGTAACATAATCTCCTGGGCCTTTTTGAGCCACCTCAAACGATTGACTGAGCAACTCAATTTGTTGACCACACTCTTGTAATACCTGAGTGATTTTGGGATTAAACTCAGATGCAATCCGATCCATAGCTCTCTCGACATAAAAAAACGGGGTAACCAGCATTAGGTTAACCCGTTAACTTGGAAACGCGCTAGAGAAATTACTTTTGTACGACCAATTTCACGTTCGCGTTTTGCAGACCAGGACGCTTAACTTCGCTCAGGGTCTTGTTGACTGCATATTTCTGGTTGATGGAGTTGATCAACTCGGTTTGGTTGTGCTTCTTCGCAACACCCCAGAGGTCAGCGATCAGGTCGAAAGAACCATCAGCATTGCGAGACCAACCGAGGTCATACTCGCCTTCGAGAACAGCAACGATGTCAGCACGAACCTGTTGGCCGTTGTATCCGCGCACATTGGCTTCACTCTTAACGGAGATACCCAGGTCACGCAAGGAAGACTTGAGGATTTCAGCGTCGGAGATTTTGGTACGCAGGGTGCTAAAATGAGACATTTGAGATTTCCTCCTAAGAAAACGGTGTTTGAGAGAAACGACAACTTATGGATTGAAACTATGCCTTTGATCGTTGATGGCGATCGCCGGCTTTGGATAAACTAGCGAGGGATACGCTAGTCTTTCCTCCTGTTGGGAGCAGGAGAGAAAGTCTGTTAGAACTCCAGTCGCTGATACTCAGCAACCGAAGCAGCAGCAGGTCTTGCCCGTCGTCTTGCCCAATCTCTTAGGGCAGTTACCTGTTCTTGCATCGTCTTCGACAGGGGCAACGTGGCTTTAACCGCAGCAATGATGTCCAGTTGGGTAAACTCCCGATCCTGGGCAAAGGCTTCATACATGGCTGCAATAATGGCCTGCTCAATTTCAGCTCCAGAAAAACCATCGCAGATCTTCGAGAGTTGCTCTAGATCGAAGCGGGAAACATCTCGGCGACGTTTTTCTAGATGAATGGTAAAAATATCTGTACGCTCTTGTTCATTGGGTAGATCGACAAAGAAGATTTCGTCAAAGCGACCTTTACGCAAGAATTCTCCCGGTAAGCGTTCGACGCGGTTAGCGGTTGCCATCACGAATACTGGAGAGTCTTTTTCCTGCATCCAGGTGAGGAACGATCCAAAGATCCGACTAGAGGTTCCCCCATCGGAGTCCGCAGATCCGGTTCCTCCCGCAAAGGCTTTGTCGAGTTCATCAATGAACAAGATAGCAGGGGAAATGGATTCAGCCGTTTTCAGGGCATTTCGGAGGTTCGCTTCTGAACGACCGACCATGGAACCATCGTAGACTCGACCCATGTCCAATCGGAGTAGGGGCAATCCCCAGAGGCGAGAGGTGGTTTTGGCAATTAAGGATTTTCCACAACCGGGAACCCCTAGAATGAGCATTCCTTTCGGTTGGGGTAAGCCGTATTGCCTGGCTCGCTCAGTAAAGGCATTAGAGCGCTGTTTGAGCCATGATTTCAGTTCCTCTAAGCCACCGATCGCATCAATGGTTTCGTCTTCTTCAATATATTCCAGGATACCGTTGCGGCGAATTAACTGTTTTTTCTCAGATAGAACGATTTCTACCTCAGTTTCGGTTAATCGACCGGCTGTCACTTGGGCTTTGCGATACACCTTTTCGGCTTCGTCTAGGGTTAAGCCTAGAGCCGCTTTTAGGAGTTTTTCTCGCACATTGGTTTTGATCCGACTCGAACCGAGTTGGGCGGATAAAACTTGATTGAGAGCCTCTAGATCGGGTAGGGCAAAGTCCAGTACAATGACTTCTTTTTCAAGTTCAATGGGAATTTCTTGTACAGGAGACATCAGTATAATTGTCTTCTGTGTTCCCTTAAAATTGGCGATCGCATCGCGTAACCACCGCACGATCGTTGGAGTATAGAAGGAATGCAAGTCCTTAAAGATAAAGATCGCACCTTCTTTGGGAGGTTGGCGAATCACCCATTCGATCGCCGCTTCCGGTGACAACGTATTGTGCTGGGTTACGCTGCGAGGTTCTCCGTACTCAACCATTCCCCTGGTTACTGTCCAAACATAGAGTCGTCTTGGAGACTTGCCTTGTGCAAGGTTGGCTATGGATTGCTCTGCCCGCTCTTCCTCAGAAGTTAAGAGGTAGATTAGGGGATATTGAGCTTTAATCAGAATACTAAGCTGCTCTCGCATAGCGATCGACCTACTTGCAACAGTGGGGATATCGGTTGCGGCTAGACTAACCTGATGGGGACTAAATCGATAACTTTGAGGTTAAAGGTTTAGCTTAGAATCGGATTAGTCCGGCCGTTCCTATCGGATACGATCCGACGATGTTTAGCACGGAACTAATTCTTCCTCGCCAGATTCCGAGGGGCGGTCAAGGTTTGACACCCTCTCAACTGGCAGTTCCTCTTCAGACAGCACAGTGGGCTGATTCTTAAGAGCGACCAGTTCTCCATCATTGATAACGACTGAACTTTTACATTCTGGACAGGTATGGATTTGATACGTTTTCCCGTGGGAATCGTTTATATTTTCCACAACCTCTGGGTGTTCCAGGTAGAATGAAACTGCTCGTTCTACAATGGCTGACATCGGTTCTAAATCGACCGCCGCTTGTATTTTCAGCCGACGATGGAGTTCTGGGGGAATGTACAGCGTAACTTTTTGCTTGTCTTGCATATAGCTCTGGAGTCGTCCTATCCGGCTATGCTTATTACCTTATCGATTCTACCATTAGCTGTCAAGACGTAAAGACTGTATGACGGCAATATTGTTACATTACTTTACAAAGCAGGAGTTATGGAGGAAGGCGTTAAAAGCGCTAATCCCTTTGTGTGTCTTAATTTCAGTCTCTGCTTGCTCTGCTCATCCTCCATCAAGCAACTGGAAAATTTATCAAAATCCCCGCTATGGATTTACCTTTCCCTATCCCCACCAATGGCAAGCCCAACCCCCACCGGAAAATCAGGACGGGCAAATTTTTAGTCATCCCGATCGCCCAGAGATTCAGATCCAGGGGTTTGCCCAGTCTCAGGTCGAACCCCAGGGTTTAGAGAATGGGCCGAACTTCGTCACCAACCAGGGAATCAAAGCCGTGTTAACACCGACCCTAGAGACGACCACCAGTCGGTTAACCCTGAGAATTTATAGCCATCAAGTCTATTATGTTTGGGAGGGGCGATCGCCCAGTTCAGAATTTGCCCAGTATTATCCCCTATTTGAACAAATAGCCAGGGAATACACCATTCCCGTCAAATAAAAAGAGAGAGAGGCTATAATTGCGCTCTCTCTCTTCTTTAATCAAAAGCTAAAATCAGCTTTTGTCTCTCAGGTTAACCGATGATTAATCCAGGTCACCCATAGACAGAACTGGCTCATTTTCGCGGTCAATTCCTTTTTCAAAGCCAGCCGCAGCAGCACGAGCGCGACCCGCGTGCCACAGGTGACCGACGAAGAGGAAGAAGGCAAAAATGAAGTGAGAACCAGCTAACCAAGCACGGGGATTAACATAGTTAAACCCATTAGGCTCGGTAATAATTCCACCCACAGAGTTGATGGAACCGTTAGGTGCATGAGTCATATACTCAGCCGCACGACGCAGTTGCCAAGGTTGGATATCATTTTTGAGTTTGTTGAGATCCAAACCGTTGGGGCCACGCAGAGGCTCTAACCAGGGGCCTTGGAAGTCCCAGAAGCGCATGGTTTCACCACCGAAGATGATTTCACCAGTGGGAGAGCGCATCAGGTATTTACCCAGACCGGTGGGGCCTTGGGCGGAACCAATGTTAGCTCCTAACTTTTGGTCACGGGCTAAGAAGACGAAGGACTGAGCTTGAGATGCTTCAGCATTGGTGGGGCCGTAGAATTCGCTGGGATAGGCCGTATTGTTAAACCAAACATAGGCAGCAGCGATAAAGCCCATCAGAGCTAGAGCGGCTAGGCTGTAAGACAGGTAAGCTTCACCAGACCAGATGAAAGCACGACGGGCCCAACCAAAAGGCTTGGTGAGAATATGCCAAATACCACCGGAGATACAGATCAGGCCAATCCAGATATGACCGCCGATGATATCTTCCATATTGCCAACCCCGATGATCCAGCCTTCACCGCCAAAAGGAGCATTGACGAGATAGCCAAAGATCACGGCTGGGTTGAGGGTGGGGTTACTAATGATCCGTACCGCGCCACCACCAGGGGCCCAACTGTCATAAACACCGCCGAAGAACATGGCTTTGAAGACCAACAATAAGGCTCCTATTCCTAAGAGGATTAAGTGGTAGCCAATGATGTTGGTCATTTGGTTTTTATCTCTCCAGTCGTAGCCGAAGAAAGAAGAGTATTCTTCTAAGGTTTCGGGGCCACGAACGGCGTGATAAATTCCACCTAGTCCTAAGACGGCAGAAGAGATCAGGTGTAGAACACCGACTACAAAGTAGGGGAAGGTGTCTACAATTTCGCCACCAGGGCCAACGCCCCAACCGAGGGTAGCCAGGTGAGGAAGAAGGATAGCACCTTGTTCATACAAGGGCTTTTCTGGGATGAAGTGAGCCACTTCAAACAGGGTCATTGCGCCAGTCCAGAAGACAATGAGACCGGCGTGGGCAACATGAGCGCCCAGGAGTTTACCGGATAGGTTAATTAAACGGGCGTTACCAGCCCACCAAGCAAAGCCGGTGGATTCTTGGTCACGACCGCCCATTACCATTGAAGGATTAAAGGTGGTTTGCACGCTAGTCGAACCTCTTGTTCTACTCTCTACGATCTAGGTCAAAAAAAAGGTAATTTGATCAAGGGATGTGAGTCATTATCCCCTATCTAGGGATAATGACAACAGGTTTATTTTACAGAGCATTACCGCGAGGAAGAACCTCTTCGGGGAAGGTAAAGAATTGATGGGGTTGGTCAGCCGGAGCCATCCAAGCCCGAATGCCTTCGTTTAACAAGATGTTCTTGGTGTAGAAGGTTTCAAATTCTGGGTCTTC
>NZ_JAQPOK010000017.1 GCF_030068445.1 Roseofilum halophilum BLCC-M91 | reverse complement strand
TCAAGTCCGGTTTCCGCAAGCGGACATGAAAATGAGTTAAACTAGCGGGCAAGATGCCCGCACTCCCTCAATTATTTGATATTACTGGAGTGGGAGTATCTTGCTCCCTACATTTTTAATTATGGTATTCAAGCGGATTTGATATAAAATAGAACAAGTCGGTAGCATTCAAACTGAGGCGGGCACAAACCCCTCTCCAACTGGGTTAAGTTGGACTCCTTGGTAGAGCAACAAGCGGCTCTGGGGTTCGATTCCCCGGCTATACATCTTATGCTTGTGCAACGTCACTCGTGTAAAGGGTAGAGCGTACTGTTAGAACCAAGTGTCGATCGTTTGAATGTGAGGGTGGGTAAGGGGACATTTAATCAAAACTCAAACCAGAATATAAATCACATCAATCAGCGCCCTACTAGAATTCTACTCTTCCTGTATGTGGGTTGTTTGAGTTTCTGTCCCTTCAGGAATAGTGCGCGTCGTTTGATAGACTTTAATCGGTCGTTCTATGCCCCGAAAGCGATAACTTCCCATGGGCATAAATCCGCGACGAACGCGCAATAATTTATAAGTTGTTTCACTAACCACACATTCTCCAGGGGGACAGATTCCTTCCATACGAGAAGCCAAATTAATCGTCGATCCTAATACTGTATAATCAACCCGTTGGGAACTGCCAATATCGCCCACAACTGCCTTACCACTATTAATAGCAATTCTGAGTTCTAAGGGTTCATTCCAGCGATTATTTTTATTTAAGTGTTCCAAGCGAGTGAGCATTCCCCTAGCGGCAGCCACTGCGCGATCTGCGTGATCGGTTTGTACTTCTGGAGCGCCAAAAAAGGCCATGATGCAATCGCCAATAAATTTATCTAAAGTTCCTTTAGCCACAAAGACTTCATGGAGCATTTCTTCAAAGAAATTATTTAAAAGTTCTGCAATTTCTGAGGGGTCAAGGCGCTCAGAAAGGGCTGTAAATCCGACTATATCGGCAAATAGAATACTAATTTCGTATTCAGCTAGGGGTAAGCGGCCATCGGTGAGCGCTCCGGCTGCCATCATTTGTTGGACAACGGAGGGGGTATGATAGCGTTCGAGACGCTGACGGATGTTTTCTTGATCTCTAAGTTTTTGTTCTAGGAGCCATCGTTGGACTGAAGAGGCGACTAAGTTGGCTAGAGCGGAGAAAAAACTGAGGTCTTCTTCTGCTTCTAGGGTGGTGTACTGGGTAGAGACATAGGCATCGGCATAGAGAACGCCAAAGACTTGTTCTTCTTCCCAAAGGGGAACGGCCATAACGGAACGAATACCTTTACTGAGGATACTCATTTCCCCTTCAAAGCGTTCATCGGCTTGTGCGTCTGCGGTTTGAATGGCGACTCGTTCTAGAAAGACTTTTTGACAGATACTGTGGGAGATCCAACTGCCATCGGCGGTTAGGGGATCGTCGCTTTGATGACGGGTAGCGAGGCGAACGATTTTAAGTCGTCCCGTGTTTTCTAGGTCGATGAGCAGGGCAATGCGATCGATGCGTTTGAGGTCTCGAAAAACGGCTTCTTGGACTTGGAGAAAGATGGCTTCGAGGGAACCGGCAAAGTTGAGTCCTTTACTAATGTCTACGAGATCTTTGAGCCGAGCGATCGCCTTACGGTTGCTGCTGGCGGTATCTTGGTCATTCTGGGGTTGCAGCCATAATCTTTGCAGATCTTTAACATTACGGAGGATGGTTGTACCGTCGGTACTCAATTCTGGGACTTTGGGTTGCTCATCTCCAGGGGGTTGTAGAATGAGAACCACTAAGGAGACTACACCAATTTGTACTACATCTCCATGGTGAATCCATTGGGCAGATGTGGCGGGTAATCCGTTTAATAAGGTGCCATTGAGACTGCCGAGATCTTCGATGAGCCATCCGTTTCCACGGGTGACGATTTGACCATGGTGGCGGGAAACTCCAAAAAAAGGTAGGCATAGGTTACAGTCGGGCGATCGCCCTAAAACAAAGGGATTATCTTCGATCAATACGGTTCCTTCCGTATTCCCCTCAACTTGTATCCGCAGTTTGAGTTGGCTCATTGTCTTTTAACCCCTTCACCCATGGTAATTTCAACATTCAGCAACAACCAACGCAACCCAGGAAACTCTAAGTTACCCCTCTTCTGAGTCCAATCCAAGTAGTCACTCAAGTATGAATGGAACGCCATACGCTACAAATTGCTTTTTTTCCAGTAATCCAGACCTAAATGAACCCTAACCCTAGAATCCCCTGCCGACCGATTGTTGGCCGGGGATTCTCTATATTGTAAATAATGAAGCTCAGAATCACCTCTGGCTGCGATCGATCTCAGGAAAATTTCAATGATATTACTGATGACTGACGGATCTGCGTCCTATTCTATCCTTTGAGGACAGTTTCAATTGCATCTAAGCGCCGCTTTTGATCTTTTCGGACGGTACTGCGATAGGAACCGAGTCCATGGGCTTCGAGTTCTCCGGTGTTGGGGTTAACAAAAGAGCGCACGCGGGCACACAGTACGGCTTCTTTAGGATTTTGTTGGAGTTGCTGACAGGTTTTGAGGTGTTTAATGTAGGCTGTTCCAGCTAGGGGAGATTGGTTCATTAAATCCACTCCAGCCACCAGTTCAAAGGTTCCCAGGTGAACGCCTAGGGTTTGCGCTTCTTCTTGCAGTTCAATAATCCAGGGCTTCAGGCGTTTGAGTTGTCGGCGGTCTGCTTCTTCTGGGGTATATGCCCCATGTTGATAGGCGAAGGTTCCCAGGTTATGTCTGGAGTTGCCGGGATCGGTATGGCCAAAATAGAGATCGGTATATCCTCCGCTTGGGGTGCGGGTTCCTTCTGCCACGCCAATGGCGATCGCCCCTACCGAGTCTGGCGTGGCAAAGAGATCTTTTGTAGAGAGGGTGATGAATTGGGCTGATAGGCTAAATCGAGGTAAGTTCCTTTTCTGGGCGCGATCGGCTTGAGATGTGGGCGCAAATAATCCTCCAATTAATCCGAGAGCGACCAAAATTTGCAGCCAACAGAGAATAAACCATCCTCGATGTTGAATCAATTTTCTCAAGACTTCTAACCAGGGCAACCCGCGCATCTAAACCCCAAATTCAACAACAACAGTATTGAGTTTCCCATAAGGGATCGCCATAAAACATCCTCTTTTTGGGTGATTTTAATCTGTTTTCCGAGAAATTACAGGATTTTCCTATTCTCTATTCTTGAGTGCCTATGGCCAATAAGGTGACCTCCCAAACCAATCGAGGTTGGACATAACTGAGAAGGGCACGACGGGCTTTTTCCAAGAGTTGCAGCCCTTGGGAAGACTGGTGATGTTGCCAATAAAATTGTTGTAGGTAGCCAATGAGCCAGAGTTGGGTGGGAGTATCTAAGGTTTGAGGAATGGTTTTGGCTAAGGTTAATAATTCTCTGGGAGTACGAGGAAGATGCTGTAGAGACTGTAAGATTTCTGGTGGGCAAGCTTGTAACTGCTCGAAAGCGGCGATCGCCTCCCCAGGGCTGCCCTGAGCTAAGGCCATTACTGTGGGGCGATCGACAATTTCTCCATAACCGCGCGATTTTAGCACCTGGGCTAAGGCTTCTGGACTGAGACGATAAAAGGGAATCCGCCGACAGCGAGAAACAATGGTGGGCAACAGGGCTGCCTCAGAAGCAGCAATTACAATAATCGTCGCTTGACCCGGTTCTTCTAAGGTCTTCAATAAGCCATTGGCTGCTCCTTCTGCCATCAAATCTGCTTGGTCAATGACGACCAAAGACCGGGGAGACTCCAAAGGGGGACGGCTGAGAAATTGACTAATGTCGCGCACTTGTTCAATCCGAATCCGGGGCAGTGCTTTCCGTTTTACCCCTTGAGCTTTGGCCTGACTCACCGAGAGTCGTTGTCCCTGATGTTGATAGGTCGGCTCTACCCAGAGCAGGTCAGGATGGTTGCCCTGTTCCATGCGTTTTCTAATCCGCGCCCGTTGTTCTGGAGTGTCTTCTGTACTGGCGAGACGCTCGGCAAAATAACCCGCCGTTAGACGCTTGCCAATGCCTTCGGGCCCTACAAATAAATAGGCTGGTGCAATCCGATTTTTGGCGATCGCCTGACTGAGCAACTTCACCGCTTGCGGTTGGCCGATCGCCCCCTCAAATCCCATACTCATCAGAAAAATTGGGTCTGAAACCCCGCCCTTCCAGGGCGGCTTTACTAACCATAGGCTACCACAATTACATCTTAGGTGCTACAATGTGAGAACTCCTTTGAATCCCACATGGAAAGAGCATTTAACTACCGATTTTA
>NZ_JAQPOK010000016.1 GCF_030068445.1 Roseofilum halophilum BLCC-M91 | reverse complement strand
CACCAGTTGAGTCGTAAGCTTATGTAAATGGTCAGTTCGGGTATCGGTTATTTTTTTGTGAACTCTAGCCAGCTTTACTCTGGCCTTATATCTATTGTTCGACCCTTTCTGTTTTCTCGATAAGTTTTTCTGAAGTCTCCTCAACCTACGGTAGTGTTTCTTTAGAGGTTTAGGATTAGTGACCTTGTTTCCCTCACTGGTCGTTAATAGGCTGCTAATTCCTAAGTCAATACCGACTGCTTTATCGTTGACAGGCAAGGGTTTAATGGTGGGGTCATCAAATCTAATGGAAATATGCCAACGTCCTGACGGATGGAGTTTTACGGTTACAGAACTGGGCACACAACCGGATGGGATTTGACGAGACCAGCGAATGGCTAAGGGTTCTTTACATTTGGCTAAATAGATTTTACCGTCTTTGAATTTGAATGCGGATTTGGTAAACTCAGCACTACCCCCTTTGTGTTTTTTCTTGAATGTTGGATATTTGGCACGCTGGGAAAAAAAGTTAGTAAATGCGGTTTGTAGATGCCTCAACCCTTGTTGCAAGGGGACACAACTGACTTCGTTTAAGAAATCTAACTCTTCTTGTTTTTTCCAGGCAGTCAACATTGAAGAGGTTTGAGCGTAATCTACTCTTTCTTGTCGTTCATACCAAGCCTGAGTTCTTTCATGGAGCGCTTTGTTGTAAACTAATCTTACACAACCCAAAGTCCGCCGCAATAGGGACTCTTGCTCTGAAGTTGGGTAAAATCGGTAGTTAAATGCTCTTTCCATGGGTGAGTCGAAGGATTTCTCACATTGTAGCACCTAAGATGTAATTGTGGTAGCCTATGCTTAGTAAAGCCGCCCTGAAAAGGCGGGGTTTCAGACCCAATTTTTCTGATGAAGGGGACATCAATACTCGGTGATAGCTATGTGGAAACGGTTTTGGCGGTCTTTGATCCAATGGATTCAGGGGTTATGGGGAAAGTTATTTGGCCATCAAGGGGAGTCAGTATCCCTCAAGAATAAGGAAGAGGAGCGCCAACCCCCCCTCGATCGTGCGGGGTATGAATTTGTATTTATGCAACTGTTGGAAGGAGTCTCAAGGGGATGGCAAGGGCCGCAGGTGCAGGAGTATTTGAGTCGATTGTCCGATCGCACCACGCCAGAAGGATGGCTCAATTGGTTAACTGAGTTTGGCGATCGCCTCTTAGAAAATCCGCTTCCCAATCACCAATTGGCTTCCCGGATGTTGAAGTTGGGGGAAATAGAGCTGGGGATGATTGGCCAAAAGTCAACCCAAGTGGGGCGATCGCTGTTGCAAAAAACCTTTACCCCCGAAACTCTCCAACCGATGACAACTGAGGCTCAGGAGCTATTTTATCAAGGCAATGCTTTGTATGAAAAAAAACAGTATAATCAGGCCTTGTCACTTTGGGATCAAGCATTGGCAGTCAAGCCTGATTTTTATCAAGTTTGGACGAATCGCGGCGTAGCCCTCAATCAACTGAAACGATATGAAGAGGCATTAGGCAGTTACGATCAGGCTTTGGCAATTAAGTCAGATTATGATATGGCCTGGAGTAATCGGGGAGTGGCCCTGAGAAATTTAGGGCGCTATCAGGAAGCATTGGACAGTTATGAACAGGCCCTCAAGCTACAACCGAATGCGTTCGATCCTTGGCTGAATCGGGGAACAGTCTTAAGTGGATTTGACCGGTTTGAGGAAGCCCTGCAAAGTTTTCAGAAGGCGACAGAAATTCGCCCAGAAGCGTTTCAAGGGTGGGTCGGACAAGCGCGAATCTTAACGGATCTTCAACGCTATGAGGAGGCGATCGCCGCTTGGGATGAGGTCATTGCTCGCAAGGAGATGTTAGCAGATGCTTGGCAAAAGAAGGCACTTTCTTTGTATGCACTAGAACGCTATGAAGAAACCATTACCTGTTGCGAGCGAGCGTTGCAATTAGAACCGGAACATCTAGAAACCATTTCCTATTGGAGCAAGGCCCAAGCCCGATTAAGTGGTTTAGCCGCCCAAGAACAGGAGAACCAGAACCCAGAACAACCGTTAGAATCAGAACCCGAATCAGAACCCGAAGGAAACAGCAGCGAGTCTTCAGGAGCAAACACGGATGACTGAACCCCCTAATCCTAACCCGGAAGTTCAAAAAACACAGATGGATCGCACCGCCTATCACTTCAGTTGGCGCTATTTTCCCCTCGGCGCTCAAATCCTCTGTATTGCCTTTGGAGCCTTAGTTTTAGTCCCCATTTTAACCGGATTAAACCCCAATGTTGCCCTATTGACCGCCGGTTTAGGAACCCTGGTTTTTCAATGGGTAACGGGAGGCAAAGTACCGGTTTTTCTTGCCTCCTCCTTTGCCTTTATTGCCCCCATTCAACTGGGGGTAGAAAAATATGGTTTAGCTGAAACCTTATCGGGATTAATGGCTGCGGGTATCGTCTATTTACTCTTGAGTATATTAATTGTATGGCGTGGTTCCGGTTTTTTACTGCGGCTGTTACCTCCCGTGGTTACGGGGCCGGTGATTATGGTGATTGGTTTATCCCTTGCCCCCATTGCCATTGGTATGGCATCGAATGCAGGGGAAGGATACAGCGAAGGAGCTGCTCTAGCGGTTTCTGGCAGTGCCTTACTCGCTACATTATTAACCGTCTTATTCAGTCGGGGATGGTTGAAATTAGTGCCCATTTTAGTGGGTTTACTCGTCGGTTATCTGGTGGCTTTTCCCTTCGGCATGGTCGATTTAACGGCGATCGCCCAAGCTCCCTGGTTTGCACTGCCCCAATGTACCCTACCCAAGTTCCATTTACCCTCCATTCTCTTTATTGTTCCCGTGGCGATCGCCCCTGCCATTGAGCATTTTGGCGATATCCTCACCATTAGCGCAGTCGCTCAAAAAGACTACTTGCGAGACCCCGGTATCCATCGCACCCTCCTCGGAGATGGTTTAGCCACCAGTATAGCAGCCTGTTTCGGCGGCCCCCCCAATACCACCTACTCCGAAGTTACCGGAGCCGTTGCCCTGATTAAAATCTTTAATCCCGGAATCATGACTTGGGCCGCAATTTTGGCAATTTTACTGGCTTTTGTGGGTAAACTAGGAGCCTTTTTACGTTCCATTCCCGTACCCGCCATGGGGGGAATTCTGGTGATTTTGTTCGGTACAATTATCGTTGTGGGGATGAATAGCTTAGTACGCTCTGGAGAGGATTTAATCAAACCTCGCAATTTAATTATTGTAGCCATTATCCTAGTGTTTGGAGTCGGCGGACTGAGCCTCAAAGCCGGAGAATTTGCCCTAGAAGGGATTGGTTTATCCGGTATTTTTGGCGTGTTGCTCAATTGGCTCTTACCCGAATCTCCCGAACATTCTAGTTAACCCATTACTCATGACTCATGACTCATGACTCATTACCAGCGCGGAGCGCTCTCAAGGGCAGCTACGGCTTCCCCAATCCGTTCTACAGCACGCTGGAGTTGCTCTAAAGAAGTAGCATAGGAGAGACGTAAATAGCCTTCCCCATAATCTCCAAATGCAGTTCCCGGTAAGAGAGCAACCCCAGCTTGATTGAGCAAATAATCCGCTAAACCTTGACTGTTTAAGGGCAGTTCTTTGATATTCGGAAACACATAAAATGCACCGGGTGGGGTAAGGCAGTGGATACCGGGAATTTGATTGAGTCCAGCCACGAGAATTTCTCGGCGATGTTGGAAAGCTTTGACCATTTCTTGTACAGAATCTTGGGAACCTTGCAGAGCTGCGATACCAGCTTTTTGGATAAAGGTACAGGTACAGGAATTGGAGTTGAGCATTAATAATTCTAAGGCGCTGATTAAATGTTGGGGAATCACGCCATACCCTAAACGCCATCCCGTCATGGAATAGGTTTTAGAAAAGCCATCGACTAATAGGGTTCGATCGTCCATTCCCGGTAAACTGAGCAAACTATGGTGAGGAAAGTCATACAACAGGCGAGAATAGATTTCGTCAGCAAGGATATAAAAATTATGTTTCAGGGCTAAATTAGCGATCGCCTCTAAATCAGCTAAAGGTAAAAATCCTCCGGTAGGATTATGGGGAGAATTGAGAATCAATAGCTTAGTTTTGTCGGAAATCAGCCCCTCCAAGTCTTCCACGCGAAAGCTAAATTCCCGCTCTTCCACTAAAGGTAAGGGAATAGGACGACCTTGGGCAAACTGAATCACGGAGCGATAGGTAGGAAAACCGGGATCGGGATAGATGACTTCATCCCCAGGATTAACCACTGCCAGAATACCGAAAAAGAGTAGGGGTTTGGCTCCTGGAGTAACGATAATGCGATCGCCCCCAACGTCAATTTTCCGAGTTGCACTAATATGAGTGGCGATCGCCTCCCGCAGTTCAGGCAACCCTAACGTTAAACTATAGCCAGTATAGCCCTGGGCGATCGCCTCAGTTGCCGCTTCGCAAATATGAGCGGGTGTAGAAAAGTCCGGTTGACCAATTTCTAAATGAACAATATCGCGCCCTTGCGCTTCTAAGGCTTTCGCTTTCCCCAAAACCTCAAACGCAGATTCTGATAACAATCCCCCGATGCGCTCCGCTTGATTCATCAATCGATCTCCTCTGAAAATGGTAATGGGTGTGGAATGGGGAATAGGCAATAGACAATTTCCCCGTGTCCCCGTGTCTCCGCGTCTCCGCGTCCCCGTGTCCCCGTGTCCCCGTGTCTCCGCGTCTCCGCGTCTCCGTGTCCCCGTGTCCCCGTGTCCCCGTGTCTCCGCGTCCCCGTGTCCCCGTGTCCCCGTGTCCCCGTGTCTCCGCGTCTCCGCGTCCCCGCGTCTCCGCGTCCCCGTGTCTCCGCGTCTCCGCGTCCCCATTTCCCCATCCCCCATCTCCCCATCCCAGATCATATCCTGATCTCGATCCAAAACTCCGTATCAAGGAATAGCGCATCGAGATGAATGGGAGTGGATGCTATGCGGATGTCAACCGTTGTCCTTGTTACATTAGCGGCCTTAATCGCGCCGGAATTTCGGTCTTCGTCTCATCTGAGCCAATCTCCAATTCAACCGATAGGAGATCCTGGAACAACCAAGAAACCAGATTTAGACCCCAAGTTTATTGATTCTATTGTCCAACAGGTGATGCCCGTTGCCCTCGCTTCGATCGCTCCTCCGGAAGTCGTTCCTCCGGTAACAGAATCTATCCATAAACCCTTCGATCGCACATCTTTATCTCAGGAAGAGATCCAGCACCTGAAAACCATGATTTCCCAGGTAGTTGATACCTCCATTGCTCAAGAAAATTTAGCCTTAGTCGGAGGGGAAGATCGCCTCCCGAAAATTGAAGGAACAATTACCGTCTTAAATTTATTGATGGTATCGATCGTCAGTATGCCCGTTATGGCAGTGATTTTATTTTGGTTCATTCGAGGTTGGATGGTTCAAGATTTAGTAAAAATGATCCACTCCCAACTAGAAGGATTTAGCGATTTAGACCGGGACTTAAAGGATTATCACTTAAAAGCCGATGATTGGATGGGCGAATTATACCGCCATCTCAATTTATATAAACAACATATTCGCGATGAGTTAACCACAGTTCACGAACAGTCCCAACAATCTCAAATTTCCCTAGAGGAACTGGAAAAAATCAAGCGGCAAATGATGCGCCAGTTTCAGGAAATGTTAGCGGAAGCCAAAGCAGAAAAAGAGAGTGTATTTCAAGAAATTTCCCAAACCCGTCCCTCCCAAATGCTGGAAGCTCTGCCCGTCAATTTGTCGTCTGAAGTGCCTAAATTTTCCCCTTCTCAGCTCAACCGGAGTGTGATTCCAGATTCACCACAGTCTGCACCTGCGGTGAATCCGGAAGAGTTGACAATGGAGGATTATGTAAGGCAAGCCAAACATTTAACAGAAGTTCATCGTTATGAGGATGCGATCGCAGCCTATCATAAAGCCCTGGAATGGTTTCCAGAGTCCTATGAAACTTGGTTAGAGATCGGAAAACTCTATCTCAAGCAACAAAATTACCATCGAGCCATGGAAGCCTATCAAAAAGCGATTGATATTGATGAAAATCGAGATGAGGCTTGGTATTATTTAGGGAATACTCTCAGTAAATCAGAACAGTATCTCCGCGCCCTAACCGCCTACGATCGCGCCCTTTCAATTCATCCGGGACGTTATGAAGCTTGGTATAATCAAAGTAGTATTTTAGCCAAGTTAGGGCGTTATTCAGAGGCAATCGATTCCTACGATCGCGCCTTAATTCTACATCCCCAAAGTTGGGAAGCTTGGTATCATCGCGGCAATTTATTGGGATGGATAGGAGAGTATGAAAAAGCTATTCTTTCCTATGATAAATCGGTCAATCTCAATTCTCAGCATAGCGATTCGTGGTATAAACAGGGTTTAGCCTTAGCAAAATTGAGTCGCTATCAGGAAGCCCTAGCCTGTTATGATATTGCTGTCTCCTTGGGTAAACAAGGAGAAGGGTTATGGCGCAATCGCGGGGTTACCCTGGAAGGCTTAAATCGATATGAGGAGGCGATCGCTTCCTATGAACAAGCTTTAGCTATTGAACCGCAAATGATAGATTTATGGTTAAGAATTGCCCATCTTTTAGATCACCTCAATCGCCCAGAAGAAGCCCTTAAAATCTACGATCATATCTTGTCGATTCAACCCAATCATCCTGAAGCGTTGAAACTCAAAGGCAATATTTTAGTTGAATTCCACCACTATCAAGAAGCGGTAGATTCCTTTAGTCAAGCTATTGAAGCTCAAAATAACTCTAATGGTACTCGTGTTCTGCAAGTTTCTACCCAATTTTAATTTCTGTTAAACCTTTTTTACAAATATAAAATAGTTGTCCCTGCCAAAAGCGTTTATAGTAGGGTGGACAAGGCCAGCCCTACCCATTAGAAACTCTATTTTATTTCAAGTCTAATAAGCCTTTTTCTTTTAACTTCGGATTAAATCGAAATGAATCCTGAATGTTTCGAGGCTCTAAACGCTCTAGGATTTCGGCTTGAACTCGGCGAGCGACATTTTTTAACAGCTTCATTTGCCCTAATTCATCACTCTTTTCATAGGTCTCCTTTTCCTCATCGGTCATCGACACTTTAGCATCGATGGGATCAGTCCATTGACTAAAGGCTTCCCCATTCCCTTGGGGAATCGAGTCATTTTCGGCTATCCAAGCTTCTTTTATTTGTTCTAAGTGGCTGCGGTTTGGCTTCTCAATAACATAGGCTTTAACCCAATAACAAGCTTGAGGCTGGCGCACCATATGTTGCTTCAGGCTCAAGTAAATATCCCGTGAATAATGAACCAGTTGCAGTATTTTGTTTTCGTCAAAAATCGCATAAACTCCAATTTGTTTAGAGAACTGTTCGGGAAATTTCCCCCGATCGTCAACATAGGGAATATAGTCTAAGTTCGCTAGGGGGGAGATGGTAAAGGGAGAAGACATAAAGAAATAAGGGTTAATCAGATTAAGCTTCTTATTTATATCATAGTGAGTTCACTGATTACAAGAGCAATCTATGCAACAAAAAAAGCGGACAACGATAGTATAAAATAAAAGTAAAAGCCAAGAAATTAAGCCAATGAAAACTCTGAACCCTCCTGAGTCTCTTTATAAGAAACTAGAGCATCTACTGGTGGCCCAACAGTGGGAAGAAGCGGACGAAGAAACGGGTAGGATACTCTTGCAGTTGAGCGATCGCATCTCGGAAGGCTATATTAACAAACGTCATGCCCTGGCTATCCCCTCCTCCGATCTGCAACAGATCGATCGCCTGTGGAGAGAACATAGCCACAATCATTTTGGTTTTTCGATCCAACAGCAGATCTGGAACCTCTGCCATCAAAACTATGCTGAGTTTGGGCAAAAAGTGGGGTGGCGATCGCATCAGCGATGCGGAGCATTATCGCAGGAAGTCTGGTTAAATTATGATCAACTAACCTTTAGCCTCCAAGCTCCCTTGGGGCACTTACCCGTAGCCAAACTGCTGATTCCCGTGGGGGATCGGCCCTGCTTCTCCTTTGTCCTCGGTACGTGGAGAATCGCCCTACTATCGCGCCGAGACTTGTAAAATAAATCCTATGACCCATCAACCCTTTCAATCCCAGATTCCTTCGTGTGCATGGCAACGCCCCCTCGGTTTAGGGTGGGACAACCCTTACACGGTGCGTTATGCGTCCAATTTAGATGATGGCCCTTGGCATGGAATGCCCCTCGGTGGCTTGGGTGCAGGGTGTATCGGGCGATCGCCCAGGGGAGAGTTTAACCTCTGGCATATTGATGGGGGAGAACATATCTTCAAAACCTTACCTGCGTGTCAATTTAGCGTCTTTGAACAAACCACAGACGGGCGCAGCAAAACCTATGCCCTCAGTACCCAACCCCCCACAGACGGAACCCTGAGCAGTTGGCAGTGGTATCCTCCCACCAGCGCCGTCCAACAAACCGGAACCTATAGCGCCCTCTATCCCCAAAGCTGGTATCACTACCAAGGGGTGTACCAGTCCCAACTGCTGTGCGAGCAATTTTCGCCCATTATTCCCCACAATTACCAAGAAACCAGCTATCCCCTAGGCATCTTTGAATGGACAGCCCATAACCCTACGGATAAGCCCCTAACTCTGAGCATTATGCTCACCTGGGAAAATACGGTGGGTTGGTTTACCAATGCCATTAAAACCCCTCAAGTTAGGGTTCGGGATGATGGGTCGCCGGTTTATGAGTATCAACCCCGATGGGGAGAAAGCACTGATAATTATAACCGGTGGATTGAAAATAACTTTCGGGTGGGATGTTTAATGAGTCGCCTCAGTACCCATGAGATCCCGGAAGAGGGGGAGGGACAATGGGCGATCGCCACCATTGCTAACCCGGCCGTCGAAGTGTTTTACCATACCCGTTGGGACCCTACCAGTAGCGGGGAGGCGGTTTGGTCGCCCTTTGCTACCGATGGCTCCTTGTCGGACTCGGAAGACGAAACACCGGCTGCATCGGGGGAACGCCTCGCTTGTGCGATCGCCGTCCGCTTTACCCTCAGACCGGGGCGCACCCGCAAGATCCCCTTTATCCTGGCTTGGGATTTTCCCGTTACCCAGTTTGGCTATACCCAAGTGAAGAGTGACTTTTCTGGCCAACTGCCCTCAACTGGTGAAGAACCTGCCGGAAAACCGATCGGCTACTATCGCCGCTATACGGACTTTTTCGGGCGCAATGGCAAAAATGCCTGGTCAATGGTACGCACGGCGCTAAAACATTCGGATACCTGGAAAGAGGCGATCGCTGAATGGCGCAAACCCATTTTAGACGATCCAGGATTTCCCCAACCCCTGAAAATGGCCCTGTTTAATGAACTCTACCTGCTCGCCGACGGCGGAACCCTCTGGACAGCAGGCACAGAAAACGATCCCATCGGCCAATTTGGGGTACTCGAATGTTTAGACTATCGCTGGTATGAAAGCTTAGACGTGCGTTTGTATGGCGGTTTTGCTTTAACCCAATTGTGGCCGAAACTCGAAAAAGCAGTAATGTTAGCCTTCGCTCGCGCCATTCCCCAAGGAGACAATACCCCTAGAATCATTGGCTACAATCAAGCGCAAGCGGTGCGAAAAATTGCCAGTGCCACCCCCCACGATCTCGGCGCTCCTAATGAACATCCCTGGGCAAAAACCAATTACACCAGCTATCAAGACTGCAACCTCTGGAAAGACTTGGGCTGTGATTTTGTCTTGCAAGTGTATCGGTATTTTATCTGGACAGGATCGGCAGATCTGGAGTTTTTGCAAGACTGTTGGGGCGCAATTGTGGAAACCTTAGACTATCTGAAAACCTTCGATCGCGATGGGGATGGCATTCCCGAAAACTCAGGAGCGCCCGATCAAACCTTTGATGACTGGAAACTCAAGGGCATTAGCGCCTATTGTGGCGGATTATGGTTAGCAGCGCTCGAAGCGGCGATCGCGATCGGAAACCAACTCCAAGACGCTCAAACCTCCCCTTCTGCCGATCTTAAAGGGCAGATTGAACAATGGTCAACCTGGTTAACCCAGGCCAAACCTCTGTATCAAAAGACCCTTTGGAATGGAAGCTACTATAACCTTGATAGCGAAAGCGGATCGCAAGTAGTAATGGCCGATCAGCTCTGCGGTCAATTTTACACTCAGTTATTAAACTTACCGCCCATCGTGCCAGAAGACTGCACCCAGACCACCCTAGAAACCATCTACAATAGCTGTTTTACCCTCTTTAACCAGACCCAAAACCCGGATCGAGCCGCCCTCGGTGTAGCCAATGGTGTGAACCCCGATGGCTCGCCAGAAAACCCCAATGCCACCCATCCCCTGGAAATTTGGACAGGAATTAACTTCGGATTAGCAGCATTTATGTTACAACAGGGAATGAAAGGGGAAGCTTTTGCGATCGCCGAAGCCGTAGTCAATCAAATTTATACCCATGGGTTGCAATTTCGCACCCCAGAAGCCATTACTGCCGCCGGAACCTTCCGCGCCAGTCATTATCTGCGGGCGATGGCCATTTGGGGACTCTACCACGTTTCCGCAAGCGGACATGAATGGGTCATGGGTCATCAATAGGAGGCAAGAGGCAAAAGGCAAAAGGCAAAAGGCAAGAGGGTAAAATTGGATTTTTTCTGTTCCCTGTTCCCTTTTCCCCGTTCCCTGGATCGAAAATAATGCTCAAATGTTGGATTGGGGTATGAAAAGACTATATCGAATTGCCTGTTTAATTCTGGGATTTTTGGCAGTAACCATTTTGCCCAGTTGGGGGAATGTGGTAGATTTACCGGTTACGCCAAGGGTGCAAGTTGCCCAGACTCTGGAGTATCGGGTCAAAGCGGAAGAATCAGAAGAGGCTAAATCACCTAAATCTTTTGATGAGTTAATTGCTGAAACTCAGAAAGAAGATGGTGTATTTACGCTCTATAAAACCGAAAACAATGAGAAGCTCTATTTAGAAATTGCCCCCGAACAACTCAATCGGAATTTCTTATGCGTGATGACCCTATCGAGTGGCATTGGCGAAGGTTTTTTACTCAATGGAATGCCCATAGGGGAGATCTTATTTCAATTGCGCCATGTGCAAGACCGGGTGCAATTTGTGGTTCCTCAAACTAATTTTCGCACCGATCCCGGCGATCCCTTAGCGCGATCCCTCCAGGAAGGCTTTAGTGATTCAGTTCTCTATTCCTTAAAAATTGAAAGCATTCATCCCGAACGGAAATCCTTACTCATTAATGCAACCAATCTGGTGATGGGAGAAGAGGATCTCAGTGGCTTATCCACGTTTTTACCCTATCTCCTCAATGGAGCCTATTCAGTCTCTCCCGATAGTTCCTATATTACTGAAGCCGAAAATTTCCCCGAAAATCTGGAAATTGAAGCTCTATATGGGTTTAGGGGGGGAGGTTTCATGAGTTTGCCCAGCTTGCCCGATAGCCGCGCCTTTAATTTAGCCGTGCATTATAGTTTTTCTCCATTGCCGACGGGTAACTATCGGCCTCGGTTAGCGGATGAGCGCGTGGGTTATTTCTTAACAGCTTATAAAGACTTTGGCAATAGCGATCGCCGCGACCCCTTTGTGCGCTACATCAATCGCTGGAATATCCAACCGGGAAAACCCTTAGTCTTTTGGATAGAAAATACCATTCCCTTGGAATATCGAGACGCGGTCAAAGAAGGGATTCTCATGTGGAATGAAGCCTTTGCCCAAGCGGGATTACCCCAGGCGATCGAAGTGCGACAAATGCCTGATGATGCGGACTGGACTCCGGCAGATATTCGCTACAATGTGGTGCGGTGGTCGAGTTCCTTTGAACCCATGTTTTATGGCATTGGGCCTTCCCGCACCAACCCCCTAACTGGGGAAATTTTGGATGCGGATATTTTGATTGATGCCAATGTGGTGCGGTTGATCAAAGGGCAATATCAAACCCTGGTTAATCCTGACGCAGGAGGGGGACAACAACAGAGTTTATTGCAAACCTTTTGCCAAGCCACCCTGGAAAACAGTTATTTACGGGGGGTTGACCTGTCGGACGAGTTGGAGGCGAAAAAGGATCGGCTCTCTGGGTTTCCTTTAGCCCAATCTCTGTTAGATCGGGATGTTTGCTTTGCCAACGAGTTTAACCGGCAATTGGCGATCGGGGCAACCTCCCTTTCTTTAGTACAAAATGTCTTGCCCAGTAGCCCAGAAATGGAAAATTATGTGCAACAATTCATCCGGTTTTTGGTTGCCCATGAAGTGGGTCATACCCTCGGATTGCGACATAATTTCCACGGCAGTACCCTCCTGAGTCCGGAAGAATTACAAAACCCAGAGATTACCCGCACTCTTGGCATGGTGGGGTCGGTAATGGATTATGTTTCCCCCAATTTAGCGCCCCCCGGAAAACCCCAAGGGGATTATTTCCCGATGAAATTAGGGCCCTATGATGTTTGGGCAATTGAGTATGGATATAAACCTTTAAATGCCATTTCTCCAGAAGCAGAATTGCGAGAATTGCGGCAAATTGCCCAACGAGCAGCCGAACCGGAATTAGCCTATGGTACGGATGAGGATTTTATCAGTGGTCTCGATCCGGCGGTGAATATTTTCGATCTCAGTAGCGATCCGCTTACCTATGCCCAATGGCAGTTTGAAAATGCCCAAGCCATGTGGTCTAGACTGAATCGGCGATCGCCAGCTCCGGGGGAAAGTTTCAGTGAAATGCGAGAATTGTTTGATACTGTATTTATCTACTATTTCCGTAATGCCATGAATTTGCCCCTCTATGTGGGAGGACAATCGTTTAATCGGCATTATGCAGGCGATCCCAATGGGGGACTGCCCTTTCAACCCCTCTCGGTTGAGAAGCAACGAGCGGCGTTAGCGGCGATAAATGAATATGTGTTTTCCGCAGAAGCGTTTGAGTTTTCACCCAACTTGCTGAACCAATTAGCCCCCTCTCGTTGGTCTCATTGGGGGGCATTCCCGGATTTGTTTGAGTTGGATTATCCGATTAGCGATCGCCTTCTCTTATTACAGAAGGTGGTGTTGCGCTCTCTCTTGTCTCCAACCCGTCTTTCCCGTCTGCAAGATCTGGAGCTAAAAACCGATGCTACGGAAGAAGTATTAAGGTTACCGGAACTGTTCGCGACTGTTCAAGAGAGCATTTGGACAGAAGTGATCGATGGAGACATCGCTAACCTATCGAGCATCCGTCGCGCTCTGCAACGGGAATATGTGTCAGTCTTGAGTAACATCAGCTTGCGACAAGTCAGGGTTCCCGAAGATGCCGTTACCCTAGCTTGGTACAATTTACGGGAATTAGAAGACCAAATTAACCATACCTTGCGCCGACGGGGAAGAGGCTTAGATACTTATACTAAGGCCCATTTAGAAAAAACCCGCGATCGCATTGCTAAGGTTCTCGATGCTCCCCTAGAGTCCAAGTCCATAGAAAAGGAATCACCGCCCAAAGCGCAGTAACAGGAGATGGGGTGATGGGGTGATAGGGAGATTACCTATTACCCATTACCAAAACTTACTTAAAGCAGTAACCACACCATCCTCCTCTATAGAGGGAGCGATCCAATTGGCAATCTTTTGAACTGGGGCAGGAGCATTACCCATAGCAATACCTATTCCGGCATACTTGAGCATTTCTAAATCATTAAAATTATCGCCGATCGCCATCACATTTTCCGGTTTTAACCCCAATAGAGTTTCTGCCAAGTATTGCACGGCAAATCCCTTATTGGCTAAGGGGTGGGTAATCTCGAAAAACGTGGGAGTAGATTTAGTAAAATGGAGTTGATCTTGAGTAAAGGTAGTGCATAAATCCGCCGAAAGCTTGTCAATTAACTCTAGATTCTCACTCAGGGCTAAAATTTTAGTCGGTTCTACGGTGAGGAGTTCTCTTAAATCTCCGACTACTCGCACGGGTGCGGAGGTACGCTCTAGATACTTGCGGGTATCTTCTCCCATGTCTCGGACACATAAACAATCATCAATATAGAAATGAATGGTGATTTTATCGCGATAGGGGGGTGTCTCTAAAACGTCAAGAATTTGCCCAGCCAAGGGAATAGGGACGGGAAAATGTTGGTGAACCGTATTAGTTTTGGGGTCTTGAATTAAGGCTCCATTGTAGCAAATGAGGGGCAACTGAGCGCCGATCGCCTCATAAAAGCGTAGAGCCGAGCAAAACATACGCCCTGTAGCCACTGCTACAGCGATTCCCTGATGTTTCACTTCGGCGATCGCCTCAATTACCGGTTGACGAACTTCATTCGAGATTCCCGCGATCGTACCATCAATATCGAGGACTAAAAGTTTTATATTTTGGCGATTACCCATTACCCATTACCCATTTAGCTTAATTGAACCACGACTTGATGATTGAGCAAAGTTTGATTGGTGAGCAAATCTTCCACGGTAATCCTTAAAAATCGCTCCCCATCGACTTCAAACAACACTCTAATGCGATCCGTTCCAGGAATACCGGGAGGATTCAAATTGGCGATAGTACGGGCACTTTCTGTATCATTCAGGGAAGTCACCGATCGCTTATCACCGCTCAAAATGCGAGTAATCAGGCGATCGCCATCAAAATAGATCTCTGTTCCCCCAGTTTCTGCACCCAACTCTCCCAAAACCAACTCAATTTTCGGTTGATTTTCTCCAGAAGCGCCTAACATCAACTCAATCGGTTTCGACATCGGATAGGGTTGTCCTTCTGGTATAATCGGATGCCAACTATGGGACTTCGTGCGGCGATTCCAATAGCGAATCCCATAACTATGGTAGAGAAAATCTTTCAACTCAATCCCTTGAACCAATTGCAGCGCACCTTGGGCGATCGCTTCAAAGGGTTTATCGCAGCGCACCCGTTTTTCATCAAAATAGCCCTTAATCCAATCTTGCACCGCCGGAATTTGACAAGTTCCCCCCACCAATAACACTGAATCTATTTGGGATTTATCCACCCCTTGACGGGTTGCCTGTTGCAGCACTTGAGCCATAATGGTATCAAGCTGACTAAAAAAATTACGGTCTTCTAAAATAGATTGAAACTGTTTGCGTGTGAGTTTCAGATCGTAGCTCTCTAAGGAATCCCGGTCAAAATAAACTTCTGTGGCTGTGGTACGAGACGATAACTGAATTTTCAATTTTTCTGCTAATCGGGTTAACGAGATAGATTGAATTAAGCCATACTGGGCAATCAATTCATCCGTAATCCAATGGTCTAAATCTGAACCACCTAAATTTAACCCCGCTTTTGCAATCACCCGCGCTGTTTTCACCTGTTGACTCGATTTTTCAGCAAAGGATTTTTCACCCCATTTGAGAACAAACCCTAGGGGACTCACTGTTTTAGTTTCACTTTTTACCCCATTCGGATTCAGTTGTACCAAAGAAAAATCTAAGGTTCCGCCGCCGAAGTCTACCACTAAAATTAAATCTCGATCTCCCACACCATAGCCTAATGCTGCGGCTGTGGGTTCATCAATAATTCTCACCTTATCCACTGACCAAGTTTGACACACTTGCCCTAACCAGTGACGATAGGTTTCAAAACTATCAACCGGCACAGTTACAATCAGGGATTCTTCCAGATTAATTTGCTTGAGTAAATTATTGAGAAACCAAGTGCCAATTTGTTCAAACTGAATCGTTACCCCATCGAGTTGGGGTAAAAACCCCTGAATCGGTGTGCCAATACCACGCTTAAAATGGCTAAAAAATCGCGTATCTTGAGCGAGATCGAGACCGCGATCGCGCACGGGTTGGCCGATAATGACTTCTCCTAACTCGGCATTTTCTACATAAACCAGACTGGGAATCAAGGGAGGATTAGGAGCCTGTTGCAAAGCATATCCAGGAACTTTGAGGGTTTCTGGGCTTTGAGTCACCGGATTCCAACGGGTAATAACCGTGTTAGACGTGCCAAAATCGATTGCGATCGCCATAAGATATGAAAAATGATACAGTTAAAAAAAATTGTTATCGGATATCAGCAGTCAAATTCTACCAAATTAGGGGGAAACAGTGAAAAAACGAGTCACCCTGACCTTTGCCCAGCGTTGGGTAAGAATGCCAGTTACCTACCGTTTAGCCAAGGATTTTAACGTTGCTGCCAATATTATTCGCGCTCAAGTGGCTCCTAATCAAGTGGGAAAGCTGGTGCTAGAACTCTCTGGAGATATCGATCAACTCGAAGATTGCATAGAATGGATGCGATCGCAGAATATCCAAGTCTCCCAAGCGACGAGCGAGATTGTTGTCAATGAAGAAACCTGTGTTGATTGTGGACTGTGTACCGGAGTTTGTCCGACTCAAGCTCTCACCCTCGATCCAGAGACTTTCAAGCTTACCTTTATGCGATCGCGCTGTGTCGTCTGCGAACAATGCATCCCCACTTGTCCGGTACAGGCTATTTCTACGACTCTTTGAAAGGATTTCAATATCAATTATGCCGAAACCTGCTATTATCAAGCCAGAAGAATCCTATACTTTTGCTGATTACTTAACGGGGTTTTCTGCAACTAGCTATCGAACTCATTGCCCTCGATCAATGGATTGAGTCCGATCAAACCGTTCTTTATGGTGCAATTTCCACCGGAAATATTTGGCAATTCGGTCAAGATCCTGAATAACTAACGATGACCTTGCCCTATAGGATAGGCTTATAGACCCCTAACTTGCTAGAGAGGTGGGAATTAAATCAATTTTACCTCGCTGTACAGCTCGCAACAAACGGTTAATCGACTTCCGTTCATGAGGTTGTAGTTGAGAATAGCTAGAAGCGAGTTGGAGAGTATGATAATCAGTAGAAGAGACTACACCGGTTGCACCTACTGCGCCAAAAATTTCGGAAATGCGGTCAGATAGCTTTTCAGTTGGAGATAACATAGTTTTGGTAATCAACTCATCTTATATCCCTATTGTTGCTCCTTTTGGTTAGACATGGGGTGACAACCCCCACACCAGGTTTGTGATTTAGGTTGGGTTTACTTGTGAGATGGGGATGGGGGAGTGGGGGAATGGGGGAATGAGGGAGATAGGGGGATGGGGAGCAATTTGGAGTTCTTGATTTCCGTTTACAACGAGCAGAATTTTACCCCAATCATCCGATAATACGGGAGTGAGGTTTTAACTGCTGTTTTAGGAAAGTTATGTTAAGTCGTGTAGCAGATTCAATCTATTGGCTCAATCGTTATGTGGAGCGGGCGGAAAACACAGCTCGGTTTATTGATGCGAATTTGACATTGATTTTGGATTCTCCCGTAGGAGTTGCCCATCAGTGGGAACCGTTGGTGATTACAACAGGCGATCGCCAGGTGTTTTGGGAGCGCTATGGTGAGGCAAGCAAGGAGAATGTGCGCCATTTCCTCACGTTTGATGCGAAAAACCCCAATTCGATTTTGTCTTGTTTGTGGATGGCTCGTGAGAATGCCCGATCGGTTCGAGAGGTCATTTCTTCGGAGATGTGGCAGCAAATTAATGAATTCTATTATATGGTCAAGGAGACTTCACCGGAGGGGTCAATGGTGGAGTTATCCGATTTTTATAATGAGGTTAAGCGCTGTAGCCATTTGTTTGCGGGCTTGATGGATGCCACCATGTCCCATAATGAGGGCTGGCATTTTGGCTTGATTGGCCGGTTGTTAGAACGAGCGGATAAGACTTCACGGATTTTAGATGTAAAGTATTTTATTTTGTTGCCTTCGGCTCAGGATGTGGGCACAACCCTAGATGAAATTCATTGGATTGCTTTATTAAAGTCTGCGAGTGCTTATGAGATGTATCGTAAACAGATGGATCGTCACCAAATTACCCCCATGGGAGTAGCCGGATTTTTGTTGCTCGATCGCGACTTTCCTCGTGCAGTGCGCTCCTGTCTGTTTCGCTCGGAGCAGTCCCTGCATAGAATTAATGGGACAGCACCAGGGACTTGGAGCGATCCGGCTGAACGGGCCTTGGGTCGTCTGCGATCGGAGTTGGAGTATATCACGATTGAGGATATTATTCAACAGGGATTACATGAATTCGTGGATAATTTACAACAACAGTTAAATGTTGTGGGTGAGGAGCTTTATCAAACCTATTTTTGTTTAGAGTCTGTGTGTTAACTCAAGAAGTGAAAAAGCTAAACCATGCGCTATAAAATTGTCCACACGACTCGTTATACTTATAGTGAGTTTGTAGCCCTGAGTCCCCATTGGTTGCGGTTGCGATCGCGATCGGATGGTCAGCAAACTCTGCATCACTTTCAGCTAGAGATTGACCCACCACCCACAGGTCGATCTTCTGTCCTGGATACGGATGGGAATGTGCTGGAAAAAATTTGGTTTGACCGTCAGGAACTCAAGGCCCTCAACATTACCGCAACGTCAGAAGTAGAAACCCATTGTACGAACCCGTTTAATTATCTCTTAGAGCCTTGGGCGATTCGGTTTCCGATTGATTATTCCTCTAGTCTACTGCCTCAGTTAACCCCCTATTTTGCCCCTAGAAGCTTACCGAGTCCAGTCGATCCGAGGGTCTATACTTGGGCGATGGAAATAGCCGATCGCGCTCAGTATCAAGTTACGTCGTTTCTGAGTGCCATCAATCAGGACATTTATGAACGGTGCGATTATTATATTCGCGATACGGGCGATCCTTTTCCTCCGGGCATTACGTGGGAGCAAAAAGGGGGCACTTGTCGAGATTATGCGGTCTTGTTTATGGAAGCATGTCGCGCTATGGGGTTAGCTGCAAGATTTGTCAGTGGCTATCAAGAAGGCGATCGCGATACGACAAACCGTCACCTCCATGCTTGGGCCGAGGTCTACCTTCCCGGAGCCGGGTGGCGGGGTTATGATCCCACCCTCGGCCTCGCGGTTAGTAATGGCCATATTGCCGTAGCAGCGAGTGCCATACCCCAAAATACGGCTCCGGTTTCTGGCAGACTGCGCCGCTCTCAGGTACAAAGTCAAATGGACTTTGATTTGGCGATCGCATTTTTAGATTAAATTAATCCGTGCTGAGATCGATTTCGTCTCCCTGGGCATAATATTCCCAATCAATATTGGGAATACTTTCTACAGCCTGATTCAGAGCCGCTTCCCAGGTTTTACGCAGTTTACCTAAATAGGGGTCTCTCAGGGGCAGCTCAAGCTGGTGGCGAATCACTAAACTATCGGTTTCGTACATGACCAGATTGATGGGCGGCCCCACGGAAATATTGGATTTCATGGTAGAATCGATAGACAAAATTGCCGCTTTCGCCGCCACATCTACCGGAGTGTCAAAGTGGAGGGTGCGATCGAGAATCGGTTTACCATACTTGGTTTCCCCAATTTGTAAAAATGGAGTTTCTGGAGTCGCTTGAATGGAATTCCCTTCGGTATAAACCAGATAAAGCTCCGGCTCTTCTCCCTGAATCTGTCCCCCCACTAAAAAGTTACAATGGTAGTCAATACCATCTTTTTCTAGCCAAGCTCGGTCTTGCTCTAGCAATTGTCGGACTTTGCTGCCAATATAGCGGGCAATTTCGTGAAACGTGGGTAGAGAATGTAAATTAACGTCCTGCTGCACTTTAATATCTTTCTTCAAACTAGCGATCACCGCCTGGGTAACCGAGAGGTTCCCCGAAGTACACAGGACAATCACTCGTTCTTCAGGTAAGGAGAAATCAAACAACTTGCGATAGGTGGAAATATAATCCACTCCGGCATTAGTTCGCGAGTCTGCCGCCATTACAAGCCCAGAACGGGTGATAATGCCAAGACAATAGGTCATAGAAGCCAGATAACAACACCTTACTGATTGTACGGAATTTAGGGAATCTAGTATGGCTGAGGTGTATCTTTACCTATTGAGTTAATCAGGGAAAGGGTATGAATGCCCTCAAAACTACTGCCTTAATCTTCACAGGTGCTTGCTTGGGTCTCTGTTTGACTGCCTCTAAAACGTCAGCGCTTCAATTTCACTTTCAATCTCCCGATGGTCGGACGAGTGCGGATCTTTCCTTCGATCCGGCTCGATTAATGCCAAAAGGGTCTTGGGGTTCAGTGACCGTTTATGAAACTTCTATGGAAGCACAGGTGATACAACCTGTTTATCCTTCTAATCTCTACTCTAGTTTTCCAGCTCTGATCGCTGAGTATACCAATTCTGTATGGGAGATCAAAACCACTTGGATTACTCATTGGTATTCACAACCCTTGTCTACAAGTTCTTGGCCACAACCGATTGTATTTGCTAATGCCTCTTTATCGATCCAGTTACGATGTGCCTTGGATTTAGGCTCTTGTGCGGGAACTTCTGGAACGATGAATATGTATGCTTCTAGCAGTCATTTATTGTTGTACGATGGCCCGATACAACTGACGAGTATTTCTGAGCCTTTAGCACCCATTCCCCAGCCTTCACCAACTCCAATACCAACTCCAACTCCAGTAACCACTCCAGAAAGTCCAACTTCAGTTCCTGAGCCTTCTACTGTATTCGGCTTGTTGTTGTTCGGGAGTTGGGGGTGGTTGAAGTATCGGAGAAGTTAAATTATAGAATGACGGTGAGTATCTCAACTCCCCTATTCTCTTTCCTTTGCAAATCGCTCTAATAGATCTTCGCGAGACAGTTGTAGCAACAGAGGAGTAAACTCTGCTGATGGCAGAGTTGCTATTTCCTCCACAATAGCTGCCAGTTCCTCATCTACTTCTTGAAAACGGACGCGCAAGATATCTGCTATCAACCGGAGGGTTGCTCGTTGTTCCCCCCGTTGTTCTCCCCGTTGTTCTCCCCGTTGTTCTCCCTGTTGTTCTCCCTCTTGTCGCCCTTCTTCACGCAGTTGGGCGATCGCCTCTTCATACAATTGAGTTAGAGTCACAATTAGCACCTCATCATCTCGATCGGCTTCTTGGTTTTGCCGCGTGGCTAAAATAGTTAAAAGATTATAGATCAATCTTATCACATTCCCTCGCCATCGGTTAGTTTGGGGTAGGCTCTGCAATTCTTGAATGGCTTGTTGTTGCACTGTTCCTCTGCCTAGAAGTCTTAACCATAAGGTTTCTGGAGTTCTCCGCAATTGATGGATAACGATGATGGCACTTTTATACAGATCGCCTAAATAATAGACTCCTGGAGGGCCGTTTTCTGCCTCCTTTGCACGAGCATTATCTAGCAAATTCTTGGATGCGGTTGGCGTTAATATCCACAGTCTAGGTAGATCGGTTTCCCTAAGTTTTCTGCTCTCTTGATCCCGTTCCCATTTGGCTTGCACCATGAATAATTTCAACAGACAAGTGCGAATCTCATTGGCGGTTATGGGATTACGAAAGGGTTCAAAGAGTGCTGGAGTCACTATCAGTTGTCCCAATAATCCGAGTTCCCTGACATCGAGATCGCAAGAGGAGGGAGTAAACCAAACATCGACCTCGCGCACTTCTGAGGCAATCTTTTTGCTGGTTTCTACTGTTCCGAACCGGGAGAGTAGTTCACTGAGGTAATCTTTGGCGAATTGATCGTGAATGAATCGAGTCACAATAGGCAGTTGAGCAACGAAATAATATTATAAGCGATCGCCTCAGATAACCTGGTAGACTATCGATCGCTACTCTCTACTAGGAAATCAGGTATGGTGACATCGAATTATGGAGAAGCTCAAACATCATCCAGAAGTGCGATCGCCTTGGGGAGTAACCTAGGTGACTCTAAAGCCACCTTTGACAGCACTCTGAACCTATTAGATGAAACGGCTGGCATTACGGTTCAAACTTGCTCTAGTTACTACAGAACGTTACCTATCGGCCCTTCACAACCAGATTTCCTCAACGCCTGTGCTATTTTGAGGGTAGAGTTAACCCCCCAAGCCCTACTCAAGATTTTACTCGATATCGAACGGCATTTTGGTAGAGTCCGCCGAGAACGTTGGGGGCCTCGCACCCTTGATTTAGATATCCTCTTATTTGAAGATTTAGTTCTCTCTACACCCGAACTGCAAATCCCTCACCCCTGCATGACACAAAGAGCCTTTGTGTTGGTTCCTTTGGCAGAAATCGCTTCTAAGTGGATCGAACCCGTTTCTGGAGAGGCGATCGCCCAATTAGTCGAAAAGGTAGACTGTTCTGGAGTGAGTTTATCCATTAAGCAGGACTAATCCTGTACCACTTCAGTAGAAATATGGTTTTATATAAATAAACGATTTCACTTGTGCCATGTCCGACAAGAGTCAACCCCTAGTCAGCATTATCATTCCAGCCTACAAAGCCGAAAAAACCATCGCTTCGACCGTTACAAGCCTGATTAATCAAACCTATAGCCATTGGGAAGCGGCGATCGCCTCCGACGATACCATAGACTATCTTTCCCTCCTAGCCCAACAAGGCATCACCGACCCTCGCATAAAACAAACTTTTACCGGCAGTATCGGCAATGGAGAAGCCGTCGCCCGCAATGCAGCTGTTGGCATTAGCAAAGGAGAAATTTTAGCCAACCTCGATGCCGACGATGCCTACAGTCCCAACCGTTTGCAAGAACTGGTTCCCTTAGCCATAGAATACGGCGCAGCCATTGATAACACTGGGGTTTACAACACAGAATTAATCCTCTACAAACAGCCTTTCCCAGAACGCACTGCCCTCACCTTTGCCACCCCCGATGATATCCTCAAACCCCGCGTTCCCTTCTTCCCCGTCTTCCAAAGACAATATCTCGGTACAGGTTGGACGAAAGTACCCTTCGCCGCCGACGTACTGTTCAACCTAGAACTATTAAGTCGAATCGAGAAAGTCGCCATTCACCCCCAACCCCTCTATCAATATTACAAACGAGAGAACTCCATCACCCAGTCCGCCAACGCCTTTGAAACCGCCGAACGTGCCTATAAACAAATTCTGGCACTGCTAGAAGCAGGAACACTCGATCTGACTCCGGCAATTCGGATCGCAGCCAGAGACGAATTTTCCCAAAACCTACTCCTCAACCGCCTATTCCGCCAATATATGCAGCAAAAACGTTGCCAAAACCTTGAAGAATTTCTTGATATGACCGACAATGGACACGCAGACTGGCTCAAGCTAGAACTTCAGGCAATAAATAAAGAATGATATCTAATTAAGGTAGAGCTAAATTGCTCTATACTTAGAAAGTCATTTTATTTTTCCATCAAAAATGAAAAATCCCTTGGTTTCTATTATTACTCCTGTTTATTATGGGGAAGATACCCTAGAACGAGCTATCCGTAGTGTGCTTAAACAAGATTTTCCTGATTGGGAAATGATAATCATTAGTGACGATCGGAAAAACTACGAAAAGATTGTACAAAAATCTGGACTTGACGATCGCCGTTTGCGTTTTACTTCGACAGGTCAAATAGGTTCTGGAGAGAGTAATGCCAGAAATAAAGGATTAGATATAGCTAGAGGTCAATATATAAGCTGTTTAGATTGTGATGATGCTTTTAAACCGCAAAAATTATCGACTTTAATTCCTTTGGTAAAAAAGTATGGCGCTGCAATTTCTAGTATTGAGTATAGAGACAGCAAAACCAATCTACTTTTAGAAAATTTAAGCAAACAACCTAATACTGAATTCATTACACCTACAGACGTTTTTCATGTATGTTTCTATACGGCAAGTATGCATATTTACGATCGCAGCAAAATAGAGTTATATTATGATGTAGATCTACCTGCTATGCCTGATGGAATATTCTTGATGTCATTTTTCAATACAATTGAAACTATTGGATATTGCCAGGAACCATTGCATATTTATTACCGTCGTGAAAATTCTGTTTGTAATTCAAAAGATACAGCCAAAGTCTTTGCTTTAAGCAAAAAGATAATTTTGGATAAGTTAAATTCTGGCACAATCAGCATTAAAAATGGGTTAGCAAAATCAGTAACGAAAAAACATATTGAGTTAAAGTTAGAAATGGAAGAGGTTTATGCTGAGGAAAAAATTAAAAATTCTAGCATTACTTTTCTGGAATTCTTAAAGCATCATCCACGCTTCAGCCAGACTTAGGATCTGTAACGTTGTATAGATATGTCTCAGGGTGAACTAATGCAAGTGGTAAAGATTGTTTTCTCTCTATTTCTTTTTTGACCTGAGGATATCTATCGGTAAAATCTTCTCTAATATAAAGTAAAATGTTTTGACGATACCAAGGTTCCACTGCTTCATCATTCCAGATTTTCGCTCTGATAACATCAAATACCACATATCCATACTTACGAAAATAATCTTGCCAATACTCAGGCCATTGTTCATTAACATGGCCTGTACCTCCTTGATAAGGGATAGCTGCGGAAAACATTACAACTGGCCCTAGTTCTGTCAGAGTTTTTACAAAATCTTGTGCGTAATTTGGTAAAATGTGTTCTGCCACTTCTAGAGAAACAACTAAATCAAATTCTCGACTTAAATCAATAGGCTGTTCTGGCTTAAAAGTTTGAAACTTATCTTGGGGTATCATCAGCATTTTGGGATCTACATAAGCCCCATCTATCCCTAAATAATCATCAATTCCACACTGGTTAAATACAGATAACCAAGTTCCCACCCCACAACCCACATCAATAATACTTTTGGGTTGAATTAAATCCATAATCATAGGAACGACTACTTGAGCTGATTGAATCGACCCCTGTTGTTGGGTTTTATAGAATTCCCGATCGTAGAGTGTTTCTGTCATAAATAATTGTTAGATTTTGTATATCTTGGTGAGTATACTTACTATTGAATACTATAGTAACACTGGTTGGACGGATGTTGTATCGTAGTTGATGAACTGTGTTCGCGATCGCTAAATAGTCTCTAGCGCTATTAATTAGGATTAGTCGAAAATCCTATCAATAGCGACTTCCACTAATTCTAAAGATATTCTCCACCATCGAGGGTGATTGTACTTCCGGTGAGAAAGTCTTGTTGGAGTAAAAATAAAGCGCTATCGGTTACCACTTTGGGATTCCCAGATCTTTTTAAAGGAATCCTCCGATTCGCATACTCTTGCATGAATTTTTCTGGGTTAGATTCATAGTGAGGTTCAAGAATTTGGCCGAGGGCTAAACCATTAACGGTAATTCGGGGAGCTAATTCTAAGGCTAACATTTCTGTCATATCCCACAATCCTCGCTTAGTTAACCGATAGGAAAAGTTTCCTGGTTTTGGATGAGGGATTCGGGCATCATTAATATTGATAATTTTGCCTTTTGCATTGGGTGGAAGGTGCTGGGCAAAGGCTTGAGAAAGTTGAAATGGGGCACGTAAGTTAATGGCAAAAATTCTATCCCATGATTCTACATCAATCTGGTTAAATTGATCGTCTAGAGGATAAATTGAAGCACTATTGATTAAAATATCCACTTTGCCGAAGGATTCAATGGCTTTAGGAATAACTGTATTGGTTACTGATGTATCCGCCAGATCTGCTGCATAGGTAACCGCTCGTACTCCCAAAGATTCTGCTTTTTCCTTGACTTCGGAGGCCGCATCAGCCGAGTTTCCATAATGGATAAATACATCACATCCGGCTTCCGCGAGAGCCAGAACGAGAGCGCGTCCGACGCGAACACCACCACCAGTGATCAGGGCTACCTTGTTATTTAAGTCCATGAGATTAGCGAATTATTTCTCTCTATACTCATAACCACAAAATGACTCATTTTACAAGCGATCTGGAGAAATTTAGGGTTTAAATCCAGCCTCTGAGACCATAGACAAATAGGCCGATATACTCTTTTATGGCATTGGTGGTATCTCGAAGGCGACTGCTGTCGGGAATCAGACTCATGAGGGCAGATTGCCAGGTAGTGTCGATTTCAGCCGGAGAGCGACCGGGGGGACTGAGAAAGTCCGTAGGCGCGGGAATGGCTTCGATACCTTGTTTTTGGAAGACGAGGAGCGATCGCGGCATATGAGTAGCAGACGTTACCAACAATACTCGATTAATCCCCTCTTTGTCCAGAATTCGGCGCACATTCACCGCATTCTGATGGGTATTTAAGGAACTGGGATCTTCTAAAATCGCTTCTTCAGGAACCCCCAGAGCAGTAGCAATTTTCGCCATATCTGCCGATTCTGGCGGCCCCCCATCCTCCCAATCAATGCGTCCCCCCGTGAGGATTAACCGGGGGGCTTTCCCTTGCAGATACAACTGGGAGCCATGTAGAATGCGATCGCCAGCCTCCGAAACATCCACCCAAGGTCGGGGATAGATTTGGGCTTTAATCCCCCCACCCAACACCACAATAGCCTCCGCAGCAGGCAACTCCTCCGGCGGAATATGGCGCAGTTCCAGAGATTGGATTAACGTCTGATTCACCCAACTATTCCCACCCAACAACAACACCAGCAGCGCCAAAGAAAGAGAAATCGCCGCACGTTTGGGCCATTTCCACAACAGCACCAAAGACACCACCATCAAAACACAACTTAACCCCATCGGATAAACAAATAGGGGTAGTAACTTAGAGAGAAATAAAAACATAATAGCGCTTTGCGCTGGTAATGGGTAAATAGCTCATTTACATATAATTGTATCAAGTCCTGAACAACCCCCTTAAATTTTGGGGCTAGGGAGCGAGACGCTCCCACTCCAGTCATACAGCACTTTCCGCGAAGCGGACAGGACAAACTGAGGTATGTTCCTTTAAATTCTTACTCATTACTCATTACTCATTACTCATTTCCGCCAACGTTCTCCCTTCGTGCGATTTTGGGCCAAAGAATTATTTTCCGCCCTGGGATCGGTGGGTAAACTGGGAGTATCTTCATTAACCTCTTCCTCCGTCTGCCAAGAGGTTTCAATCCACCAACTCGCCACCCCTCCCACAATTCCCCAGAGTATACTAATGTGAGGAGAAAAGTTCACTATCAAAAAGGCAAGGGTAAATCCCAACCCCACCAGTACCCCTGGGGGTAACCCGATCCTAAATCGAGAGGAGACAGGCGGGGAATCCGATTTTTCAGAGGAAGAATTCACACTCTGATTGACTTCATCGGCCATACAGTGTTTTTCGATGTTATGAGGTACAGTAATCGAAATGTTCCTTGAGAGTGTTGACCCAACCCGCAATCATCCTTCTATAAACCACTAGAGTCAAGACTTTGAGCTTCATCTTGACTGGTTGGTAAATGTAATCCACATTCTTGTTTGAGACCTTGGAAGCGGGTATCTCGTTCATGTTCATCGTCCAAACTGAGAGGGCGAGAAGAATGCCAATCGCCAACGGTCATATATCCGCGATCGAACAAGGGATGATAGGGTAAATCATGGGCAACTAAATATTGATAAATATCTCGTGAATTCCAATTCAGAATCGGTAATACTTTATATATATCCCCTTGACGGTTAATAAACTGTAAATTCTTGCGATGATCGGTTTGGTCACGACGCAAACCCGCTAACCAAGCCGTCACCTTAAGTTCCTTTAACGCTCGTTGCATGGGTTCAACTTTACGCAGTTGATCGTATTGATTCAGGGCTTCTACTGTACCTTGTTCCCACAACTTGCCATAAATGGCTTCCATATGGGCAGGACTCATGGTGGATTGGTAAATTTTCAGGTTGAGATTGAGTTTGTGGGTTAAATCATGGGCAAAGCGATAGGTTTCTGGGGGTAAATAGCCCGTATCGACCCAAATTACGGGAATATTGGGCACAACTGAAGTGACCAAATGGAGCATCACAGCCGATTGAATGCCAAAACTGGTTGTCATGGCTAGACCTTCACCAAAGGTTCTGGCGGCCCATTGCACAATATCCCTCGCCTCAATATCGGACAATTGGTGATGTAGGGTTTGTGTGTCAAGATTGGGTAGCGCGGTTATGGTTTGATTCATTAATAATTCAGGTTCCTAATTGGTAGTAATGGACTTGATTATTGATATAAGGTTATCAAAGGATGGAGACTAGAGGGGAGAATTTAAACCTTAACTAAGGAATGGGTCTTTTCTGGATCGTCCTCTGGGTTAGGAAGAGGATGGCTTGGGTTTTCTGCTAGTTGTGGAGTGCTGAGGGTGTTGTCGCTTGGCAGGAGTTTGAGGAAGGGTAAGGGGAGTAGGGAGGAGAGGTTAGTGAGGGTAACGAGCAGGGCAAGGTTGTCGAAGGTGTTGGGGGTAATGCCAAAGCTATGCATGAGGAGAGCGCCTAATTCTTGGGAGAGAACATGGGCAAGGTTGGTAATGGACATTAAGAGGGCGAACAGGGTGGCTTCGATACCGGGGGGGCAGAGTTTGGCGCAGAGAACGAGAACGGGCATAAAGGCGATTTCACCGATGACGGTGAGGATGACGCTATCTCCGAGGCTAAACCAGCGATCGCCAATTCCCAAGAGTCGATTGGTATGGGTAACCAGAATTACCGGGGTGAAGCCAAACAGAACGGCAATTACGGTACTCCAGGCGAAGATTTGCCGAAAGGGAACGGCTTTGAGGAAGCGCTGGAAGATCCAAATGCCGATTAATCCGGCAATGCTGGTAAATAGGCGGACTCGACCGAGAAATTCGGGTTGAAAGCCTAATTCGTTGGTAGTGAAGAAGAAAAAGGCGGAGTCGGAGGAGGGGGTAGCTTGCCAGAGGAAGAGGAAAAGGGTGGGCTTCCAGATGGAGGGGAGCAAGATGGCTTTTTTGAGCTGTCTGACCTGGTGTTTGATGGTTTGCCAAGCTGGAGTATAGTTGGTCACTGGAAATTCTGCAATTAACCCGGCTGCCATGGCTACAATTAAGGGAAAAATGGCGGTAATGGCAAAGACTTGTTGGGGGGTGAAGAGTTCTAATAACCATCCACTCAGATAGGCTGTGATTAATCCGCCTGTGGCTGAAGTTGCCCAACAGAGAGATTGCAGGGAGCCAACTTGACTGGTGGATTCGGTTCTGGCTCGTTCGACTACCAGGGAGTCAGCAATTACGTCACTGATGGCAACGGAGAGGGAGCTAAGGGCGATCGCCCCCGTTGCTGCTCCTGCACTATCGACCACCGTCGCCAACAGTCCCCAAGATAAACTCCCCAACAAGCCGGACAAAATCAGATAGGGACGGCGACGATAGCCCAAAATGGGCAAACCATCGGAGATAAAGCCCCATATCGGTTTGATAATCCAAGGTAGAGCCGCCACCCCCGTCAGGGCTGCAACTTGGGCAGGAGAGAGACCTAAGTCATCTTTGAGAAAAAAGCTAATCGCTAATCGGGCTAGACTTAAAACCCCTTGGACGAAATACACCAACAAAATGGCCAGTAATTCTGGGGTGGGTTCATTACCCAATAGCAGTTTTTTTAACACACTCTGGGAGCCAGGAGAGGAAAAACCAATCATGTTACAAATCTTTATATTTCTGAGTAACTATGATAGCGCTCTTGTTGGGGGGGAGTGGGGGAATGGGGGGATAGGGACACGGAGATAGAAAACTATTCCCTGTTCTCTATTCCCTGTTCCCTATTCCCCATCTAATCCCTAGATTTCCTTGTCCCTGGAGCAGCCGTACCATAATTAATCCGACAGCCCACGTTAAAAATACTTGCGCCACATTCTAGGGGCACAACCTGCTCGTTGAGAATGGCGCTACAACTGACATATTGATCGTTATTGGTATCTTTGACCATACATTCAATTGGGGTTGCGCCTGCCTGTGCTGACCAGAGCTTCATACCCAAACCAGCCACTGCATGTTGCCAAAAGAAAACGGTTAGAGCGATCGCCACCAGCACCGCGCTCGCCAGTCCAACTTTAACTTTCCAACTGCCCAATATATTGCCTAACTTCGTTTGCAGAGGTTCCAGAAAGCTGGTCTCCTCCTTCTTTTGGGTCACCGTTTCCACGGGTTTAGATGATTCTGAATTTCCTTGAGTTTCAGACATGGTATGGCTCCTGTAGTTTTCAGCTCAAGTGAGTCTTTGTCGATAATTATAGGAGATTTGCCCAAAAGCTGGCTCTTTTAGACTCCAGCCGGTCTCAGAGCAGTGAAGGGGGGCTAAAAGATGCAAAACTTAACATAATCTCAGAGACTCTCTCGTCGAACATTGGCCCCAGACTCTGATAGACTGATACACTGAAACCGGCTAAATATAAGCATTTCATTGAATTACCTCTTGGGAGAAAAACTGTGATTGAAACTACGTTGGGATTAGAAATTATAGAAGTCGTCGAACAAGCGGCGATCGCCTCCGCTCGTTGGATGGGAAAAGGGGAAAAAAACACGGCTGACGAAGTAGCCGTAGAAGCCATGCGCGAACGCATGAACAAAATCCACATGCGCGGACGCATCGTCATCGGAGAAGGCGAACGGGATGACGCTCCCATGCTCTACATCGGCGAAGAAGTCGGCATCTGCTCCCGCGAAGATGCCAAAGATTACTGCAACCCCGATGAATTAGTCGAAATTGACATCGCCGTTGACCCCTGCGAAGGAACCAACCTCGTCGCCTACGGTCAACCCGGTTCCATGGCCGTACTCGCCATCTCCGAAAAAGGCGGCCTCTTCGCCGCTCCCGACTTCTACATGAAAAAACTCGCCGCTCCTCCGGCCGCCAGAAACCATGTAGACATCCGCAAATCTGCCACCGAAAACTTAAAACTGATCTCCGAGTGCCTCGCTCGCTCCGTAGAAGAATTAGTCGTTGTGGTCATGGATCGGCCCCGTCACAAAAACCTAATCAACGAAATCCGTAGCGCTGGCGCTCGCGTTCGTTTAATTGCCGATGGAGACGTATCCGCCGCCATTTCCTGCGCCTTTGCAGGAACCAACATCCACGCCTTAATGGGAATTGGAGCCGCTCCCGAAGGCGTAATCTCTGCTGCTGCCATGCGCTGCCTAGGCGGCCATTTCCAAGGGCAACTGATCTACGATCCAGACATCGTTAAAACCGGCTTAATTGGCGAAAGCAAAGAAAGCAACATTGACCGTCTACGCAGCATGGGCATTGAAGACCCAGACCGGGTATACAGCGCCGAAGAACTCGCCTGTGGAGAAACCGTCTTATTTGCCGCTTCCGGCATCACCCCAGGAACCCTCATGGACGGTGTGCGCTATTTCCATGGTGGCGCAAGAACCCACAGCCTGGTCATTTCCAGTCAGTCCCAAACCGCCCGGTTTGTAGATACCGTTCATATGTTTGACGCACCCAAAAACATCCAATTAAGATAGGATAATTTATAACTCCAACTACAGTTAGTTGTTTCTGCTGTAAAAGATCCTCCGATCCCCCCTTAAAAAGGGGGGCACTAGAAAAAAGTCCCCCTTAAAAAGAGGGAACATTAAAAAAAAGTCCCCCTTTCTAAGGGGGATTGAGGGGGATCGGACTTTTGTGTAGAATCTGCCCGAAATCTTAGCAAGTTGCCATTAACAAACCTTAAAAAATGAATGTCGCAGTTATCGGTTTAAGTCATAAAACAGCCTCCGTTGAAGTTCGCGAAAAACTCAGTATTCCCGAACCCCAACTCGAACAAGCCATAACCACCCTCAAGCTCTATCCTCATATCGAAGAAGTAGCCATTCTAAGCACCTGTAACCGCTTAGAAATCTATGTGGTGATCAGCGACAATCAACAGGGAGTCTGGGAAGTTACCCAATTTCTTTCCGAACATAGCCAACTGCCCCTGTCTCAATTGCGTCCTCACCTGTTTATTCTCCTCCATGAAGATGCAATCATGCATTTAATGCGCGTGGCAGCCGGATTAGACAGCTTGGTACTCGGTGAAGGGCAAATTTTATCCCAAGTTAAACAAGGTCATAAACTGGGACAACAATATAAAGGCGTGGGTCGAATTCTCAACCGCTTAATGAAACAAGCCATTACTGCTGGCAAACGAGTACGCACCGAAACCAACATCGGTACAGGAGCCGTTTCCATTAGTTCAGCCGCCGTTGAACTGGCCCAAATGAAACTGGAAACCCTGGAAGAATGCAAGATTGCCATTATCGGCGCGGGTAAAATGTCCCGGTTATTGGTACAGCATTTGCTCTCTAAAGGTGGTACTGAAATTAGGATTGTCAATCGCTCCATGCAGCGAGCCGAAGAATTAGCCCGCAAGTTTAGCGACGCTTCCATCGCCCTTCATCCCATCGGTGAAATGATGGATGTGGTTCAGGCATCTGATTTAGTCTTTACCAGTACCGGAGCAACCCAACCCTTATTAAATCGAGGGAATTTAGAACCGATTGTTAATCCAGAACGCCCCTTAACTTTGATTGATATTTCCGTTCCTCGGAATGTGGCTGCCGATGTCAGCGAACTGCCCTCGGTCAAACCCTATAATGTGGATGACCTCAAGGCAGTCGTCGCCCAAAATCAGGAAAGTCGCCGCCAGATGGCAATGGAAGCGGAAAGCCTATTAGAGGAAGAAGTCGAAGCCTTTGAGGTATGGTGGCGCAGTCTGGAAACCGTACCCACGATTAACTGTTTGCGCCATAAAGTGGAGACCATTCGCGAGCAAGAGTTAGAAAAAGCCCTTTCTCGTTTGGGGTCTGAGTTTGCGGAAAAACACCAAGAGGTGATTGAAGCGCTCACCCGTGGAATTGTGAATAAAATTCTTCATGACCCTATGGTGCAACTGCGGGCGCAACAGGATATTGAAGCCCGTAAGCAAGCGATGGACACTTTGAATACGTTGTTTAATTTAGAAATTGAGGCGGCTTCTAGTAATCAATATAGCTAGAGGGAACAATGAATAATTAACAATTAATAATGAACAATTAATAATGAATAATTAAGTTCTCTAAAACTGACGTTAAACTAGATGGAGAGAAAATTTTAAGGGGAACATAAATGACCTATATGTGTGATTTGGGTGCAGGACATCGCCTCTACTTGGATAATCAAGGGATGCAAACCCTGGTAACGGTGATCGCCAGTAGTCCAGGGCAACAACAGCAATCGAGTAATAGTTGGGAAACAGGCAGTTGGAGTAGTGCGCCGGAAGTGTTTGCAACGGGGGGTGGTGTGGTGGTTAAAATTAAAGCATCTGGGGGCGATCGCTTCCTTCAAGTTCAAGGAATGCAAATGGGAACCGTCAGTTCAACCAATGTTCCTTCCCAGCAACAGGCGATCGGCTTACAAACTGTTGAATCGATGCCTAATTCCCCCGAAACCATGAAACCCATGGAACCGATGAAACCCATGGAACCGATGAAAATGGGCAATATGGAAATGAGTTTTTCACCCATGGAAATGAAAATGGGCAATATGAACCTGAAAATGGGATCGGCTGCTTCTTCCGAGTCTTCCTCGACGACTCCTCAACCGCGCTTTTGCAGTCAATGCGGTACAGCGATCAAAGCAGACGATCGGTTTTGTTCGAGTTGTGGGCATCGTCTGAGATAGGGGACGCACCCATAGAGGTGAGTGAACAGTACCCATGTAGGAGAATTCCTCTAGAGTCCCCAATCTGTTAAAAAGCGATCGATGCTTTCTTCGACTACACTAGGGGCTTGGTTTTCTTCCGATTCCAGAGAACTATAGAGGTAGGAAAGTCCCAGTAGGGCAGGAATCAAAATTAAAATAAACGTCACACAAGCGAACAGATTACTAATATACTGAACGTTAAGCGGTATCCAGGCGTTCCATGGCTCAGAATCCGGTCGTTGATGGTGTCGGCGCTCCCGTCCTGCTAAAATCACTAGATAAAACCAACGGTTAAACACTGGAAAAGAGAGCCGTAAATCTACTGGATGGACTTCCCATTGGCGATCGCCCAATTGCTTCTTAATCTCCTCCAGTTGCTCTTCGCTAAAGGTGAGGGCGATATGAGTCGGCATTTTAGACAAAAAACGACTTAACATCGGATCGATGGGAGAAAATGGCTTCATAGCTCTAGAGGTCAAACAACAATTAATCTATCCATAGGTATACGGTAGATCCTACAAATGAGGCGATGTCCCCCGATCCGATCTAAGTTTGGAGGTAGGTTAACCGGATTTGCCAACCTACCCCCACTCTCCGATCATTATATCCAGTCCCGTTTCCGCAAGCGGACATGAAAATGGGATTCAAGAAGCGGGCAAGATGCCCGCACTCCTTCAATCCCTTGAGGTTACTGGAGTGGGAGCGTCTCGCTCCCTAGATTTGAATTTCGGACTTGATATTAAAAAGTCCCACTATTCCAACCCCACATTTTACCCTCAGCACCGGCAAACTCAATATAAGTACGATTAGCGGCTACTCCTAATTTTTCAGCGATCGCTTGGCAAAAGTCCTGACTCATACTCTTAGTTTGAGCCGCACTCATTCCGCCAATATTCTTCACCTCAATGTAGCATACCGGATCGAACGTTCCCCCAAATGTCATCGGCACATCAGATTCAAAGGCCGTCATCACATAGGATTCTGGTTTACCCACATGCTGGGCTAACTGAGTCGATAGAGTTTTGAGCAAATCGTCAATTTTTGGACGCTCTGGGGATGGAGCCGATGTTTTCACTTTGATCAATGGCATAGATTAAATTAACCTCCTAGTTGTTATGTCTGACGATCGCTATTGTCCTAACCGCCATAATTCCAACCCGTAGTTTCGAGTAAAAGCGGTTCACCTTCCCGGTGAATTCCGGCGGCAATCACTTCCCCAACAAATACCGTATGATCCCCTTTGGCTACCGATCCGACCACCTGACATTCCACATAGCCTAATGTATCGGTAATAATCGGACATCCAGTTTCACCCAGATAAAATTCCACCGATTCAAACTTATTTCCCACTCGACGTTGAGGCTTGAAAAATTGCTGGGCTAAATCCTTTTGTCCTGCTTCCAAAATACTTAAGGCAAAGACCCCACTCGATTCAATCATGGAATGAGAGATAGAGCTAGTATTCACACAATTCACCACCAAAGGCGGTGCAAAAGAGCCTTGCATCACCCAACTGGCAGTAAAACCATTGACTTCTTCCCCATTTTTCACCCCACAGATATACAGTCCATGGGGAATTTTCCGTAACATGGTTTTTTTAGCCTGTTCATCTAACACAGGAATTTCTCCCAATACGTTGTCTACCCAGGTTAGTTTAACAAAAAATAGAGCCAGCAAAGGATAAAGAATCCTAAAGTTTGACGACTCCCGAAGAAACAGCCCTTGTTGAAGCACGATGTACGGCAGACCAGAGGGAACTCCTGTAAGCCATTGATGGAGATCATTACTTCTGCAAATACTTATCCACCAACAGGCCTAACTTTTTGCGCGTAGCTTCCGGCATAAATTCCGGTCGAGTGACAATGGCATATTTTAAGGCAGAATGGGCTTCAGAGACGGGGGGATTTTCGTGCAGCCGACCCACAGTTTCTTGGATCACTTTTTGAGCGTTTTCTGCATTATGATGTAAGTTATCTAGAATCATCTCAACACTCACATGATCGTGATCGGGATGCCAACAATCATAATCGGTGACTAAATTCAAACTGGCATAGGCTATTTCTGCTTCTCTGGCTAATTTGGCTTCTGGGATATTGGTCATACCAATCACGGTTGCGCCCCAACTGCGATAGAGTTCTGATTCGGCTTGGGTGGAAAAAGCTGGGCCTTCCATGCACAAGTACGTGCCCTGTTTATGTAGGGTAAGATCGGGTAAGTCTAAGCTTTCAATGGCTTCTGCTAACACTTGACTCAATTGGGCACAAACGGGATGGCCAAACCCAATATGGGCCACGATTCCATCGCCAAAAAACGTGGATAATCGATGTTTTGTGCGGTCAATAAATTGATGAGAAATGACTAAATCGCGGGGTTTTATTTCTGCTTTCAGAGATCCTACCGCCGAGGCAGAAATGAGATATTCAACCCCTAATTGTTTCAGGGCGTAAATATTGGCTCGAAAAGGAATATCAGACGGCATCAGGTGATGGCCGCGGCCGTGACGGGCGAGAAAGGCGACCTGAGCGCCGGAAAGTTTGCCCACAATTAGATCATCGGAAGGGGAACCAAATGGCGTTTCGATCTGAATTTCTTGTACATCTTGCAGTGCTTCCATCTGATAGAGTCCACTGCCACCAATAATGCCGATTTTAGCGCGAATTTTTGTTGAGTCAGTCATAGAAAAGAAGAGTCGAGAAAGGGGCTTTTTCCCTACTTTATCATCAAACTCGGATCGTTTATGAGGAGGGGGTCGGGAATCAGGAGCCGATTTTATGTTACTCTGTAGTGCAAGTTATGATAAGCGATCGCCAAGCGCGAAACGGAGTTTTATCGCTGTGACCCTCAATCCTCCTGATACCCTGAAAAAAGAACCGGACACTGCCCCCAAAGGACGTAAACCTGCTACTCGGATTTTTCTGTCTACGTTCATCACCATTTTTTTGGCCGAGATTGGGGATAAAACTCAAGTCACTACCCTGCTGATGACCGCAGAATCCCATGCTCCTTGGATTGTTTTCCTGGGTGCAGGTAGTGCTTTAGTCTTAACCAGTTTTCTGGGGGTCTGGTTGGGTCAGTGGTTAGCCTCCCATCTGACTCCTCGTCTCCTCGATACCTTGGGTGGAGGGGTTTTGTTGGTTATTTCCGTGGCACTGTTGTGGGATATGTTACAGATTTAAGGGGAGAGAGAAGGGTTAATGAACTTAAGAGAGGCGATAAAACTCCGTTTCGCTCACGCGATCGCCCAAATTGACAAGCAAACCTAAAGCTTGTAGTATGAATGTAGTATATCGCCAGCCTTTCTCTTTAATCATCTGATTTTTTCACCGTATCCACCCTGATAAGATTCATGACTCCAAACCGTTTAACTCAGATCGGCAAATATCTCAGTAAACATCTGCGTCATCAACCCGAACGGATTGGATTAACCCTGGAGATGGGAGGTTGGGTGGAGGTGCATCAACTGCTCCACGCTTGTCGCAATCATCAATTTCCCATTGCTTTTATCGAATTAGAGGAAGTGGTAAACAATAATGATAAAAAACGTTTTTCTTTTAACGAAACCCAGACCAAAATCCGTGCCAATCAAGGTCATAGCTATCCTGTAGATTTACAACTAGAACCCATCGAACCACCGCCGATCCTTTACCATGGCACACATAAAAAAGCGATTCAATCCATCCTCAAAAATGGACTGTTGAAACAATCCAGGCATCACGTTCATCTATCGCTAGACCTACCAACCGCCATCCAAGTCGGTCAACGGCGCGGTAAACCCGTCGTCTTAGAAATTGCCACCCAAACCATGTGCGATCGAGGTTACTGCTTTTACCGATCCGATAATGGAGTCTGGTTAGTCGAAAGTGTACCACCAGAGTATCTCAAAATTATCCCCAACCCTAGGAAAGACAAGCCTAAGCTGATGACCGTTTAACGGTTGATTGTTGAGAAAACGCCTATTTTATCCGTAAATTATGGACTCTTTTTATTTCGATTATCCTCCAAGCTATCCGAACTCTAACAACCAAGCTCAAAGTCGAGGGTTATTGAGCAGTGGCTGGCGACCTTTAAATCGTGAATTTGATTGGGAGCATTTTTCATATTTACTCGCCAATGACTTTTGGGAACTCAACAACAAAACCATGGGAGCCATGAGTGACTTGGCTGATGCTCTGGGTCGGAACCAGTATGCTTGGTGGGCGAATATTTTCAACCTCTTTTCTGAAAATACCCGCTATAACCTGGAAGAGTATTGGGATTATATTACGCCCCAGCCCCCGTTTCCGGACTATCGCTATAAGGATGTGTTGATGACGGAAACGCCTGTAGTACAATCAGTGAGTCGCGATCGCATTCCCATTGATTTCGTCCTCAACCGTCTACAAGAAATCACCGTCTTCAAAATCCTGGCTATCCTGGATAAACCCGACGTAATCACCCAATACTATCTTGACCGCTACTTCTACTATCCCATCAATCGATTCAGCCAAAAAACCGGCATTAACTCCTCCTCTAGCAAATCCTCCAAAGACTTTTGGGAGCGTCTAGAAATCCTGGGAACCGTCTATGCGTGCTGGGAAGAAGCCAAAGTATGGCTACAAGTCGAAAACATGGGACGGGGAAAACGGCGCTATACTCTCATTGCCAACAACATTGCCCCCTTGGTCAATAAAGCCACCTATAACCTAGCGGTCATGCTCAGTGGCTATCAAAGTCGAGTCGGACAAGTGCAAAGCCACTTTCCGATTCGCACCTTTCCCGCCGATATCCAAGGATTTACGGACACTGTACAACAAGCCATCCTCGACCAACAACAACTGGCCATTCTTGTTCATGGGGAACCCGGAACCGGCAAAACCGCCTGGACGCAAGCGGTGGCCAAAGAAATTCTCATGCCCCTAGGATATGTGATTTTCATCCTCGATCATGATGCGGTGGAAAACTTTGTGCCTCCCACCTATCTGGAAAAAATTTGTCTGGTGATCAACGAAGCGGATAATCTGGCCCAAGACCGTTCTGTGACTGCCCGTCACGACCATACTAAAACCGAGCATATCTTGAGTTTATTAGATGGAACCCTCTATCAAAGCGTTATTGATGAAGACGGGATTCAACTGCAACAACGGCTCGTGGTGATGATGACCTGCAACACCACAGAACGCCTCGATCGCGCCATGCTGCGTAAAGGTCGAGTCGATCTGATGCATCACTTTGCCCATCACTTTGTCTAATTAGTTGCCTCGATCTGCTGGCCAACTCCCCTGGTTTGCTAGTCATCTCTTGAGGTGACTAGCACTAACCCCCTGGTTTTCCCCGAAACTGAATCTAGAGTGCGGGTGGAGTTCCAGAGATCTTCAGCACTGACCCAAATTGGAGGATACTTATAGCGGGCCACATCCAGAATTAGGAAGCGATCGCTCTGACGATGATAAGCCGCTACTGGAGAAATATGGCCGCCTAACTCCTGTTCAATCGACTTTCGCAGATAATTCACCAGGACAAAATCATCCGGTTGTTGTAAATTTTTCACCATTAACTGGCGAAATTCCTGTAAACTCACATCACCCCCGTGATAGACCTGAGTGTTCACCGGATAACGGGCTAAAAAAGCCCCTAACTCTTCTAACGTCATCCCTTGCCTAGCGATCGTCTCTTGAGTAATCACCCGATCCGTTTTACGGTTAAAAATATTCTCTTGAGTAAACCGCTTCCGACCATACTCCAGTGCATCCGGAGCCTCAATACCCAAAGCATTCAACACCATTACCATACTCGCCACCCCACAAAATGCCTGATTTTGCTGGGTTTCAAACTGAATGCTCAACGGTAGATAATCTTCGCGAGCGCGGCTGTCGATTAACCACTCCTCTCCTAGTGATGAATCCAACTCAATTAACCGTTCAGCAAGGGGCAAAGTTTGGGCAACCGTTCTGCCCCCCAGCAGAACCATCCCTAAAACCAGGATAGAGAGAGGACGACGAATATTGAACAATCGATACATTGGTATTTTCCCCAGAGACGACCTTCAATTAAAAATTAACAATTCCCCTAATATAACCGTTCCTTAACCCAAGCTTCTCGGCGATCCCCCTTGCCAACTGCCCGGTTCAGTCAGACACTGGACTAGGAAGGCTATTAGTTTTTGATATAAGAGGGTTTTTTCGTGAAAAATGTCTTAGGGATTATTCTTGGAGGAGGGGCAGGAACCAGACTGTACCCTCTGACCAAATTACGGGCTAAACCGGCTGTACCGTTAGCCGGTAAATACCGGTTGATTGATATTCCCGTTAGTAACTGTGTCAACTCCGAGATTTACAAAATCTACGTTCTCACTCAATTCAACTCGGCTTCTCTGAACCGCCATGTAACCCGTGCTTACAGCTTTTCTAGTTTTTCGGAAGGCTTTGTAGAAATCCTGGCGGCTCAACAAACGGCAAGCGATCGCACCAGTTGGTTTGAAGGAACTGCCGACGCGGTGCGTAAATACCTGTGGTTAGTAGAAGAATGGGATATTGATGAATACTTAATCCTATCGGGGGATCATCTGTACCGTATGGATTATCGGGATTTCATCAACTACCACCGGGAAAGCCAGGCTGATGTTACTCTGTCAGTGGTTCCCATCGATGAAGAGCGAGCCTCTGATTTTGGGTTAATGAAAATCGATGATACCGGACGCATCATTGATTTCAGCGAGAAACCCAAGGGAGACGATCTCAAGAAAATGGCAGTGGATACCACCGTTTTGGGACTGTCCCCAGAAGAAGCGAAACAAAAGCCCTATATTGCCTCCATGGGGATTTATATCTTCAACAAGGATTTGATGGGTAAACTGCTTACAGAAAATCCCGATCAAAAAGATTTTGGTAAGGAAGTTCTCCCCTTTGCCGCGACTCAGGGTTATAAAGTGCAGGCTTACCTGTTTAATGATTATTGGGAAGATATCGGAACGATTAAAGCGTTTTATGACGCGAACCTGGCGCTGACGGAACAACCGACACCCCCGTTTAGCTTCTATAATGAAATCGCCCCGATTTACAGCCGTTCCCGGTTCCTACCTCCCTCTAAGTTGTTAGATGCGAAGGTCACTGAATCGATTGTGGCGGAGGGCTGTATTCTCAAGAATTGCACAATCCATCATTCGGTTTTGGGTGTGCGATCGCGCGTAGAAGGCGATTGTGTGGTCGAAGATTCCATGCTCATGGGGGCAGACTTCTACGAACCCTTTGCCGAGCGTCAATCTGGGATTCAGCAAGGAAAAATTCCCGTCGGTATTGGTGAAGGAAGCACCATCCGAGGGGCAATTATTGATAAGAATGCTCACATTGGTCGCAATGTGCAAATTATCAATAAAGACCATGTGGAAGAAGGCAACAATGAAGAGACTGAAAAGCTGGGCTTCTTGATTCGTGGTGGAGTCGTTGTGATTATCAAAAATGCCACGATTCCTGATGGCACGGTGATTTAAGATATGACTGACTGCTGCCGACTGATTATTTTAATTGGTCTTCCAGGTAGCGGGAAATCCACCCTAGCTTACCAGTTGATGGCGGCCTGGCCGACCTATCGACTGGTTTCTACTGATGCCATTCGCGGGCAGTTGTTTGGCGATCCGGCGGTTCAAGGGGATTGGCGTTTAGTTTGGGATCGGGTGAGGTTGCAGTTTCAATCGGCTCTACTTGAAGGAGCCTCGACGATTTATGATGCAACTAATGTCAAACGAGGAAACCGTCATGATGTGATTAACCTCGGCCGTGAGTTGGGGTTTTCTTCGATTACTGGGATTTGGATTAGGACGCGGTTACAGGAGTGTTTGGCGAGAAATCGATCGCGCGATCGCCAGGTTCCCGAAGAGGTTATCTTAAGCATGTACCGCCAGCTCTGGGGTGCTACTCCGAGCCTGAGCGAAGGAATGGATCATTTGATTTTTTATCAACCCAGGCGATCGCCGGAAGTCTAGAAACCGGGTTTCTCAAGCAAGATTGGGGTTGAGCGTCCGAAAGGGTGACACCAACCCGGTTTCTGTATGGGGTTCGGAAATTGCGATCGCAACCGAACTGCGAGCCAGACTCAACCTTTGATACTCTTAAGCTGATATTGCTATATAAACCCATTAGACTAAAGACACAACAGCGTTAAGGAGTGTATATGGTGGCTACTGATTTTAAGGACTACTATTCCGTGTTGGGGGTTAGTCGCACTGCGAGTGCGGATGAGATTAAGAAGAGTTTCCGTCGTCTAGCCCGGAAATACCACCCGGATATGAATCCTGGAAATCAGAAAGCGGAGGCTCGGTTTAAGGAAGTTAGCGAAGCCTACGAAGTCCTGTCAGATCCGGAAAAGCGCAAAAAATACGACCAGTTTGGCCAATATTGGAAGCAAGCGGGTACATCGTCGGCTTATGGACGGGGTGCTTCTCCTGGTGTAGACTTTAATGGCTTTGATTTTAGTCAATATACGACCTTTGATGAGTTTATTAATGAACTCCTCGGACGCATGGGCACGGGCAGCCCTGGAGCAACTGCGGGCCGCAGAACGAACTATAATTCCAACTATAATTACCGCACCACCGGACGCTCTACGGGATTTGGTGGATTTGAGGATTTTGCCAGTTATGGAGCGCCTCCGAAAACCAGTAATGTCTCTCAAGAGGCTTCTATTGTCCTCTCCTTTGCAGAAGCCTTTCATGGAGTCCAAAAGCGAATTAACTTAGGGCTTCAAGAAGTGATTGAGGTGCGGATTCCTCCCGGAGCGAAACCCGGTACTCGCATTCGAGTGCGGGGGAAAGGTAGTGTCAACCCGCAGACAGCACAACGGGGAGATTTGTATTTAACCGTGTCGTTGCAACCCCATAGCTTTTTCCAGTTTGAGGGAGATAATTTAGTCTGTGAGTTGCCCATTTCTCCTGAAGAGGCGGTTTTAGGAGCCAGTATAGAAGTCCCCACCCCCGATGGACGGGTTCAGATGAGTATTCCGGCGGGGATTCGTCATGGGCAATCCTTGCGTTTGCGGGGTAAGGGATGGCCGAATCCGAAAGGTGCGAGAGGGGATCAGTTGGTGAAAATTGCGATCGCCGTTCCCAAAACTCTCAGTAAAAGCGAACGGGAATGTTACGAGAAACTCAAAACCCTTCGCACCCAGAATCCAAGAGCCAATTTTGGATCGGTTCGACTCTAACTTCTCATCCGACTTGTTAGATCGGATTAGAGTCCATCTAAAACGGTCAGTAAGGTCTGAATCTCTGCATTAGGGTGAAGGAAGGAAAAGAGGTGCTTGTAGCGCAAAATTCCCCGGTTATCGAGGACAAATTGGGCCGGCAGGGGTGCGCCCAAAGCTTGGCCGACAGCATAGGCGCGGAAGGTGATACAGTCGGGATCGCAGAGTAGAGGCATTTTCAGGCCTAAATCTCGAACCACGATTTCGCTCTGTTGGGCATCGGTGCTAGTAATTAATAGCACTTCTGCGCCCCGATCCGTAAACGCTTCATACTGTTCATTCAGTTCTTTGATGTGGGGAAAGCAGAGGGGACAGTATTGTTTCTCCGTGAAAATGCGGGTAAACGCAACGATCGCCGGTTTTCGATCGCGATACTCAGACAGACGCACCGTTCCCCCCTGGGTGATATTGGGCAGTTGAAAATCAGGGGGCATCAATCCCACATCCCAACGACTGGTTGCGGGAATCGGGAAGAAATTGCTGGCAAAGCGTTGATTGAGTAAACCGCGAAAGTCTGTAGAAGTAACCATTTTATCTAATGGGTGATGGTTCTTAAGGTAGCAATTATAGTCGATAATACTATTTTATCCTATTGTTTGCACCAATGATTTAAAAATACAAAAAGAACCCTCTTTTTCCGGTCATGGCTGATAAGCTATAGATCAAAGACTCAGAAAATTCCCAGTCAAAATACCGCCCTCTAAACCCCATGACTCTAACCTCCTTACCTCCTATCTGTGGCTCTGAAGCAGAAATCACTACCCTTGTCCAAGAACAAACGCCCATCTATGGCTCTACATCCACCTGGAATATCAACCAAATTAGCGCCGCCTTTGCTTGTGCCTTGCATATGCATCAACCCACCATTCCCGCCGGTGAAAATGGGGCATTAATCAGTAATTTGCACTATATGTTTGACCGTCCCCAAGAAGGAGATAATCATAACGCGGCTCCCTTCGCTTGGTGTTATCAACGGATGGGAGAATTTATCCCGCAATTGGTTAACCAAGGCAGTCATCCACGCATCATGTTGGATTATTCGGGTAACCTACTTTGGGGATTACAACAAATGGGGCGCGAGGATATTCTAGAGTCACTCAAAACCTTGACAAAATCCCCTTATTCTGATTGCGTGGAATGGTTGGGTACGATGTGGAGTCATGCCGTGGTTCCCTCTACACCGATTCCCGATATTAAATTGCATATCCTGGCGTGGCAACATCAATTTAGGGCAATTTTTGGTACAGAAGCGCTCAAGCGAGTTAAGGGGTTTTCGCCGCCAGAAATGCATCTTCCTAACCATCCCGATACCTTGTATGAATATATTAAAGCCTTGAAAGACTGTGGCTATCGTTGGTTATTGGTACAGGAAAGTTCAGTCGAGCGTTTAGAGGGTAGTCCCCTACATCATGACGATAAATATGTACCCAATTGTTTGATCGCTCGAAATTCTCAAGGAAAAGAAATCGGGATTACGGCTCTGATTAAAACCCAAGGTTCGGATACGAAATTAGTGGCGCAAATGCAACCCTATCATGAAGCAAAAACGCGCTCTAGAAAAACCTTGGGAAATTTGGATGTCCCCAGTTGCGTTAGCCAAATTGCTGATGGTGAAAATGGGGGCGTGATGATGAATGAATATCCCCGTGATTTTATTCCGGTTTGGGAGGAGATTAAAGGAAATGGTCGAGAGAAGGAGGGAGTAGTGGGATTAAATGGTACGGAATATTTAGAGTTGCTGGAAAATGCCGGAGTGAAGCGAGAAGATTATCCCCGGTGTCAGGCGGTACAGCAGCATAAAATTTGGCAAATGGTGGGGGATGATGTGACTCCAGAGAGGGTGCAAACGGTGTTAAGTCAATTAAAGGAAACCGATCCCCAGTTCGATCTCGATGGAGCCTCTTGGACGAATGATATTAGTTGGGTGCAAGGCTATGAAAATGTCTTAGAACCGATGCAGCATTTAAGTGCTTTGTTTCATCAGAAGTATGATGCTTTGGTGGAACAAGATCCAACGGTGACTCAAAAGCCAGAGTATCAAGAGGCGCTGCTTTATGTTTTGCTGCTGGAAACGAGTTGTTTTCGCTATTGGGGACAGGGGACTTGGACTGATTATGCGCGAATATTGTATGAGCGGGGGATGGAGAGGTTGAAGTCTTAAAACCTACGTTAAAATTTACGGCTGATGGGGAATGGGTATTGGTGAGAAGTTCAAGGGATGTGGTAAACTTTTGGAAATCCTGGCTTCTGGTTTGAGGTAGAGATAATATCAAGTCCGGAAAAATAACCCTAATACCGATCGGGAAAACTGTTAATTTTTAATGACTTATGGCTTCTCCTACATTAATTGAACTTGCCCAAAAGACGCGACAAGGAGCGCGTCAGTTAGCTGGCTTAACGACAGAAGAGAAAAATCAGGCGATTGAGGCGATCGCCCAATCCTTGGAACAGGCTACACCGGAAATTGTAGCCGCAAACCAAGCCGACTGTGAAGCTGCAACTGCCGCAGGGATTGCAAAACCGCTTTATCATCGCCTGAAATTGGATGAAACGAAGCTGAAAACCAATATCGCTGGGGTGCGGGATGTACAAAAGTTACCCGATCCGGTGGGTAGGGTACAAATCCATCGGGAGCTAGATGAAGGTTTGGTTCTGAAGCGGATCAGTTGTCCGTTGGGGGTTTTGGGTGTTATTTTTGAAGCGCGTCCGGAAGCTGCGATCCAGATTTCTACCCTGGCGATTAAGTCGGGCAATGGGGTGATTCTCAAGGGTGGAAAGGAGGCGCTACAGTCTTGTGAGGCGATTGTGAAGGCGATTCGCCAAGGGTTATCGCAAACGGCGGTGAGTCCGGATGTGGTGCAACTTTTGACCAGCCGTGAGGAGACGGTGGCGCTGTTGAAGTTAGACCCATATGTGGATCTGATTATTCCTAGGGGTTCTAATTCCTTTGTGCGTTTTGTGCAGGAGAATACCAATATTCCGGTGTTGGGTCACGCTGATGGTGTTTGTCACCTGTATCTGGATGAATCTGCGGAGAGGGAAAAGGCGATCGCCATTACGGTGGATGCTAAAACCCAATATCCGGCTGCCTGTAACGCCATCGAAACCCTGTTAGTGCATCGCTCCTGCGCTCCGCAAATTCTGCCCCCGGTTGCCCAAGCGCTACAGGAAAAAGGGGTAAAATTACTTGGAGATGAGGCCAGTGTTGAATTGCTAGGGATTCCCGCAGCCACAGAAGCAGACTGGTCTACGGAATACAGCGATCTGATTTTGGCGATTAAACAGGTGGACTCTCTAGAGGAGGCGCTGAATCATATTAATACTTATGGATCTAAGCATACTGATGCGATCGTCACCGAAAACCCCCAAGCGGCGCAACTGTTCCTCAATCAAGTTGATGCTGCGGGGGTATATCATAACTGTTCCACCCGGTTTGCCGACGGGTTCCGCTACGGTTTTGGCGCAGAAGTCGGCATCAGTACCCAACAAATGCCCCCACGCGGCCCGGTAGGATTAGAAGGGTTAATCACCTATAAATATCAGGTCACCGGTAACGGTCATATTTCCGCTACCTACTCCGGAGCGAATGCCAAACCCTTTACCCACAGGGATATGGGGTAGGGAGATGGGGAGATGGGGAGATGGGGAGATGGGGAGACGCGGGGACGCGGGGACGCGGGGACACGGGGACGCGGGGACGCGGGGACGCGGAGAGAGTCAATCACTCATTACTCATTACTCATTACTCATTACTTATTACTCATTACTCATTACTTATTCTCCCATGACACAATCTCTCCAACCACCTGAAGAAACGGTAATCCCTGACTCCTTGGGGAGTAAATCTAAATTGTCCTTTTCCTGGCAAATTGGGTTTACCCTGGTGATGTTTGGGTTTATGTACTTACCCATTGCCGTCTTAGCCTTTTATAGTTTTAACCAATCTGCCTATAGTGCCAATTGGAAAGGCTTTACCTTTGATTGGTATGTGAAATTATTCTCGGATGGGAGAATTTTATCCTCTCTGCAAAATAGCTTAATTGTGGCCTTTTGTGCCGTGGGCATTTCGGCGGTGTTGGGCACTCTGATGGCGGTGGGATTAGCGAAATATCAGTTTCGGGGGAAATCTCTGTATTTGGGAGTTTCCTATTTACCTCTAATTATTCCGGATATTGCGATCGCCGTTGCCACCCTCGTCTTCCTTGCCGTCTTTGCCATTCCCCTCAACCTCTGGACAATTGTCGCCGCTCATATCGTCTTTTGCCTCGCCTATATTGCCCTCGTCGTCTCCACCCGACTGGCAGATTTAGACCCGCACCTGGAAGAAGCCGCCCTAGACTTAGGTGCAACGCCATTTAACGCCTTTATTCAAGTTCTCTTACCCCAATTAATTCCTGGTATTGTCTCCGGTTGCCTCCTGGCATTTGTCCTCAGCATGGATGATTTCCTGATCGCCAGTTTCACCGCAGGCAGTGGCTTCAACACCCTGCCCATGGAAATCTTTAGCCGCATCAGAACCGGCGTAAAACCCGATATTAACGCCCTCAGCGTGATCCTGATTGTCATGTCCGGATTAGTGGCATTCCTGGGCGAATTTTGGCGCTATAAGAGTGAGAAATAAATGGGATTTAGGGGTCTTCTGATAGAAGAGGATCAGAGCAACCATGTCCAGCCAGAGTATCGAGCGCTTTTGGTTACCGAAGAATTGGGTTTAAAGCCCCGTCCTTAAAGGACGGCTTTGTGTTAAGATGTAAGAGGTTTGAATCCCCTGAGTGGGCGGTAGTAAAATAGCTTAGGCTTGAACCCTTGAACTCAAAAGTCAGCGCAAGAGACAAAAAAGTAGGGTAGCGAAAACCTCGTAAAACATAGCGCAGTAAGTCTTCAAAAAGACGGAATGAAAACCCATAAGAGTTTTTGTCACAAGACAGGTAGGGTAGGGCAGACCCGAACCTCTCCTAAAATGGAGAAACGCTTGGAGAGTGAACCCCTAAAGGACATCTAGATAACAAGTGATCTTCTAGCAAGTTCGGTTCAGATATAATCGTGTAAGACCTAAGTAGAGGTGACTTGAAAGGGCTGTGATTAGCTCAAGAATCCCCGTACCTTTAGATCGGGGAGTGTCAAAATAGCCATACACTGTTTCGTTTTCTCCCGGTTGAAGGGTTTCGGCTGACTATGGTGACTCAACAGGAGTGTAGCCCACTCCAAGTTCTCAGAAAGCATCTCCAAAAAACACTCAATAGCAAACTCCCCTATGGTGGGCAAGCGTTTCGGGTTCAATGTTTACTACAAAAAGGCAGTTTAATGGTTTTAGCCCAACATAGGGCTAAAATTCAACCCGATGTTGAACGGATCGTTGTCCAACTGCAAGAGGATATACAGAACTATCGCCCCTGGATTAGTCATCAGGGACGGATCTTTGTGCGGGTTGCTGGGGAAAAACGGCCTTACTTTTGGCGATCGTTTAAGCTTGAGGAGCAAAGTACGGCTCAATCCTTGCCAGAAGCCACACCTGCTCGCTCCCAGTCTCTTCCCCCAACTCAAAATTCTTCCCGTTTATCGATGTGGGCTTGGGGAATTGGGGGGCTGTTAGGGCTGATGGTGGCTGGAGGGATCATGTATATGATGACTCGTCCCTGTGCGATCGCCACTTGTGTTCCCCTGGAAACCGCCCAACGTCTGCGCCAAGTCGCCGTGCAAACCTCGGAAACGACGGATAACCCCCAAAAATTAATACAAGCGCAACAACAGTTAGAACAAGCGATCGCCCAAGCCAAAAGTATTCCCGTTTGGTCTCCCTATTTTCAACAGGCTCAAGACTTTGTGCGCGTCAATGAACAGCGCTTTGATAACCTCAATTATATCGTCACCGCCTTTTCCCAAGCCACGGAAGCCGCTCAACTGAGCCTTAACCCACCCCATCCTCTAGAAACTTGGCAAACAGTCGAGAACCTTTGGCAGGGAGCTATTCAAAATTTAGAACAAGCCTTGAGTGCTGAAACCCTCTATCCCTTAGTCAACATTAAGCTCAAAGAATATCAACAAAATTTAGAAGCCATCCAAAACCGTATCCAAGTTGAACAGCAAGCGAACCAAAATTTAGAACGGGCAAAACAAGCCGCCGATCTGGCCAAAACTCGTCAAGGAATTGCCCAATCCTTAGAAAATTGGCAACAAGCCTATGCCAGTTGGGAAACGGCCATTAATGGCTTGAGAAATATTCCCCAAGGGACTCAAGCCCAGGTGGAAGCGAGTCAACTGTTGGATGTTTATAAAACTCAGTTTCAAGCCAGCCGGGAACGACTCTTAAAAGAAGAAATTGCCAGCAAAACTTATGAGGAAGCGTTAACCTTGGCCGATAAAGCAAAGGACTTTGAACAAAACCAAGAACTCGCCCTAGCGGTGGGTCATTGGAGTCAAGCTTTAAATTATTTACAGCAAGTCCCCAGGGATAGTTTTTATTATAGTAAAGCCTCTCCTTTGATGAATGCTTATCAAGGGTCGTTACAATTAGCGGAGAATAAACTTCAGCAAGCCAATCGTTTGGAACAAGCCCGGAATGATTTAAATCAAACTTGTGCGGGGTTACCGAAAATTTGTGAATATACGGTGAGTGATAATTTATTAAAAGTTACTTTAACGTCTGATTATGTGACCACAGTTCGCCAAACCCTAATTCAAGCGAGGGGAAGTGGAGATTTAACTACGTTTACTTCTGTGGATGAGCATGTGAAAAGTGTACAAAATGCCTTGGAAAGTATCAGTCAAACGGCGGGGGTTGCGTTGGAGTTATACGATCCGGAAGGGACACTGATGGGGACTCATGTTCCCAATTAAGTTAATTTCTGATGGAATCATGGATTTTGCTTTATTTCAACAAACGCTGGATCGGTTGCGATCGCTCACTTACCTGGATTTACAATCCCAATGGTTATGCTCTGCTGAAGATCTACCCATCAACCAGGGGATTAATCCCGATGTTTGGTCGTCCTGGACTCCGGTTGAGATCAATGCCAAAGGGCATGTGGCTTGGGAAAAGGGGCAGGTTCTCTGGTTTGGCCAACGGTTTACGGTTCCCCCACAGTTGCAAGGGTATCCCCTAGAGGGATTAGGCCTGAGATGGAGCCTAATGTGGTGGGCGGAAGTGGCGCAGGTGTTTGTGAATGGGAACTGTGTCCAGGAGGGGGATCTGTTTGATTGCGCCACTCGGATTTTATTGAGTCCCGAAGTTGCCCCTGGAATGGGGTTTAATTTGGCTGTGCGCTTGGTGAGTCCGGGGCACGATCGGGGGGCTATGGTGCGGAGTTTAGCCGTGTTTGAGGGGAAAATAGGGCACGATCCGGGGTTTATTGCCGATGAGCTGGAATGCTTGCGCTTGTGTGGGGCGGATGACCCGGTTTTTTTGCAGGGATTGATGGGGGCAATTTCTAAGTTAGACTGGTTTAGAGTTAGCGATCGCCCAGAATTCAATCGCCAGTTAGAAAGGTTAGGCGATCGGCTTTTGTCTCTCCATCTTCCTCCAACTCCGCAGATTTTCCTGCTCGGCCATGCTCATCTCGATTTAGCCTGGTTATGGCCAGTTTCTGAAACCTGGGAAGCAGCCGAGCGCACCTTTACCTCCGTGTTGCAATTGCAGGCAGAATTTCCCCAGCTTACGTTTGGCCATTCTACCCCGGCTTTATATGCTTGGCTCGAAGAACATCAGCCCCATTTATTTGCAGCCATTCAAAATCGAGTACGGGAGGGGAGATGGGAAATCATTGCTGGATTGTGGGTAGAACCGGAATTTAATTTAGTTAGTGGCGAGTCAATTATTCGTCAAGTGTTGTATGGACAACGTTATGTTCGCGATCGTTTTGGAGTGCTGAATCGGGTGGCTTGGTTGCCAGATAGTTTTGGATTTTGTTGGCAATTACCCCAAATTTTTAAGTTAGGAAAAATTGATTATTTTGTCACTCAAAAGCTGCGTTGGAATGATACAAATCAGTTTCCCCATGAGGTGTTTTGGTGGCAAGGTTTGGATGGCACTCAGATATTAAGCCTGATGTCTGTACCCATTGGCGAAGGGATTGATTTGGTGAAGTTAACTGGTTATGCCATGGCAGCCAAAGAGAAGACCGGAAAGGCGCAAGTGCTGGGTTTACCAGGGGTTGGCGATCATGGAGGGGGGCCGAGTCGGGATATGCTGGAGATTGGGAAGCGATCGCTCGACTCTCGTTTTTTTCCTCGCCTTCAGTTTACCACCGCCCATAGTTATTTAGATCGTTTAGCCCAAGAAAAAGACTATCCAATTTGGACAGATGAGTTATATTTAGAGTTTCATCGGGGCTGTTATACCAGTCACGCCGATCAGAAATATTATAATCGTCGATGTGAGCGGTTGTTATATCAGGCAGAACTCTGGTCAAGTTGTGCAAGTTTGTTAGCTGACTATGAGTATCCGCAATCCCGGTTAGAGCAGGCATGGAAAGCGGTTTTATTTAATCAATTTCATGATATTTTACCGGGTTCTTCTATTCCGGAAGTGTTTCAAGAAGCCAATCACACCTGGAAGAGGGTTATTGAGACAACAGAAGAAATCATGCAGCAGGCTTTGGAGGCGATCGCAACTCAAATCGTTCTCCCGGAACCTCCCCAGTTTCCGGCGCAACCGATGCTGATTTTTAATCCTCTCAATTGGTCGCGATCTGAGGTCGTTTCTGTGGCTCTTCCGGATGGGTTTTTGTCTGCTCAAGTTTGGGATACAGAAGGGAAAGAGTTAAGCAGCCAAGTTGAGGGTAACTCCATCTATTTTTGGGTTCCCGATCTTCCTTCAGTGGGCTATCAACTGGTTTGGTTAGTCCCCAGTTCTAAGCCGGTAGACTCAGTTCAGTTTCCTCCCCAGTTCATCCTGGAAAACGATGCGCTCAGAGTTGAAATCGATCCCCAAACGGGGGATATCCTAGAGTTGCGCGATCGCCCCAACCATCGCTCTGTTCTTAGGGGATTGGGCAATCAACTGCAAGGATTTGGCGATCGGGGGCAATATTGGGATGCTTGGAATATCGATCCAGAGTATGAAACCCATTCTTTACCGCCAACAGAGTTAGAGTCTATCACCTGGATCGCTTATGGCGAACTGGTGAAAACGATTCAAGTGGTTCGCCGGTTGGGAGACTCAACATTAACTCAAAACTATACCGTATTAGCCCATGAAAATCAACTCAGAATCACCAGTCATGTAGATTGGCAAGACCGCCACACCCTACTGAAAGTGGGCTTTCCGCTCCAGTTACGCGCTGATGTTATTACCTATGAAATTCCCTGCGGTGCAATTCGCCGCTCTACCCGTTCTCAGACTCAGGAAGAACAGGCTAAATGGGAAGTACCGGCGCTCAATTGGGCCGATTTAACCGATGAGGAACAAGAGTATGGGGTTAGTCTTTTAACGGATTATAAATCCGGGTACGATCCCCACCCGGATCGATTACGATTGAGTTTATTACGTGGCTCAACTTGGCCCGATCCAGAGGCAGATTTTGGGGAGCATGAATTCAAGTATGCTCTCTATCCCCATGCCGGGAGTTGGGAAGCCGCAGGAACGGTCAAACGGGGATATGAATTTAACTGTCCCTTATCCGTTTATCTAGGCCCTGTATCTAAGGGGTATAAAACCAGAAATTTGGGTGTCAAATCGAGTTTTTGGGAGTTCTCGGCCGACGGGTTTATTTTGACGGCTTTTAAGAGGGCGGAGGACAACCGGCACCATTGGATTATCCGAGGTTATGAGTGCCAAGGGAAAAGGGATATTCTGACTAGGAAGAATAACTTAGGTCTCCATGGGGGGAAGAGGGTTAATTTATTAGAAGAAGAGGAGCAAAACCAGGGCTTACAGATTAACCCTTGGGAAATTCTGACCCTGAAGTTATGGAACCCGACTGCTTCAGAAGGGCGATCGCCTTTCTGAAGCATCAGAAAAATTAATATGATTCAGAATTGTTACCCTATGCTAAACTAAGAGGTGAAGATTAAAATCGGTAGATGACTTGGTTCACTTTAATTGGCTTGAAGGGTAAGAGTATCTCCGAATCTAAAACTTCGATACGCTATTGATTCTAGAGTGAGTTCATGACTGTATATATTGGTAACCTTTCTTTTCAGGCCGAAGAAGAGGATCTCAGGGAGATCTTTCAAGACTATGGCACAGTGACCAACGTTTTTCTGCCGACTGACCGGGACACAGGGAAGAAGCGGGGTTTTGCCTTTGTAGATATGAGTTCGGAAGACGAAGAGCAACAGGCCATAGAGACCCTCGATGGAGCAGAATGGATGGGGAGAGTGATTAAAGTCAATAAGGCGAAACCTCGCGAATCCCGTCGTGATAACCGCAGTCGAGGTGCTTCTCGCTAAGTCCCCAGCCTGATGTGGGGAGCTTTTACCTTGACTAAGGGAGAAGACTTGAGGGGAGGGCGATCGCCGAAAACAGGTGAGTCTTGGATCGGGAAGGTCGCCAACCCAATTTTGGCCAAAACCAGTAGCCAAAAAGAATCTAAAGAGATCGGCAATATCAGCCCTAGTCTGTGCTAAACTATCTACTGAAGACTAAAATCGGTAGATCACTGTGTTTGTGTTAATGCTTGGCGTATCTCCGAATAGAAACTTCTGCACCTAATTGATTCCGGAGGTATCGCGTGTCCGTTTATATTGGAAATTTATCCTACAACTTAGAAGAAGATGATGTGAGAGAAGTCTTTGCTGAATATGGCAGTGTAACGCGGGTGAGTTTGCCCATCGATCGTGAAACTGGACGTAAGCGTGGCTTTGGCTTTGTGGAAATGCAAACTGAAGCTGAAGAAGAGAAAGCCATTGATGAACTCGATGGAGCTGAATGGATGGAGCGGGTTTTGAAGGTGAATAAAGCCAAACCCCGTGAAAACCGGTCAAACAATCGAGATCGAGGATTTTCTGGTTCACGCCGCTAAGACGCAACATCAACAATAAAGGATTCAGACAGAACAAGATTGGACTTCGGAACTGAATCCTTTGTGACTCAAACCCTATGATACTTAGTCAACTCATAGGGTTACATGCAATTGATTCTAGAGGTAATTCATGACTATTTATATCGGTAATTTATCCTATGATGCCACAGAAGAAGACCTGAAATTGGTGTTTACCGACTACGGTTCTGTTAAGCGTGTCACTTTACCAACGGACCGGGAAACGGGACGCATTAGGGGATTTGGTTTTGTAGACATGGAAAATGAATCGGATGAACAAAGTGCCATTTCTACCCTGGATGGGGCAGAATGGATGGGTCGCCAGATCAAAGTCAATAAAGCAAAACCCCGTGAGGATAGAGATAGACGGGAGAAATTTTCTCGCTCGCGGAGCTACTAAAAAACTGATACAGCGCTTTGGGCTGTGGCGGACATCTATCCGCCGCAGTCGGAAACGCGCGGCAGAAGGGTAATGGGTAATTGGAAAACTATTTTTCACGCTATAATGCCCATTTTTCAAGCTTTTCATGGGAAGGCCTTCTCAAGGAAAATTGCGATTTAGCCTAAAGCCGATCAGTTTTATCTGATAAGCATATACCAATATAGAGAAAAACGTTCAGACACAGAAAGCACAGAGACTCAATCTTGGTGTTATTTGTGTCTTTTTTCAGGCCTTGGTTTAAGGTCTAAGGTTTCTGGAGTGCCAATTTTCGATGAGATTAGAACTGGATACTTACGCAGATCTCAACTCTCCCGTACATCGTTGGGAACCTCGATGTAAGTTAATTGGATTAATGGGGTTAATTTTTTCTTTCTCAGGGATTCAATCTTTAGTCTTGTTACCGGTAATGTCGGGAATTACCTGGGTTTTATACGCAATATCTCAGTTACCTTGGTCTTTTTTGCGCCAACGTTTGCGCTATCCGGGTTGGTTTTTGTTAGGAATTGTAATCTTTTTACCCTTTATCGCTGGGGAAACGGTGTTGTGGGAATGGGGCATGGTTTCATTGCGTTTGGAGGGGTGTTTGGCAGTGCTTTTAATTAGCGTGCGGTTTGTTTGTATTTTGGTGGTGGCACTGATTTTGTTTGGTACAGCGCCATTTTTGACGATGATTAAGGCTATGGGGCAATTGGGTTTGCCGTCGGTTTTAGGGGATATGATGCTTCTGAGCTATCGTTACTTAACGGAATTTGGCGATCGCCTGAAAACCCTGAAAACGGCTTCTCGTTTGCGGGGGTTTGATGGAAAGCACTTGAGTTGGCGACACCTTCAAATCTTAGCCGCTTTAATGGGAACCCTGTTGGTGAGAACTTACGAACAGTCGGAAAGAGTTTATCAGGCCATGCGTTTGCGTGGGTATGGTCACAGTCGTGGCATGTTAAAATATAGCTTATCGATTGCTCCCCTAGATCGCATAGCGACTATCGGAGTGCTGGGAATTGCCCTAGGGTTGGCGATCGCGCAAAGGATTCTTAACTCTTGATCCTGGCTGTTCCTGATTACTGAGTTGGAATATCCCATGTTACTCAACGATGGCCAAGACATCCCCCCCTACGAACAAGATATTGCTCGTATTGGCTCCATTCAAAGCTATGGGGCTTTAATTGCTCTAGACGAACACACCTTCAGGGTGATTTACGTCAGTGAGAACATTGGCGATCTTTTCGGACTGACTCCGAACGAATTACTCGGTCAGAGGGTAGATATACTGATTTCTGAAGGGCACTTAAAAGAGGCGCTCGCTCAATTACCAGCCTCTCCAAGTCTGCCCGTCTATGCCCAACTTCCCATCCAACACCACAATTTTCCATCTCTCCCTGTCTTCCTTCATCGCAACTTAGATCGTCAAATTATTCTAGAATTTGAGAAAACTTCATCCGTAAAATCTTTCGATCTTTTTTCTACATTAGATATCACGCAAGACGTTAGTCAAAAACTTAAAAATGCTTCCAATTTACAACGTTCTTGTGAAATTCTAGCGGAAGAAATTAAAACAATTATGCAGTTCGATCGAGTAATGATTTATCAATACGATCGAGACTTTAATGGTAAAGTTATTGCTGAAGCCAAAAACTCCGATATAGAACCCTTTCTCGGTTTACATTTTCCCCGACAAGATACCCAGCCTACCTTAGCAATATTAGAAAAAATTTGGGTAAGATTAATTCCTGATGTAGCAGCAGAAAGAGTTCCTGTACTTGCCGATCGCTCGTCCGTAGGCGATAGAGATTTGAATTTAAGCTATGCAACTTTAAGAGGGGTGTCCAGTTGTCATCAGGAATATCTGAAAAATATGGATGTTGACGCTACCCTAGTTTTTTCTTTAAAGAAACAAAATCAGTTATGGGGATTAGTCGCTTGCCATCATTATAACCCCAAATATCTGCCCCATGAGGTCAGAAAAATTGGTGAATTTATTTGTCAATTTTTCTCCTTAGAACTACGAACTAAAACTGAACATCAAATCTATGAATATCGAGTAGAATCAACAAGCATTCAATCTCAACTTCTCGCATTTATGGGTCAAGATCATACATTGATTGATGGCCTAGTCAAGCATCACCCCAATTTATTAGATTTAGTCAACGCACAAGGAGCAGCAGTTTTCTGGAATGGCTTGCAGACAACCATAGGAGTAACGCCAGAACCAAAACAGATTGAACGGTTAATTGAATGGCTCAGTCTCGATCGGGAAAACAATCTTTTTTATACTCAAAATTTATCACAGGACTATCCTGAAGCCAAAGCATTTCAGCTTATAGCAGTGGGCTTGTTAGCTCTGCATATCCCCCAAAATAACTATCTACTCTGGTTTCGCCCAGAAGTGCTACAGACAGTCCATTGGGGAGGAAATCCTTATGAGACTTATCGAGAAACCAGGGATGCATACAACAAATTGAAGTTATCACCTCGCAATTCATTTGAAGCCTGGAAAGAAATTATTCGAGGTGAATCTTTGCCCTGGGAACCCCATGAAATTGAAGCGGTGAAAGAGCTACGCAAATCATTGATTCATATTATTTTAAATCAAGTGGATGAATTATCCAAATTGACGAAAGAGCTAGAGCGCTCTAATGCGGATCTGGAAAAATTTGCTTATATTGCCTCCCATGATTTGCAAGAACCTTTGAATCTGATTGGCAGTTATGTGGAATTGCTAGAAATGCGTTATGAAGATCGATTCGATCAAGATGGCAAAGATTTCCTGGGGTTTGTGGTGGAAGGAGTAACCCATATGCAAGGGTTGATTGATGATTTATTAGCCTATTCGAGGGTGGGCAGAAAAGCAGATGGATTTGCTTTAATCCATGCGGAGGAGAGTCTGAAGCGGAGTTTGAGTCATTTACAGGTTCGGATTGCCCAAGTGGGGGCCCAGATTACTTATGATGCTCTTCCAGAGATTGTGGCTGATTCGACCCAATTAACGCAACTGTTTCAGAATTTAATGAGTAATGCCCTTAAGTTTCACCGAGATAACAGTCCTAAGATTCATATCGGAGTTCGAGAAGATACAGAAGAATGGCTATTTTGGGTGGAGGATAATGGTATTGGTATTGATAAAGAAATGACGGATCGTATTTTTACGATTTTTCAGCGCCTCCATACCCGTGAAGAATACCCAGGTACGGGGATTGGACTAGCTATTTGTAAAAAAATAGTTGAGTTCCACGGAGGGAAAATATGGGTTGAATCGAAACTGGGTGAAGGGTCAACTTTTTACTTTACCATCCCTAAGCAGATTGTCTAGGCGCTGAATGGTTTGGTGGGGAATAAGTTAGACTTGACATTGTATATGCCGATGATTATGATTGCTGCAAAGTAGTTAAAATTTTGTAATAAAAAACGGCTGTAACTTAAAATGACTCATTTGGAGCAAGCTCATCGGATTTTAATGATCGAGGATAATTCGGCCCATGTGCGTTTAATTCAAGAAGGGTTCAAGAAGATGACAGAACCTTATCAAATTCAGTCTGTGGGTAATGGAGTAGATGCGATCGCTTATTTGCGTTCGGAACCCCCGTTTACGGAACGCACTCTCCCTGATTTGGTACTGCTAGACTTAAATTTACCTCGAAAAAATGGTCGAGAAGTGTTAGCCGAAATCAAAGCCGATCCGAATCTTAAACATATTCCAGTCTTGATTTTAAGCACGTCTCAACGGCTAGAAGATATCCAAGAAACTTACAATTTACATGCGAATTGTTATCTTCATAAACCGAATAATCTCAAGCAACTTTTTCATCTGGTTGAACAAATTGAAACGTTTTGGTTTCGTACAGTTTCTCTTCCCATTGCTTGATCCCCTAGAGTTTTTACGGAAAGTTAAGTTTTGTAAAATAACTATAAATTTAATCTTATGGTGGAGAAAAAGTGTTCTAAAATGTGAAGGTAAGCCCAAAAGTAGTCTAAGCTACTATTTTTGTTTAAAAAGGGTGATGCACTGTGGAAGATCCCTTAATTCAAATCCTGTTAATTGAAGACAATCGAGCTGAAGCTCGTCTGCTACAGGAGCGTTTGAAACAAGCACCCTCGATGGGGGTTGAGGTGACCCATGTGAGTCGGTTGTCAGAAGCCCTTGAGCAACTGGAAGCGCAGGTGTTTAAGGTGGTCTTACTGGATCTGAGTTTACCGGATGCACAAGGACTAGAGTCTTTGAGTCCTCTAATCGAGAAAGCGCCAGATGTGGCGATTATTGTACTCACCAATAATACAGATAGTGTCTTGGCGGTCGATGCAGTGCGCCAAGGGGCGCAGGATTATTTGATTAAACGCCAGTTAAATACGGAGTTGCTGATGCGATCGCTACGTTATGCGATTGAACGTAAGCAAGCTTCTGATGCTTTGCGGAAAGTGAACGAAACCCTAGAGCAGCGAGTGATTCAGCGCACCAGTGACCTGGTGCAAACCAATGTGCGCTTGCAACAAGAGATTAGCGATCGCCGGAACCTGGAACAAGCACTTCAACAAGAAAAGGAACTGGCTCAAATCACCCTCAACTCGATTGGGGATGCGGTTATTGTCACCAATATCTATCACCAAATTGAATCTCTTAACCCAGTGGCTGAAAAGCTGATTGGTTTAACCAGTCATGTCACTCAAGGCAAATCGGTCAGTGAAATTTTCTCCACCAGCGATGTTAACCAAAAACCGATTCAAATCCTGATGCATCAAAGCCTGACTACGGGCAGGATCATTAAAGTCTCTAACTACACCCTTTATTCTAAGAGCGATCGCCAACCCTACATTATCGAACTCTCTATTGCTCCCATCCGCTTAAAGGGCGATCGCATGGTGGGAACTGTGATCGTTTGCCGAGATGTCACCTCAGCCCGTAAGCTTGCCCATCAACTCTCTTGGCAAGCCAGCCACGATCCCCTCACGGGCTTAATTAATCGACGGGAATTTGAGCAATGTCTCAAAGCCGCTCTCCAGGAAACCCATCACTTGAATCAACAACATATTTTATGCTATTTAGACTTAGACCAATTCAAAATTGTCAATGATACCTGTGGTCATTCTGCTGGCGATAAACTCCTGCGTCAAATTACTGGAGTTCTCCAAAGTAAAATTCGCAAAACGGATACCTTTGCCCGTTTAGGGGGCGATGAATTTGGGTTATTGTTGCATTACTGTTCCCTAGGTGAAGGGCAAAAAGTGGCCCAGAAAATCATTGAAACGATTCAAAATTTTCGATTTGTTTGGGAAGATAAACTATTTACGATAGGAGTCAGTATTGGCTTAGTCCCAATCGATCGATCGATTGACAATGAACATATTGCCCTGAGTGCAGCCGATACGGCCATGTATGCGGCTAAAGATGGGGGACGCAACCGCATTCACATCTATCAAATTGAAGATCGAGAAGTGGTTAAACGTCAAGGTGATATGCAATGGGTAGCTCGCATTAATCAAGCCTTAGAAGAAGATCGGTTCTGCTTGTATGTTCAACAGATTATTGCCCTCAATTCTGCGTCGAAGATGCGACCTTGCGGTGAATTATTTATCCGTATGATTGATGGCAGTGGAACTATAATTCCTCCTATGGCATTTCTCCCAGCCGCAGAACGGTATGACCTGATGCCAGCGATCGATCGCTGGGTAATCCGCAATTTATTTCAAAAGTTATCGACTCATATGAGTCAAGGATCGGCAAGTCAATCGACTCGCCTTGCAAAGCCGATTTATTTAGTCAATTTATCGGGAGCAAGTTTTAATGACTTTTCGTTTTTAGAGTTCCTCAAAGAGCAATTTTGGTTACATCACATTCCCCCCTCTCTGATTGGGTTTGAGATTACAGAAACTGTGGCGATTACCCACTTAAATCAGGCGATTAGATTTATTACGGAATTAAAAGAGTTGGGCTGTCAGTTTGCGTTGGATGATTTTGGCAGTGGTATGTCTTCGTTTACTTATTTGAAACAATTACCGATTGATTATTTGAAAATTGATGGGACGTTTATTAAAAGTTTGATTAACGATCCAGTTAATCGGGTGATGGTAGAATCGATTCAGCGTATTGCCCAAGTGATGGGGTTAAAGACGATTGCTGAATCGATTGAGAATAAAGAAATCCTGGAACAAGTGCAAGCCTTGGGGATTAACTATGCTCAGGGTTATGGGATTCATAAGCCCCATCTGTTTAGCTTGGAAAAAAAGTCGGAAGTTAGTTATTGGGTAATGGGGAATAGGTAATCCCCCCATCTCTCCATTCCCCCAAGAGATTGTAACGTTTTATGACAATTTTCGGGAATTTGCATAAAATCGCCTTGAAAAAATAGAGATCCCTATAGAAGCGCATAAATTTGATTGATTAGGGATGGAACTATGAATTATAGTTATCGACTGGCTACTCTGGAAGATGCAGAAGCGATCGCCCCCTTATGGGCTGAATTTGCCGCAGAGCGCCAAGATATTGACCCGTCTATGGGGGTGAAACCGAATTTTGACTTTGAGGCGTATATTCGCCATCAACTGGCTAAACCGCTCACCTATGGGTGGGTTTTGGAGGTTGAAGGGGCGATCGCCGGTTGCTTGATTATCTACTTCTATGATGAAGCTCCCCCTCCAGAGCTACCGGAGACTTTGGCGGTGGATCAAGATTTAGAAAGTCCGTTCATTTCCCGTCGGGTGGGTTCGGTGTTGGGATTGTATGTGAAACCGGAACATCGACAAGGAGAGGCTATCTCTAGTTTAGCAAAAACGGCGATCGCCAAAGCCGAAGAACTCAACGTCACCGATATCGACTTACTCATCAGCGCCGATCAAACCGGCATTCAAGCCCTACTCAAACGCTCTGGATTTACCCAAGCTGCCGTCCAATTTACCAAACATTATCCGCTTACCCCCAGTGCAGAGCTACCCCGACTGCATCCCCCCTATCCCGAAATGGATACCCCACCACCACCCCATCCCGATGCTATTCCCCTACGAGATACCGCCAGTGGGGATTTAATTTGCGATCGCCACGGCGATCCCGTCTTCATCTTTCCCTTAACCGATGCATCCGGAGAACTGATTAAAACCGACTCCGGATTACCCATTTATCCCACCCCCCTACGCGATCCCCAAACCCAAGAATTCATCTTCAGCGAACAAGGAAAACTCGTCACCTGTCCCGTCGTGCGCGACTCCACCGGCAACATTGTCGAATATCAAGGCATCGCCCAATTCCATCCCCCCGTTTATCAAGTCATCAATGGCAAAATCCACTTGCAGAAAAATGAGTCAGGAGAATTCCAATTTTGTGATATAGAGAAAGATGAACAGGGTGAATTAGTGCGATCGCCTTCCGGAATGCCCCTATTCAAAAAGGATTTGGTCACCTGATTTCGCCCTATCACCCGCCATTGTCCCGTAGGTTGGGTTGAACGAAGTGAAACCCAACATCAACCGAACCTATTGGTTAGGTTTCCTTCCTCAACCCAACCAATAGGTTGGGCTTCCTTCCTCAACCCAACCTACGAATCAATTACTTTTCAATGAATCATCAAAACTTGCCCTCATCCCCCAGCCCCTCATCCCCCAGCCCCTTCTCCCACAGGAGAAGGGGAGAAAAGTCCCTCTCCCGTGGGAGAGGGATTTAGGGAGAGGGCATTTCCAATACTCACCCCACCCTTAACCTCGTATCTACCTAAAAATCATGAAACTCAATACCTTCACCTTCCTCACCACCTCTGCCACCCTCCTTTCCCTTACCCTTTCTCCCCTCAACCATAAAACCCTCGCCCAAAACATTGTCCCCGCAATGGACGGCACCGGAACCATCATCAATCATCAAGGCAATCAATTCAACATTCAAGGCGGACAACTTTCCGGAAACGGGCGTAACCTATTCCATAGTTTTCAACAACTCGGATTATCTCAAGGGCAAATTGCCAACTTCATGAGTAATCCTCAAATTCAGAATATCCTAGGACGAATTAACGGCGGCGATCCCTCCATTATTAACGGTTTAATTCAAGTTACCGGCGGCAACTCCAACCTCTACTTAATGAACCCCGCCGGAATTGTATTTGGCCCCAACGCCCAGCTCAATATTCCCGCCGACTTCGCCGCCACAACTGCCACTGGAATCGGCTTTGGTAATGGCCAATGGTTTAATGCAGTAGGCGACAATAACTGGAGTCAATTAGTCGGCACGCCCAACGAATTTCGCTTCGATGTCAACGGCTCTGGCAGTATCGTCAACTTCGGAGACTTGAAACTTTCCGAAGGTTCCAATCTCACCTTAATGGGCGCGAATGTCATTAACCTCGGAACCTTAGAAGCCCCTGGCGGAACCATCACCGTCGTCGCCATTCCCGACCAACAAATTATTAGAATCACCCAAGAAGGACACCTCTTAAGCCTCGATATTCCCCTAGAAGATGAGCGCCAAGAACCCGAAATCACTCCCCTAAAACTCCCCGAACTCCTCACCCATTCCGGACTCGATCATGCCGAACAAATTCAAATCAACGAACAAGGGCAAATTGTCCTATCCGGAAGTGGCGTAGAAATTCCCGACGTTAATGGAATCTCCATCATCTCCGGAACCGTCAATACATCCGCCGAAAATGGCGGCACAATTAACATTATGGCAGAGCGCATCGGAGTCATTGACGCAACCCTAGATGCTTCCGGACTATTTGATGGTGGAACGCTAAGAATTGGCGGTGACTTTAAGGGAAATCCTACCTTTCCCACAGCCGACATTACTTACATCAATGAAAACTCCATCCTCAACGCCGGATCGCAACAATTAGGAGACGGTGGCAACATCTTCATTTGGTCAGAAAACCTGACTCGATTTGACGGACAAATTAGCGCTACTGGCGGCATAGAAGGCGGAGATGGCGGTTTTGCCGAAATTTCCAGCCGCAACGCTCTGAGAGTGGACGGAGACGTGGATTTAAGCGCAATTAATGGAGATACCGGACAAGTTTTATTCGATCCGAAAAACGTCACCATTGTCGATGGAGCAGATGGAGCGAATGATTCAGAATTAGAGGATAGCAAAATTTTATGGGATGAAGATCCAGATGCAGATTGGATTATTTCCGAAGAAAAACTAGAAGAAATTTGGGCAACCAGCGATATCACGATTGAAGCCACAAATAATATCACGATTGAAGACCTCAGCGATAATATACTAGGAGGCTCTAAATACACATTAACCTTTGTCGCTGATGCTGATAAAGATGGGCAAGGCTCATTTGCGATGGATGCAGGAGATAGCATTGACACCAATGGATCGGTTGATATTTCTGGAGCGGGTTTAAGACTTGGCACAATTTACATTTCATCCGCAGTAGGAGATAGTGGAGACATTACCCTCAATAGTAGCAACACAATTGAAGCCGAAAGACTCTCTACCTATTCTGAAAAGTATTCGGCTGGAGATATAACTATTCAGAGTGAAGGAGATGTGTTTATCCGGGATAGAATTATGGCCCGTGCTGAAGCAAAACTGACTAACCACCCTCATGGCGGTAATGTGGAAATTATTAGTCAGAGTGGAAATATCACCATTACCAATGAAGTTAATACTTCTAGTGGAATCTTGACAAACAATCCAGGGGATGGAGGAGATATTACGATTAGATCTGTTGATGGATATATTGAAACTGGGGAAATAACCAGTTCTGTAGAAGACGGGAAGGCAGGCAATATTGTTCTAGAAGCTGGCGAACATCTTACCGTTGACAAAGTGTTAGCTTTTGCGGAAACCGCAGGAAATGGTGGTCATGTTACCATTACTGCTGGAGAAGATGTTCAAACAGCTAGGATTGCTACGGGTACAATTGGTTCGAGTTCAGGCGATAATAATGGAGGAAATGTAGAAATTACCAGCGAGAACGGAACGGTGACCACCGATTCTATTATCACGGGTGTTTTTGGTAATGGTGATGGAGGGCATATTACTATCTCTAGCTATGGGGATATTAGAACTGAAGAACTCTTATCAGGAACCCTATCAGGCACACCTGGAGATATTACCATTACCTCTGAAAATGGCAGTTTTACAATTGAGTCTGGACTTTTAAGAGACTACATCATTAGTCGCTGTGGAGGATCTTTCGATTGCGATCATTCTGGTGATACGATTACTTTTGCTAGAGACTTGGAGTTTCCAGGGCAAATAGTACCTATAGCCGGAAAACTATCAGGGACAATTGAGATTAGTCTTGGTCAAGCCAATTCTAACCAACAATCCGGTGGTGGCTCCAGTAGCTCTAGCGGCTCTACAGGTAACCAACAATCCGGTGGTGGCTCCAGTAGCTCTGGCGGCTCGACAGACCCCCAACAAGGCGGAGACTCCAGTAGCTCTGGCGGCTCGACAGACCCCCAACAAGGCGGAGACTCCAGTAGCTCTGGCGGTTCTACAGACAACCAACAAGCTGGTGACTCCAGTAGCTCTGGTGGCTCTACAGACAACCAGCAAGGTGGTGACTCCAGTAGCTCTGGTGGCTCTACAGACAACCAGCAAGGTGGTGACTCCAGTGGCTCTGGCGGCTCTACAGACAACCAACAAGCTGGTGACTCCAGTAGCGACTCCACTGCAACTCAGCAATCTGATGATTCAAGTAGCTCTCCAGAGACAATTACTAAAATCATTGAAGATGGTAATAATAATCCACTGGAAATTACTGGAGTGGTTTTTGTACCACAAGAGAGCAACTCAACTAACCCGGATAACTCCATTCCAGAAAATCAGCCTGAATTGGCTGAAATTATTGAGGAAGTTCAAATCCTAATTAATCCTGAGTTTGAAAATCCTGCCTTATTCCTGCCCACGCTCCTCAATAATGCTGGTAACGTCAATATTCAAACAGCAACAGGAATTGGAATTGGTACTTCTGTCTCATCCTCTTTTGTGCAAGGAGATGGGGGAGATTTTACGGGTAGAACCGATGGAGCGGTTCAAGCGGCTAATATTGATACGTCTGCTCGTGATGGAGATGGCGGAAATATTATGGTAGAGGGGGTACAAGGCGTTGCAACGGGTGACTTGAATTCATCCTCTTCATATAGAGGAGATGGAGGCAATATTCAGGTTTCTAGTCCCCAAAGTTCAGTGACTATTGGAAATATTGATAGCTCGACGAATGATGGCAATAGTGGAGATGTGGGAGTTAGGGCACTTGGCAATATTACGACAGAAGATATTGATACGAGTAGTAATCAAGGTAATGCTGGAGATGTTTCGTTAAACTCGCAAACGGGAACGGTTTCGACAGGACTGATTAATACTGCTGCTCCCCAAGGTATTCCAGGAACGGTGACGATTGAGAGTAATGCCACACCGGTTAATTCACCGGTAAATCAATCGGTGAATCCATCGGTAACCCAGAGCGTAATTCAGCCTCAAATCCCAGTTAATCCTCCTTTAACTCCGTTGACTTCTGTGCCTCCAGTTTCTGTGAGTGTCAATCCGAATATTCCTGGATCTTCTAATGTTACTGTAACGACTGATTTAACGGACTTGGATCGCTTTGCGATTGATTTAGCGTCTCTGAATTTAGAGTTGGGAGGACTACAAGAAACCTGGGATCAACGGTTGCAAGAACTGGATCAGTTGATGACGGAAGAGTATAGTCAATATGTGAAAAAAGATCCTTCGGAGATTGTGACGATCGCCGGAATCAAGGATATGCTCAGTACAATCGAGGCGCAAACTGGCAATAAACCGGCAGTCGTCTATGCTCTCTCTCATCCTAATGTCGATCGCGAAGGCATTAAATTAGAAGGTGGACTGGTGTTAGTCTTAGTCACCTCTGAAGGTGTTGCTGAAGTCGAAACGGTGCAGATCGATCGCTTTTTCGGCCATAATGTATCCAACAAGCCAGAGCGAATTGCTACAGCCATGTACAATGAATTAGAGGGCAGTAGACACAAGGCTCCTATCCTGGCTACTGCACAAAAAGCCTATAAAGCCATCATTGCCCCCTTAGAAGAACAGATGGAAGCGCAAGGGATTGATACCCTCATGTTTAGCGTGGATAATGGGTTGCGATCGATTCCCTTGGGCATGTTGCATGATGGGGAACAATTCCTGATTGAGAAGTATAATATTGCTCTGATTCCCAGTGTGACGTTAACCAATTCCACGTATGAAGGATTAGAGAATGCCAGGGTATTGGCTATGGGAGCATCTGAATTTCCCAATGCCAAACGCGATCCTCTGCCCAGTGTACCCTTAGAGTTAGAAATGATTGGCAGTGGAAATTGGCATAGCGATCGCTTCTTAAATCAAGACTTTACCCTAGAGAACATGAAAACCCAGCGCCTCAGTCGTCGCTATGATATCGTCCATCTGGCAACCCATGCTGATTTTGACTCTAGGGATAGCACCAAACTAGAATTTTGGGATCGCACCATTGCCTTAGAAACCCTACGTGACTTTGACTGGCACGAGCAGCCACAAGTAGAACTTTTGGTACTCAGTGCTTGCCAAACGGCGATCGGGGATTTAGACGCAGAACTGGGCTTTGCAGGATTAGCCGTTCGTGCCGGAGTAAAATCTTCCGTTGCCAGTCTCTGGAAAGTAGATGACTTGTCTACGGTAGCATTAATGACCGCATTTTACGAATACCTGCAAACCGAACCCATTAAAGCCGAAGCCCTGCGTCAAGCACAACTGGCGATGTTACGAGGGGAAATTTTCGTCGAGAACGGAGAATTAGTGACTCCCCATAACCGGGTTACCCTTCCTGCAACCGTGGTTTCCCAATTGAAAAATGGCGATCGCTCCCTCTCCCATCCATTTCATTGGGCTGGCTTTACCGTAGTCGGCAGCCCTTGGTAAATACAGCCGATTCCTCTGCTATGGGGTACATCAAATGGCAGTTTTTAAGGATAGGCAAAATAGTTCACTCGCTAGATTGAGTCTGTTGTTCACTCCCCCATTCCCCCACGGAGGGCGCGAAGCGCTGTATTCTAAAACTTGCGACGGTTCAATAGTAGGGTGAGGGCAAAACCGGTTAAGCCGCCCACGATTAACCAGGCACATCCTAAACCCATGACATCTCCGAGAAATTGACGAAACTGGAGCCGGAGCAACCCCCCTAGGGCCCAACCACAGGCTAAGGCGATCGCCCAGTCGAGGACACTAGCAAGAATCCAACGCCAGGCTTGGGGAACCTGGTGGGAGAGCAGTACATATTGACCCACACCCAGAACCAACCCCACTTTGGCCCCCTCCCAAAGGCCATAGATCAAGCGCACAGAAATATCCAGGGTTCTGGGGGCGATCCAACCGATCGCCCCTAAATCACCCCATCCCATAATCCCCCAACAGATGGCACTCACAACCATCCACCAGCCAGCGTGTTTGAGATGAGGCAAAAGCACCATCGATTGCATCAGGCCAACGATCGCGCCCCCAATGAATCCTTCTGTGATTCCCATATCGGGTCGTTCGCCAATTTCAATCAGCAACAGACTCAGTAGAAATCCGATTAAGGTATGTACCGTCCATTGAATTCCAAAGCCCGCTTCAATCATTTGGGAATTAGACATTAGATATTAAACCTGGATTATGACTCATGGGCAATAATCTCTCGAAATCCTCGACGGCGAACTTGGGGAGACTCTGGGGCAATGTATCCCCATAAACTTTCCCAATAAAAGAATGAAAAGCCATCCAAAGAGCGATCGCGCACCGCTTGCACTTGCTGTTCAATCAAATCTAAGGCGATCGGAGTTCTCAAAGTTCCCGTAGAAATGCCGATCGTCACCGGAATCTTCTCCTGCAACTTGGGAATCACCGGATCGGGCAAATCGCGCAGAAACGTTTCCATCCCGCTCCGATACACTTGAATCACCAACTCATCAATTAAACCCAACTCTACCCAAGAAAGCCAATTTTGTAGATAATTGCGATACGCAAACTCACGGGGATTAGGCGACAAAGAAATAACACAATCCGGTTTAATCTCTTTTACCCGGTCATGAATCCGCTTCATCACTTGAGTCAGTTTAGCCGCCCTCCAGCGCATCCATTGCTCATTTTGATAATTTTCCGGCGGAATTTCTCCATTATGTTCCTGTTGATAAAGCCACAGGGTAAACGGATCGTACCCCAACTCTACGGGTAAACTAAAATGGTCATCGAGTTGAATACCATCCACATCATACCGGGTGACCACTTCCACAATCAGATCGATCAACAACTGCTGCACTTCTGGATGCAGAGGATTGAGCCACTCTAGACCATATTTTCCATGGTGGGTTAACGGTTGTCCATCTCGACTTTGGGCTAACCAACTGGGATGACGTTTCACCAATAAGGAATTTTGGGGAGCCATAAACCCATACTCAAACCAGGGAATCACGCGCAACCCCTGCTGATGACCCAAGGTAATGATTTCTTCGAGGGTATCCTGACGAAAACGAATCGCATCAAGTAATAAATCTTGTTTGCGACCGATAACTTCTTTCGCTTTATCGCTAGGATAAAACGTCACCCCTCGGTTCCAAGCCACCGGATAGATCGTGTTAAAATTCAGTTCAGAGAGTTGGGCGATCGCCCGATTAATACCCCAAGGACTATACAAAACCCCACTACTGACATTGGTTAACCAAACCCCCCGAATTTCATCCACCACTTTTGGGGGTTTAGCCGATATGGGTTTAACCACTTGCAGTCCCATCATCAAAACCATGATGATGAGGGCCAAGCTTACCCACTGCCATCGTCTTTGAATCATTCCTCTCATGGTTGGAGTGTCTACCGCATACCTTAGCCGTACTTTAACAAAATTCTACATCCTACTCTTACAGAATTCGGAGAACTCGAACACTAGCCGGATGGCAATAGATAAGCTTTGATAGTAGTGTACTCCCGTTCTTTCTGCGTCAGTTCCATGAAACTCTACGCCATTTGGAGATTACTCAAAGAAACCTTCGTGCAATGGCAGCAAGACCGGGTTCCCATCCTGGCAGCCGCCCTAGCCTATTATATGGTGTTTTCCTTAGCCCCCATGCTGATTATTGCTGTGGCGGTAGCTGGCTTTGTGATTGGACACGAAGCAGCCCAAGAACAACTAGCCATTCAATTACAACAATTTATTGGTTCAGAGGCCGCCCAGTCCATTCAAACCTTAATTCAGGAACGCTATCAACCCCAATCGGGTCTCATGGCCACTATAATCGCGATCGCCACCTTATTGTTTGGCTCAACCACCGTCTTTGCCCAACTCAAAGTCGCCCTCAATATCATTTGGGGCGTTACCCCCAAACCCGAACGCGGCTTCCTGAATTTTCTCATGGCTAGAGTTCTATCCGTTTTAATGATCTTAGCGATCGGTTTTCTCTTGCTCCTCTCCCTCGTCTTTAGCTCCGTTTTAGCCGGAGTCAGTGAATGGCTCGAACAATGGATGAATACCCCCGCCAGTATTTGGCGTTGGACAGATCTTGGAGTTTCTTTTCTCGTCGTTACCCTTTTGTTTGGAGCCATTTATAAAATCTTACCCGATGCCAAAGTCGCTTGGTCAGATGTTTGGGTTGGCTCTACCCTTACATCTATCCTCTTTACCCTAGGCAAATGGGGAATTAGTTTATATTTAGGACACAGTAGCGTCAAATCCTTTTATGGCGCTGCCGGATCGTTTGTGATCTTATTATTATGGATTTTCTTTACTGCCCAAATCTTACTCATTGGCGCAGAATTTACCCAAGTTTGGGCTAATCGCTATGGCGAAACCATTCGCCCTCGCAGCCATGCCATTCCTACAGGAGAAGCCTCCTGGAGTCCGCCCCAGACTTCTCCCTCCAATTCTCAGCCCTTAGAGAACAGTCGCAAAAAACGCAAGAAAATTGTCAAACTTAAACGATTTTTACGTCAAGTCAAAAACACTCTAGATCCTCCGGAAGATCGACCTTAATTGTTAATTGTTCAGACTCTACCAGGTTTGCATCTATGAATAATCTTACCCATTCTTTAGAATATAACCGCCTGCAAATGCTATCTTTTGTTGAGCATCTAGAAACCAAAATGCCCCAGGCTTCTCCCTATGAGATTGCCAATGAGTTGCGCCGCTATACCCGCGAATCCTATACCAATCACTTATTTCGTTGGGCAACTTTATCTGATGTAGAATATATCGATAATCGCTTAGATAAGACCGTAGTATTATGCGGACAAAGTACAGATTTTGCTCATTTTATTGCCTCTTTATCCGATCAAATTCAACTTCCAAGTTGGAAAAGCTTATTCAATTTTACCACATCTTGGACAAGTAAGCATAGTTCTTGGAGCGGAGATTTAGCCCAATCGGTTCTCGATTTTCGTTCTGGCAAGTTTTCGACGATTTATAAAGCCTTAGAAGCGGATGCGTCTGAACCCGATTTAGCCGCTAATGTGGCAGCTTTTCGAGTGGGCTATATGGTCAATCAACAGACTCATTCAGGAATTCCTGGATTCCGTAAACCGGAGTATGGCTTAAAAATTTCAGAAGCAATTGTAGCTTATGATAGCGGATTTTACAGTGGTCAAGTGCGAGAATTTATTATTGAAGCCCTGAAGGGTAAAATTGAGAAGGATAAAATCATTAATCCGGGAGAAGTAGAAGCGAAAATCCGCAAGTCTATTGTTGAATTTTTGGCGTTTATGCAGCTTTATCAGTTGGGAGTAAAAATTAAAAGCATGACTAAAGTTCAGGAAAATTACCGCAGACTCTCTAAGATGACGCACCACGAGATTACACCAGAGGAAGAAGCGGGGGAAGATGATGTGCGTATGGCGACTCTTTATTTATTCAATTATTTGGTTGAGCAAGGCAAACTCGATCCGGTGCAAATGTATTTTATGCACGATCTTTGGAATGGTCGAGTTTAAAAGCGCTAGGAAATAGGGAATGACTTGTAATCTTATATCAAATCCGGTTAATTGGATTCAAGAAGCGGGCAAGATGCCCGCACTCCTCGATTTTTTTGATCTGACTGGAGTGGGAGCATCTTGCTCCCTGGATTTTTAATTAGGGTATTTCCGCTTCGCGGACATGAATAAGCGGACTGGATATAAGATAGTTCCAATTATAGGTTTTCTTTCACTTGTTTATAGCGCTGCTTAAATTCCCGTTGTTGTTGATTATGGTTGACAATGGGTAAGGGATAATTGCAGGCTTGACGGACTAAAGGCGGAATATCTCCCGTGAGTAAATCCTTGGTTTCCACTGAGGTTAATTCTGGTAACCATTGGCGGATATAGTCGGCTTTGGGATCGAATTTTTGTGCTTGACTGGCAGGATTAAAAATTCGTAAGGGTTTGGCATCCATGCCACTGGAGGCGCTCCATTGCCATCCCCCATTGTTGGCGGCTAAGTCTCCATCAATAAGGTGCTGCATAAAATAACGCTCGCCCCATTGCCAATTGATGATTAAATCCTTGGTTAAAAAGCTGGCAACAATCATCCGACAACGGTTATGCATCCATCCGGTGGTATTGAGTTGGCGCATGGCTGCATCGACGATGGGATAACCGGTTTTGCCTTCGCACCAAGCTTGAAAGCGTTGGGGATTATTATCCCAAGGAAAGTGTTTAAAATGCTCTCGATAGGGGCCGTCGGCGAGTTGTGGAAAGTGGTAGAGTACATGCTGGTAGAATTCTCGCCAGGCGAGTTCTTGTTGCCAAGTGAGGATGTTTTGACGGCTTTTATCGCTCTCAGATTTGGCGATCGCCTCTTGGGTGGTTTGCCAAACCCTGCGAATGCCGATCGCTCCCAACTTCAAAGCCGCACTCAGCTTCGATGTGCCCTCTATACTGGGGGTGTTGCGCTGCTGCTCATAAAATTCTAGGGAGCGATCGCCAAACCTTTGTAGTTGTTCTTGAGCTGCACCCTCTCCCGGTACAATCAATAACTCCCCTGGCTCCCCATATCCCCAATCTTTCAAACTCGGCAACGGCATAACCTCAAGCCGATCCAAAGCTTTTTTCTGCCCTTCCGTTAACCCTCCTCCCGGTTGTAAATCAACCACCGGATCGAGCTTCTTTTGTCCTCGCCAATTCTTCCAAAACGGCGTATACACCGTATACGGATTTCCCGACTGCGTGCGAATTGCTTCTGGAGCCACCAAAAGCTGATCCCAAACCGTTTTCACCTCAATTCCTTTTTCCTTTAAGCCTTCAGTCACTCGGCGATCGCGCAGTTGACTATAGGGTTCCACATCCCGATTCCAAACCACCTCAACCACCCCTAAATCCCTAGCCACATTAGGAATCACCTGTTCCGGTTTTCCTTGCAGTAACAGAAACGGATGCTCAAGTCGTTGATAATTTTCTTGTAACTCTTGTAAACAGCCCAAAAGATAATGCAGCCGCATCGGTGCAACATCATCCCCATGCAAAATAAGTGGATCGAAACAAAAACAACCCACCACAGAATTCGCCCTAGATTGGGCATAGCTTAAGCCCAAATTATCCGTAACTCTTAAATCGCGGCGATGCCAAAATAAAACCAGGTTAGCCATAGAACTTTAACTTACTTGAGTCAGTAATACCTTCACCATTATCCCGGCTGGTGGGATACAGAGGGAAATTTATTACTGAGTGGAGAAGAGCGGGCGCAGGAAGCGGAGCGTCGAGCCAATCTTCTAGGGGCTAAACTCCAGGAATTAGGCATTGATGCTAATGAAATTCAATAGCCCTTGCACTTATCCTCTGGAGTTGGCTAATAATTCAGTTGGAAAGTCCGCGTAATCCCCCTGAATGCCTAGGGGGATTGTCGATCTGAGCCAATATCCTAATCTAAATGTCTTACTCTATAGGATGACTGCTAGATCAAGCAATCTACCCCAAACGTCAACCCCTATCTATGAGGTCTGTAGTGTGAGGAGTGCCTTATTTATTTCCAGTCTATCAGTGAGTGCCTTAACGTCCCTGATAGCTCCGAGTTGGGCAAGTTCGCCCATAGCTCCTGATTCGCTGGAAATGACATCTGACCCCCTTTCCCCTAATCTTGAATGGGTTCCTGAACCCCTAGAACCTATAGCACCTCCTGAATCCTTCTCTTGGAGTTTGTCCCCGGTTTCTCCCCTCTCGCAAAATACGGAGACTTCAGAACCCACCCAACCGATTGAGGTGCGGGAAATTCAGGTTACAGGAAGCACGATTTTTAGTCAGGAAGAACTCAAGGAAGTCGTTAGCCCATATGAAGGTGAGTCCCAAACTTTAGAGCAACTGAGGGAAGCAGCCGATAGAATTACTGAACTCTACTTGAATGGGGGGTATATTAATAGTCGGGCACTTTTGGGCGATCAGGTGGTGGACAATGGCATTGTGGAAATCCAAGTGATTGAAGGCCGTTTGCAAGAGATTGTAGTAGAAGGGGCAGGGCGTTTAAATCCGAGTTATATTACCCGTCGAATTCGCCGAGGGGCAGGAGTTCCGTTAAATAGTGCTTCTTTGGAAAATCAATTAAGACTGCTGAAAACTGACCCTCTGTTTGAAAGTGTAGAGGCGAGTTTGCAACCAGGAGCGGAGATTGGTCAAAGTAAGTTGACAGTGCGGGTGAGTTTAAAGAAACCTCTGACGGTTAATTTATTTGCGGATAACTATTCACCAGCGAGTGTGGGATCGGAGCGACTGGGGGTTCGGTTAGGATATCAAAATTTGACAGGTTTGGGCGATCGCCTCATCCTGGGCTATAACCGTACCACCACTGGCGGAGATACCAGTCGCTACGAGTTTATCTATCGTATTCCCTTAAATGCCATGGATGGCTCATTAACCGTCCAATTTTTACCCGATAATAATGAAATTAGTAATATTGAACTGCAAGATTTAGGCATTCGTGGGGAAACCCAACGCTATGAATTTGACTATCGCCAGCCGATTATTCGCTCTCCCCGTCAAGAATTCGCCCTCTCCCTAGGATTTTCCCACCATCGCGGCCAAACCTTCTTAGGCGATGTTCCCTTTGGTTTTGGAGCAGGGCCGGACGATCGCGGTAGAACCCGTAGTAGCGCCATTCGCTTTGGTCAAGAATACTTGCGTCGGGATGCCAGGGGAATTTGGGGAGTGCGATCGCAGTTTAATTTGGGTATAGATGCCTTTGGTGCAACCCTAAATGCCGGATCGACCCCCGATAGCCGTTTTTTCAGTTGGCTTCTCAGTCTACAGCGCTTACAACGATTAGGCGACACTCATTTACTCACCTTTCGAGGAGACCTACAACTGGCCACCACAAGCTTACTTCCCTCACGGCAATACGTCATTGGTGGCGGTCAATCCGTTCGAGGATATCGACAAAACGCCCGGTCTGGCGATAATGGCTTTTTCATCTCCATCGAAGACCGGATTACCATCCAACGGGATACCAAAGGTCAACCCACCCTGATGGTTGCCCCTTTTCTCGACTTGGGTCAAGTTTGGAATAGTGGAAATAATCCCAATATTTTAGCCTCTGAGAACTTTTTAATGGGCGTGGGAGTCGGATTACTCTGGGAAGTCGCCCCCGGATGGAATATTCGCTTTGATTATGGCTATCCGATTATCGATCTCCCTGACCGAGGGAATAATGCCCAGGATGATGGGTTTTACTTTAGTGTCAATGTGGAGCTTTAAATTAGAAACTTTTTAGCCAGTTAGCTACATCATCAAGACTGTTGAAGTCTAAAAAATCTTCTCCTAGACTTTCTAAATGTTCAATGGATAAGCTTTCAATTTGATCGCTTATCTCCTTTGGCATTTCTCCAAAACGTTTTTTAAGTTGACGCATAATTAAGGCAATCGCTTGTTCTTTTTTGCCTTCTTTTTTACCTTGTTTTCTGCCTTTTTCTTCCGCATAAGTTATTCTGCCTCTTTCATCTTGCAGCATCATCCCTCGCTGATCTACTATTTCAAATTCTTCGGGAGTCATGTTGGCTTGACTGGCTAGATTTAACGCCAATTCTATCTCCGATACTTCTCCCAAATTCTCTGGTACTTCCTCTAACGTTGCCGCTTCTTTGAGAAAATAAATCCATTTGTCTGTTAAGGTCTTTAACTCCGATAAATTTTTCTTGAATTTGGGAATTTCTACAAAAATCAATCGTAATTCTTTCTCTAGGATTTTCAGGTTTTTTTTCTCTTCTTCTTGAAACACAAATTTATTGATGATTTTTGAACTTTCTTTCAGTAAAATAAAATCGGTTATTGTTACTGCTATGGCTGGATTTAATCGGGGGTAGTATTCTCCTTTTATTAACTGATTGGCCAGAAGTGTTGAACGGCATCCGTAGCATGTCTAAAATTAGACACACTACACCGGCAATCGGGCGATTTCGTCAAAAAAAGATCAACTTGGGTAGCCAATGGACATAACTTATTTGACTACACATACATGCCTGTAAATATCTCAATTTATCTAAGGATTTTTCTCCAAATTCTTTTGGTATTTTTATCAATTTCAAT
>NZ_JAQPOK010000015.1 GCF_030068445.1 Roseofilum halophilum BLCC-M91 | reverse complement strand
AGAAGCTCAGAACTGGCGAGGCATTCCAAGGTAAGAACTTTAACGCTTGCCGATAACGTAGTGCGCGAAGCACTTAACCGGGTCAGCATACCTAAATTAATGAGGCAGTGAGCCGCCGTCTCTTTAGAGCGGGGTGCTGACAGCAGATCTGCTTTTGCCTTCAGATTGATGCATTATAATCGACTATTATGGATTATGATATCCCCTTAATCATTGACGGATATCGCCAAGGCCTGTTCTTGATGGCGGAGGATGAGGATGAAGAAGGTTCCTCGACTCTAGGCTGGTATTCGAGTAATGCTCGTACCCTAATCCCCCTCGACGATCGCTTTCGATATCCGAAATCCCTGCAACGAGTTCTGAATCAAAACCGCTTTTCCGTTGCCATTAACCGCGATTTTGAAGCCGTTGTAGAAGGGTGTGCCGATCGCCCCTCAACCTGGATTTCCCCAGAACTGAAAACCATTTATTACGCTCTCCACCGCGCTGGATGGGCCCATAGTTTTGAAACTTGGCAAGATGAGACTCTAGCCGGCGGCATTTTAGGCCTGGCTATTGGGGGAGCGTTTATTGGGGAATCCATGTTTTTTCGGATTCCCGATGGCTCTAAGGTGGCCATGGTTAAATTAGTGGAGTGGTTGCGCGATCGCCACTTTTTGCTTTTCGACGCGCAAATGATGAACCCCCATTTAGCCCGATTCGGCGCTTATATCATCAGTAATCAAGATTATCAAGCGTTACTCAAAGATGCGATACAACGGCCTTGCTTATTCTACCCTCGATCGCCAGATCCTCACCCCTCAACTGACGAGTTTTTCTAGGGTAGTACATTGGCCAATCAGCTTCAGGATTGCCTGGTCTTCAAACTGTTGAGCCAACTCTAGAATGCGATCGGCAAACCCAGAATAACCAGGATTTAAACATTTTAGCCGCAAACTTTCTTCCTCAATCACCTCAATATCGCCAATTTGAGCTGCATGATATAGGGTAATGAGTTCATGACTCGGAGGAATCTGGGAAGCATCCAGGAGATCGTCTGCTGAGATTTGAGATTCTAAGGTCTGCCCTTCCCGGAAATTATCCCTTTCCGTGGGATGAAGCATTCGATGCATACTTTGCAAAACCTGATGACTACAGGTTTCAATCATTCGTAAGTGAGAGTGTTGTTGTGGTGTTAGATCTGACTCACGATAGAGCATTTGGATATGACCTAAAATCCCATGCAAGGGCGTGCGAATCTCATGATTGAGGCGATCGATCCAGGTTAATTCTAGGGGTTCGTCATTCGCTATAACCGAAGGGGAATAACAGTTGTCTTCTTGGAGCTGAATGTCTTGGAATTGATCGGAAACTTGCAGATGAGTTTCTAGCCGCGATAATAATTCTTCGGCTTCAAAGGTGTAGAGTACATAATCGATTTGATAATCGTGATAAAAGGAATAACGATCCATTAAATCTTCTAGGGTGGTCATCGCCAGCATAGGGATAGATTCCTGGACGGCTTGACGACATAAGGATTCGATCCAAGCGAGATCGGCTGGATGCTCGCCCCGGCGATCGATCAAGATTAAATCAGGGGGATCTTTTAAGGTTTTAGTGGATCGTCCCTGTCTATAGGATACAGTTTGGACTGAGTAACCACTCTCTTGCAAAAGACCTAAGATGGTTTTTAAATCGCTTAAAATGTTGTAGACAACTAAAATGCTTGGTTCGGTAGTCAGCATGGTTTTAAACTCCTTTATTAACTGCGCTTATTTTTCGGACAAATCACTGGCCAAATGACTTTGAAGTTGATTGATGTCTTGGGTTAACTGCGAGAGTTGTTCCTGCCCTTGAATCACTAGAGTTTCTAGGGTAGTGACCCTTTGCTCTAGGGCTGCGTGCTGTTCGGGGGTGGGTTGATTGGAGGGCAGCGCCCCCTGTTCGACACAGCGAACCATAAAGCTGATAAACGCTTCTGTCGCTGTCGTTTTGCCACAAACGGCTTTGAAGTCTTTCCAGAGCTTTTCGTCGGTCTTAAAGGTGACTAACTTGCGTTTGGAAGTCATGGCACAGCATCTATACACCATCTATATGGTAGCATAGGTAATGGGTCATGGGTCATGGGTAATCTCCCCATCTCCCTATCCCCCCATCTCCCTATCTCCCAGTCAAACAAGCTGCCAGATCTTCATCTGGGGTAGAAATAGGTTGCAGGTTATAGGTATCCGCAAGCAACTTAAACACATTGGGAGTCAAGAACGCCGGTAGGGTGGGCCCCAGGCGGATATCTTTAATGCCCAAATAGAGTAAAGTCAGCAGAACGGCGATCGCCTTTTGCTCATACCAAGACAACACCATAGACAAGGGCAGTTGATTCACATCCATCTCAAACGCATTGGCTAACCCCAAGGCAATTTGAATGGCAGAATAGGCATCATTACATTGACCCACATCCAATAAGCGGGGGATATCCCCAATGGTTCCCAGTTGCTGGTCAAAGAAGCGGAATTTACCACAAGCCAGGGTCATCACCACACAATCTTGGGGTACTTTTTCCACAAATTCCGTATAGTAGTTGCGATCGGGTTTCGCCCCATCACAGCCGCCCACCAGGAAGAAATGGCGAATTTTGCCCTGTTTCACCGCATCAATAATCGTGTCACTCACACTTAATACGGCATTGCGAGCAAACCCCGTCATCACCTGGCGCGGTTCGGTTTCTTCCGTAAAGCCTTTCATGGTTTTGGCTCTAGAAATCACCAAACTATAGTCCACCGTGTCATCAATCGTTGGTAAATGGATAATGCCGGGAAAACCAACAGGGCCGACAGTATACAGATGCTCCTCATAGGTTTCATGGGGAGGCATCAGGCAGTTGGTGGTAATGACCACCGGGCCGGGGAATTTGGCAAAGTCGCGGGTCTGATTTTGCCAGGCTGTGCCATAGTGACCGTACAAATGGGGATAGCGTTCTTTGAGCTGGGGATAGCCATGGGCTGGGAGCAGCTCGCCATGGGTATAAACCGTAATGTCACTGTCTAAGGTTTGTTCCAGCAGGGCTGCCAGTTGCTTAATGTCATGACCCGAAACTAGGATCGCCTTACCCGGTTTGGGGTTGAGCGGAACGGTGGTGGGTACGGGATGACCATAGGTTTGGGTATGACCGGCATCTAAGCAGGCCATGGCTTTCAGGTTCATTTCTCCCACTTTTAGCGCTAAGGCTACCCACTCCTCTAAGCTCAAGTTATGGCGATCGATCGCATGTAAGGCTTCATGGCAGAACTGATAAACCTCTGGGTCTTCTTGACCGAGTTCATAGGCATGGAAGGCATAGGAAGCCATGCCTTTAGCTCCATAGAGTACCAGCAGTTTGAGGGCAAAGATATCGGGGTTGCCTTTGGCTGACTCTAGCAAGCGAGCCGTGAGATTTTCCCCTTGTTCGACTAAACTTCCGGTAAAGTCGGGTTGATATTGGGCAATTTCGGGCCATTCAACGGTCGTCACTTGGGCAATTTGAGTTTTGAGGTCTTCCCGTAGGGCGATCGCATGACGAATTAAATTGGCAAAATAGCGCTTGTCAAAGTTAACATTCGTCATGGTAGTAAACAGCGCTTCACAGGTAAAGCGATCGACTTCTAAGGTCGGTAATCCTAATTCTCCCGCTTTCAGAGCGACGGGAGCCAAGCTTCTCAGACAATACACCAAGAGATCTTGCACGCCATTGACGGCTGGACTTTTCCCACAAGCGCCCCATTGGTGACATCCTTGACCACTAGCGGTTTGTTCGCATTGTTCGCAAAACATAAATTAATTAATTTCACTCCTTTTGAGGCAACGTGGGGTAGGGGCGGGTTTCCACTTCGTGGACATGAATACCGAGATTTAGGTGGAAAGGCCATAGGGTTGGTAAACCCGCCCTTATTATGGATTGAGGGTTAAGCCTTGAGAGCCAAAAACTCCTCATACTCAGATTTGAAATAGCGCAGGGTACTCAACACCGGGTTGGGGGCACTCATGCCTAACCCGCATAAGCTGGTTACCCGCACCATCTGACACAGGTGTTCGAGTTTTTCCAGGTCTTCAGGTTTGGCTTTTCCTTTAATCACTTTGGTCAACAGTTCGTACATTTGCACAGTTCCGGTGCGGCAGGGAATGCATTTACCACAGGATTCTTCCTGACAAAATTCCATGTAGAACTGAGCCACTTGTACCATGTTAGTTGATTCATCCATGACCACCATTCCCCCTGACCCCATCATGGAGCCGAGTTTGGTCAGGGAGTCGTAATCTACAGGGGTATCCATATATTCGGCGGGAATGCAACCGCCAGAGGGGCCGCCGGTTTGTACGGCTTTGACTTTACCGCCATCGGGGACTCCGCCGCCCATGACTTCCACGATTTCCCGTAAGGTAATGCCCATGGGAACTTCAATTAAGCCGTTGTTGCACACTTTTCCGGTGAGGGAGAAGATTTTTGTGCCTTTGCTTTTTTCTGTGCCGATGCTGGCAAACCAGTCTGCACCGTTGCGGATAATGGGGGCGATGTTCCCTAGGGTTTCCACGTTGTTGATGAGGGTGGGTTTTTCCCAGAGTCCGGAAACGGCAGGATAGGGGGGACGGGGACGGGGTACACCCCGTCCACCGTCGATGGAGGCGATGAGGGCGGTTTCTTCGCCGCAGACGAAGGCTCCCGCGCCGACGCGAATATCAATGTTGAAGTCAATGGGCGATCCGAGGATGCTGGAGCCGAGGAAGCCTTGCCGTTTGGCTTGTTTGATGGCTTTTTCGAGGCGGCTGATGGCGAGGGGATATTCGGCGCGGACGTAGATGTAGCCTTGGTTTGCTCCGACGGCGTATCCGGCGATCGCCATTCCTTCTAAAATACGATGGGGGTCGCTCTCTAAAACTGAGCGATCCATAAATGCTCCTGGATCGCCTTCATCAGCGTTACAGATGACGTATTTTTGTCCGGGAGGCATTTTGGCCATGGTCGCCCATTTCAACCCCGTAGGATAACCTGCCCCCCCCCGTCCCCGGAGTCCCGCTTTGGTAATTTCTGCGATTACATCTTCTGGAGACATTTCATAGACGGCATGATACAGGGACTGATAGCCGCCCATAGCTAGGTAGTCACCAATTTTTTCGGGGTCGATTTTACCACTGTATTCCCGCACAATTTGGAATTGACGACTAAAGAACGGATGATTGGCATCACCTTGATTGGCCGTCACTTCTGCTCCCTTTAAGCCTTCAATAATGGAGTGGCTCTGCTCTGGAGTGACTTTTTCGTAGTACAGTCCATCCGCCGCTTCTGAGGATTCTGAATCGATCTGAACAATGGGCCCTTGACCGCAAAATCCCATGCAGCCAACCCCAACTACTTGCACCTCCTCTTGCAACCCTTGGTCTTTAACGGCTTGTTCCATGCCTTTTTTGACGGCTAAAGATTGGGCGGCTTGACATCCCGTTGAGGTACAGCAATGGACTCTGGTGGGTTTCTGGGCTTGTTTTTCTTGTGCGGCGAGTTCTTGTAGTTCGCTAAATTCCATAAATGTTCTCCGTAATTAGGTTTTGTGGGGGAGTGGGGGAATGGGGGAATGGGGAATGGGGGAATAGGCAAGAGGCAAAAGGCAAAAGGCAAAAGGCAATAGAGTATTTCTCCGCGTCCCCGCGTCCCCGCGTCCCCGCGTCCCCGCGTCCCCGCGTCCCCGTGTCCCCGTGTCCCCGTGTCTCCGTGTCCCCGTGTCTCCCTATCTCCTACTCTTGCCAGCCTTTGATCCGCTCAATCACGGATTCCGGGGTTTGTTGGGGGGCGACTTTGCCATCAAAAACTACAGCAGGGGCAATGCCACAAGCTCCGATACACCGGGCGGTAACGAGGGAAACTTGTCCGTCGGGAGTGGTTTCTCCAGAATGAACGCCGGTATGTTCTTCTAAGGCGGCTAAAACTTTGTCTCCTCCTTTGACGTAGCAGGCGGTTCCCATGCAAACGACGCAGGTATGAGCGCCAGAGGGTTTGAGGGAGAAGAGATGATAGAAGGTGGCGACTCCGTAGACTCGACTCAGGGGGAGTTTGAGGTTATGGGCGATGTATTCTAGGACTTCTTCTTCGAGATAACCAAAGGCTCCTTGGGCTTTGTGAAGGATTTCAATCAGGGCATCTTGGCGATATTGATTGCGCTTCATGGTCACATCTAGGGCTTTGAAGCGTTTGTCTTTGGCCGCAGGTTTGCCAGGGGCGTTTTTTTTGTCTGAGGTGGAAGGGGCGACGGAAGATTGCATAGTCTGTGTTGAATCTTGGGTGGTCTTATAGATTCTATTGAACCGCTTAATGAGATGAAAATCCCAAAATTTTATAAAGATTTTCAGTAAATTTTATCAGTCTTTTTTGACAAGCTTTTGGTTGTTTAATTGGGGATTGATGTTTTCTTAACTTTTTCGGGAATTCATATCAAAATTCACTAATTTTAGTTACTAATCTTATGGTTTTATGGATTTTTGTAAAGTATGGGCTGTGATCGAGATCGCGATCGCCACTGGATCTCCCTCACTCAAGAAAATATTAAGTTATGTAAAGATGGAAAGCATCAGTTGAGTACATTGGGAAGATACTGCCATGCTTGCATCCCCCAAATCCGTTGACCGAGAGCAAACCTCTATGGATCTAAAGCTTCTCCAGGAAGAACAAGAATTAATTTTGTCTCAGGTGGACAATGCGATCGCCCTATTCGACGCTTCCCACCATTTGGTCTTGTTTAACCATAAGCTGGCGGGGTTGTGGGAAGTTGACCTTCACTGTCTGCAAAAACAGCCCCATATTGAAACCGTGATTAGCTACCTCATCCAGCAAGGCTACTGGCATTTAGAACAATGTCAGGAACTCAAATCCAGAATTATGGGATCGGAAAACATGGATGTAGCTATTGAAGTAGAACAATCCAATGGTATTCACTTAGAAATCTCAACGACCGTCACCTCCAATCAAGGACGCTTACTGATTTTCCGCGATGTCACCCGCGATCGCCAAGCCCTCAAACATGCGGCTCTGATGCAATCAAGCTTAAATGAAGAGGTCAAGCGCCTACGGTTCCTGTTAGGTCTGAATGAACGGCTACAAACTTCAACGTCTCTGAAAGAAATTGGTAAATATGCCCTTAATTACCTGATAGACACCATGGACTCGGCTTTTGGGGATATCAAAGTGATTAGCGGTGAAGGAGAGGAACAACTGGCTGGCCCGCTCACCAATAATATTTCTGGTCAATTTATCGCCAGTTGTGGCGATCCCGTGGTGATGGAAATGGAATCTTTATTACAACAAGGGGTTCCCCAAGGTCAAGGACTGCTCTGGGAAGTCGTGCGTACCGGAGAACCTTTATTTATTGAAGACTACTGCAACCATCCCCAAGCCTTAGAAATTTTCCGCCATCCCAGCATTGGCCAAGTGGGGATTTTTCCCATTCCCACCTCTGATGGTCGGGTCATTGGGGTGTTAACCTTAGAATCAAAGAATTTGCACCAACTCCAAATTTCTCCCCAACAGGATATGCTCCAAGCGGCCTGTCGGACGTTGGGTGTGGCGATTGAGCGGGCTACAGCACAAGAAAAGCTGCATGAAATTAATCAGGATTTAGAACGAGCTTCGCAACTGAAATCGGAGTTTCTGGCTTCCATGTCCCATGAACTGCGAACGCCGCTCAATAGTATTTTGGGATTTTCAGATTTATTGCTGCGGCAGCGCTCTGGTAAACTGAATGAACGGCAACAAAATCATGTGAAGGCGATCGCCTCTAGCGGCAGACATTTACTCTCTCTGATCAATGAAATCCTAGATTTATCGAAAATAGAAGCCGGTAAAACGGAACTAGATCTACAAGTTCTGGGCATTCATGAGCTATGTACGGATTGCCTGAAGATGATCCAACCCCGTGCGGATAAAAAACGGCAACTTCTCTCCCTAGAACTGGATTATCGCTTAGATCGGGCCCTGCTGGATGAACGGCGTATCCGCCAAATTGTGGTCAACCTGCTCTCCAATGCGGTCAAGTTTACTCCAGAAGAAGGACGGATTAAACTCAAGGGTAGATTAGGCTATGGGCAAGAATTAGTCCGAGAACATCGCTGCGATCGCTCTCCCGTTAACCAGAGTACCCCCTATATTTGTCTAGAAGTGCAAGATACAGGCATTGGTATTCCTGAAGATCAACAACATTTACTCTTTCGTCCCTTTCAACAAATTGACTCGTCTTTAACCCGTCGTCATGAAGGAACCGGTTTGGGTCTTTCCCTCACTAAGCGACTAGCCGAACTCCATGGCGGAACCCTCTCCTTTGAGTCCCAAGAGGGAAAAGGCAGTATATTTCGAGTCTGGTTACCCCTGACCGGAATGAGTCGTTTATCTACCGAGGAACAGGAGATGGATGAAGGCGGGCCTCCCATTGGCGATCCTCCTAAAGCAGTGAATGGGAAGCGAGTCTTAGTTGTGGAAGACCAACCCTATAATCAAGCTTTGATTTCTGAGATCCTGGAGTTGGAAGGCTACAGCGTGGAATTGATCGCTGATGGTCAAATGATGGTGCATACCATTGAGTCTCCGTTGGTGAGACGGGAAAATTTACCGCAATTAATTTTGATGGATGTACAGTTGCCCGAAGTGGATGGTTTAGAGTTGGTTAGGCGCTTGAAAGCCCATGCCTTGTGGAAAGAGGTTCCGGTGATTGTTGTGACTGCAATGGCTATGGCTGGCGATCGCGAGCAGTGTCTGGAAGCGGGAGCAGATGGCTATTTGAGTAAGCCTCTGGAGTTTGAGGAGGTGATCGAAGCCATTCAACAGGTTCAGCATCAGGAGGGGTAGGCGATCGTTAATTGTTGATTGTAGAGAATAGATCGTTAATAATTAAGAGCAGGAAGGATTAGTTTTTTCTGTCGGAAGCTAATCCAACAGTTGGGGGCATCGCATTGAAATAGGCTGCAACACAATTTGGGTGAGGCCGGTTGGGAACTAACAGATGCAAAATCCTGTGGAACACATTTTGATCGTGGATGACGATCCGAGTAATATTTTTTTACTCGAAGAGTTACTCGATCTCGAAGGGTATCAACTTCAAGCCGCGAGTTCCGGCGAGCAGGCCTTGAGTTTAGCAGCTCAGATGCATCCTGATTTGATTCTCTTAGATATTATGATGCCAGGGATGGATGGCTATGAGGTCTGCCGTCGGTTGCGCGAAGATGAGGTTCTGCAAGGGGTTCCGATTATTTTTTTGACAGCCCTTGATGATGATGATTCTCGGCTCAAGGCGCTAGATTTGATGGGGGATGATTATATTACCAAGCCCATTGATACGGAGTTGTTGCTGACGAAGATATCGAGTATTTTGCGCTTGTCTCGCTTACGTCAGAACAAAGCAAGGCAGCAACTTGAAGAGCGCAGTCAAAAACAGTTATCAGCCGCTTGGACAATTAATGAGAATCTCTCGGAAAAGTTTCATTTATTTGTACCAGAACAATATTTGCGACGGATTGCGCCCCAAGGTTTAGACTCAATTCAATTGGGGAATGGGATAGAAGAAGAGCTAACAATTTTGTTTTGTGATATTCGCGATTTTACTGAGATTGCCGAAAACCAAGCGGCTCAAGAAACTTTTGCTTGGTTAAATGTTTTTTTTACCCAGATGAGTGAAGCCATTTCTAGTCATCATGGGTTTATTGATAAGTTTTTAGGGGATGCGATTATGGCGGTTTTCGATCGCCCCCACCATCATAGCGCTGATGCTCTGCAAGCCGCCGTGATCATGCGTCAACGACTCCAGGAGTTTAATCAAAATTGTCAGGCTTTGGGATTGCAAGAGCCGATTAAAATTGGTATTGGTTTGCACACTGGGGTAGGCATTCTCGGCACTCTGGGGGGCGATCGCCGTATGGATTCTACGGTGATTGGAGATGTGGTTAATACAGCCGCACGGATTGAGGGGTTAACGAAAGTCTATGGGTGTACGGCGATCGCCAGTAAAGCTGTGATTGATGCCATACAGCAACAGTATCCCGATCCCGATTATTTCCTCCTACGTTGCATCGACTTTGCCATTCCTCGCGGCAAACAAAAGGGAATTTACTTATATGAAATCTTGGGGACACAGGAACAAGTGTTAGATCCTGGAATTGTGCAAACCAAAGATATTTTTGAACAAGGGTTACAAGCTTTAAATCAACAACAATTTCAATCGGCGATCGACTATTTTCAGGAAGTTTTGCATCAAAACCCGACCGATTCCGTTTCTCCGATCCATCTGCAAGCCAGTCGTAAAAAACTCATATCCAGTTATTTCTAAATCCATTTGGCGATCGAAATTCAAAGCGCGGTAGAGTCTACGGCTCAAGCAACAGATGTTACCAAATTTTGCTTAATTGCAAAACAAATCCGGGTAAGATTTGTTCTCCTGACAATGTGGAAGGATGGTCTAATGGTTCTACATCGCGATCGGGTCTATAAATTTCTACTCGTTTCTTCTTTCGATCGATCAGCCAACCCAATTTTGCTCCATTGTCCAAATATTCCTGCATTTTTTCTTGGGTGGTTTTCAATGCATCGCTTGGGGACATTAACTCGACTACAAAATCAGGACAAATATTGCTAAATTTTTCTCGTTCTTCCGGAGGTATGTTTTCCCATTTTTCTAGAGGAATCCAAGAGGTATCGGGAGATCTTTTTGCCCCGTTAGGTAATGTAAAACCGGCTGAAGAGTCAAAGACTATGCCTAATTGTTGCTCTTCATTCCACAGCCAAACTTGGGCGGTTAGTCCAGCATTACGATTACTGGTTTCATCACCGGCGGGAGGCATAATAACTAAATCCCCATGAGCATTGCGTTCAAAGCGAAGATGCTTATTTCTGATGCACAACTGATAATATTGCTCATCAGTCAAATTGACGGTTTCTAGGTCGAGAGTCAAATGAGTCATCTTAACTCCTCAGATCAATTAAAAATTCTCGATCCCCCTAAATCTCCCTTAAAAAGGGGGACTTTTTTATCCTCCTCTCTCCAGACTCTAGCGCGGTCGATATACGCGATAGTCAATGTTGGGGAAAATATTGTCCATATGTTCGACTTTTTCTAACCAACCACTATCAACGGTTCCGGCTATTACATCGTCATAGAGTTTATTAAAGCGCATGAGATGGGATTTGGTGCGCCTATTGGCGTAGGGAACCATGGTTCCGCTCCGCATGATAAACGCCCAATCTGAAGATTGCGCTAATAGGAGTTCTCTGGCACATTGGTTAATGGCTTTTTCTTCCAGGCGATCGCCTGCTTCGCGTATGCTTAACTCTACCATGCGATCGGCAGCCTTATGCAAGTGGGGATAAATCCAGCTATTGGTTTCATTCAACCAATATTCATGAAAGCCCTTATACCCCCAACTCGATTGGGCTGGACGGCACACTTGCTGAGTCGGATAAGCATTTAAATAATCGGATAAATGGGTCATGGCATAGGTATTTTGATCGAACCAGGTTTTGCGATAGATATAATCTAAAAACCACGGCCCTTCATACCACCAATGACCAAATAATTCGGCATCATAGGGGGATAAAATAATGGGCGGTCGCTGCATAATCCGGTACAAATGTTGCACCTGATATTCCCGATTAAACATGAAGTTTCCTGCATGTTCGGCGGTTTTTTCCCTGGCCCAATAGGGATCGTAGAGTTCTTTTTCCGATAATCCTAAGCTTCGGCCGGTAATTCTATGATATTTAATACCAATATTTTTCCGTTGTCCATTGGGCAAAATATAGGGTTTAATATATTCATATTCGGCTTCCCAACCCAAATCTTTATAAAACTCTCGATATTCTGGCGCTCCAGGATAACCGACTTGAGATGACCAAACTTGCTGGGAGGATTCATGATCTCGACCAAATGCGGCGACTCCGGTTTCGGTAAAAATGGGGGCATAGGTTCCGAACCGGGGACGGGGACGAGCGTACATAATCCCATGGCCATCAATGAGAAAATAGCGCAATCCGGCATCGGCGAGGAGTTTTTCTACCCCTTCATAATAGGCACATTCGGGTAACCAAATTCCCCTAGGCAGTTGGCCAAAAACATCTTGATAATGATCGCAGGCGACTTTAATTTGGGCCCAAACGGTTTCCGGTCGCATCCTCATTAAGGGGAAGTAACCATGGGTCGCGCCGCAGGTGATAATATCGAGATTGTTACTGTCTTGAAATTGCTTAAAGGCAGCAATTAAGTTGCCTTGATATCTTTCCCAAGTCGAGCGCGTATTGGCAAATTCTTTAGCATAAAATTCCGCTAAATATTTTAAGTGTCCGTGAAATTTATACCGATCGATTTCTTTTTCAATTAATTCTTGCAGGGTGGCTAAATGATGATCGTAGCGTTCTTGTAAAAGGGGGTCCATGAGCATCGAAACAAGAGGGGGGGTTAAGCTCATGGTTAATTTGAAGTCTACCCCATCCCGTTTGAGTCCTTCAAAAACATGAATTAAGGGAATATAGGTTTCTGTAATTGCTTCGTAGAGCCATTCTTCTTCGAGTACATAGTTACTTTCTGGATGACGCACAAAAGGGAGATGGGCATGAAGAACAAAGGCAAGATATCCAATAGCCATAGAGAGTTCCGTAGGAGTTTGATTAGTTGGGCAGTCGTTTTTCACCTCTTTATTACAATACAGCAGTAGTGGGTAATGGGTAATAGGTCATGGGTAATTGGTAATGGGTAATCGCTACGTCCGGAATGTTTCCCTATCCCCCTATCTCCCATTACCAAGTTGAATAGGGTTCGGATTCAGGATAGCTCTCATAGGAGGAGGAGTCGATAATCGGTTCGGTAACCATTTGGGTTAACCAGTCTTGGCCGAGTTGAATGGTGACATCGGATTGTAAGTTGCCGGTGCTTTCGACTCGCACTTCTCCGAATCCGAGAACGTTGCGAATGGCTCTGGCGTTTTCGATGTTGCCGTCTTGGGCAATGATGCGGGTGGTGTTGAGGGGGTCGCTCCAGGAGTCGGTGGCGTAGAGGTTATAGTAGCCTTGGGTTTCTAGCCAAGTGTAGAGTTGATCGACGGATTCGAGTTGGCCGGTGGTGTCTTGAATGGCGATCGCCAAGTGGGTGGGATCGATCTCATAATCGCTATAGTCCTCATAGCCGTCATAGCCAAAATCAAAATGCTCGGCCATGAGTGCGTCAATACTACTGTAGTAGGGAACCCAGTAACTGGCATCAAATTCTTCCGGTTCGCTAAAGCGTCCGGGTAAGAGTAACATCTGCATTTTAGAGCGATCGGTCTGACCGGCAAAGTTGGCCAGGGCGAGTAACTCTTCTACGCTTAAGTTGGTGTCAATATGGGAGCGAACAATGGAGAGGATTTTGGGCAATCTCCCTAGGGTGGCTGGACTGAGGGTTTGCTCAATCATGGCTCGCACAAACATCTGTTGCCGTTGAATGCGCCCAATATCGCCTAGGTTGTCGTAACGGTAGCGCAGAAATTGTAGGGCTTGGGAACCGTTTAGGTGTTGGGTTCCGGCTTTGAGATTGATGTAGAGATGTTGGCTATCATCTTGGTATTTCATGTCCTTGGGAACATGGACGGTGACTCCTCCCAAGGCATCGATCAGTTTTTCAATTCCTTGGACGTTGATACGAACATAGCGATCGATACCGACTCCTCCGAGTAGTTCGCTGATGGAACTGGCGCTTAAGGCTGGGCCACCATGGTAGTTAGCGGCGTTGATTTTGACGAGGCCGTGGCCTTCGACCCAGGTGCGAGTGTCACGGGGAATGGAGAGGAGAGTGACTTTATGGGTGCTGGGTTCAAACCGCAGCATGAGCATGGTGTCGCTGAGGCCGTCAAAGGAGTTGACGAGGGCATGATATCCGAGATCGGTGATTTCTTCGGGGGGGGTGTCTAGGTCGGAGGTGAGGACTTTGACCCCTAGGATCATGATGTTGACGGGGCGGGTGAGTTCGGGCAGTTGTAGGTTGTTACCCGATGAGATTTTTTCCCCTTGGCCAAATACGGCAGCTTCTTCTGGGGTGAGCTTGCTTTGCATTAAGGGGGTGCTAATTAAAGAAACGGCTAACAGGGCCCCGGCAGTCGCCGATAAGAGGGCAATCCCCGTTAGTCCTAGTCCAATGGAGAGCCATCGCAAACCACTTCCAACGGGTCTGGGGACGGGTTGGGGGTAGGATTTGACGGGTATCTTGCGATTGGAGCGTTGATGGATGGACACGGATTTCCTCACACTTTAATTAGAACTTTTAAGTTAGAAGCGCTTGAAAGTCTTCTGGTTTGGGATTCAGCCGCAATTGTTACATATTATTGCGTTTCTCACCACTGGTTGATACCTCCTGATGGTTGGGGTGGGGTTTTGTTCCGGTTAGGGCAGGCGATCGCCCAATTGAGAAACCCCTGGAATGTGGATGTTTTGGTGTCGCCATAGGCGAATCATTAACCAAACATTAAGGAAGAAGTAGCCGGAGGTGATGGTGCTGCTAGTGATGAGCAAGGGGAGATGCAGGCTTTCGGAGGCGTTGGCGGTGGTGTTGAGGAAGCTGATGGCGATCGCCCAACTGAGGGCAAGTACGACGGCTAACCGACAGGTAACTTGGGTTTGGCGATCGCCTTTTTTCCGATAAAGCGTCCATAGGGCGGGGAAAAATCCGACGACAGGGGTGAGATACAGATAGAGCTGTAGGCGCTTGAAATAGGGATTTTCCTTACTTGAGGGCGATCGGCGATCGGTCATAATCGAGTTCCATCAGCACGTCCTTTCCTATGCTACAGGCTTTGGCTCCTTCCTTCCTAAGATTGGGCTTCCCCCTCCGGACAATTTTGGGCACAATGGGAATCATGACATCATTTGCTCAGAGTTTCCGGTTATGTTTTGGTCTTATCTATTGTCTGCTACCCTGACTCCTTTATCTGCCCTAGCCCTTGGTTCTCCCCCTGGTGTCCCCATTCCCACTCCATCAACCTCTTGCCAAGCTCTGAGTCAACCCCCCAACTTTCTCGTCATTGCTGGCGGGGCCAATCCTGCCACCAATGAAATTGCCTTAGAAAAAAATGTCCTTTACTTTCAACGGGTGATGCAACATTTAGGCTACAACCCAGAACAGGATGCTTCTTTTTTCTTCGCCAATGGCAATGATGGCCAGCCCACTGTGCGTTATTTAGATGAAAACGATGAAGAACAATTCAAAGTACCCAAAATCCCCTTCTTAAACGGCTCTTCAACCTTAAACAACTTGGTGGATTGGTTTAATTCTCCCCTCGCCCAATCCATCGATCGCAGTTTATTTCTTTATTTTACCGGCCATGGCTTACAAAATCAAGACAACACTGAAAACAACACCTTTTTATTATGGAATAGACAACAAGTCAGTGTCCAAGAATTCACCCAACTGTTAGACCTCATACCTGCCAAAAAGCCCGTCGTCACCATGATGGCTCAGTGCTATTCTGGCTCCTTTGCCAATATGATTTATGAAGGCGGCAATTCCCAAAATCCAGTCGCCCTGCAAACTCGATGCGGTTTTTTCGCCACCGTAGAAACCCTACCCTCTGTCGGTTGCACTCCAGAAGTCAATGAAGCAGACTACAAAGACTATAGCTCTAGTTTTTTCGCGGGCTTAAGTGGTCAGAAGCGCACCGGAGAAACAGCCCCTTCCGCCGATTATAATCAAGATGGTCGCATCTCCTACAGGGAAGCCCATGCCTTTGCTAAAGTCGATAATGAATCGATTGATTTACCCCTCTCGACTTCAGAAAATTGGCTCCGTCAAAAAGCATCGCAAGAAGAGATTCAAGACATCTTGAAACAACCCATCGCTACCGTCATGAAAACGGCTCGTCCTGAGCAAATTTTTGTCATTAATCAACTCATGGAACGGTTTGAAGGAAATCATCTCAAGTCCTATCTAGAAAACTTAGAAGATTTAGATCCAGAAACCCTAGAAGATGAGGTTGAAGAAGCCTTTGCCGTACGCTTAATGCTAGAGTTGGTGAATGTGGGCATGGAAGAGAAAGTGCGTCAGAGTAATCAAGAAGAGGATGTAGGGATTTTAAATCGGTTGTTAGAGTGCGAGCAAGGATCTTGGAAAACCTGAGAGTTTCGGAAACACCCTAATTAAGGAGTGCGGGCATCTTGCCCGCTTGTTACAGCGCTTCGCGCGGTAATGGGTAATGGGTAATTGGTAATGGGAAAACCATTTTTCACGCTATAATCCCCATTTTTCAGGCTTTTCATGGGACAACACTCTCAAGGAACATTTCGATTACTGTACCTCATAACATCG
>NZ_JAQPOK010000014.1 GCF_030068445.1 Roseofilum halophilum BLCC-M91 | reverse complement strand
GTCAGCACCCCGCTCTAAAGAGACGGCGGCTCACTGCCTCGTTAATTTAGGTAGCTGACCCGCCTAAGCCCCTAAAGGGCTACGTTGCATTTAAGAGCCAAAGTTCTCACCTTGGAATGCCTCGCCAGTTCCGAGCTTCTGAAACCAAATAGTTAAAAGTTTACGAGGGGTAAAGCGGTGCTATTTGGAAGTGCCGAGATGCAACATTGGCAAGGCGAACATTACCCTAGAAATAGGAGTTTTTCAATGAATAACAATTCAGTCTTTGTACTGGATACTAATAGAAAACCCTGCAATTCAGTGCATCCGGCTGTTGCTAGAAAGGTATTAAAGCAAGGGAAAGCAGCAGTATTTCGCAGGTATCCGTTTACGATTATTTTGAAGGAGGAATTAACTTCGGAACCCAAGGAATTAAAAATAAAGATTGACCCTGGTGCTAAGACTACTGGTTTAGCAATAGTTTCTGAAACTAATATCGTTTGGTGCGCTGAGTTAGAGCATCGCGGGCTTCAGATTCGGGAGAAATTAAATGACCGTCGGACGTTAAGAAGGTCAAGACGTAACCGCAAGACCCGTTACCGTAAGCCACGCTTCCTCAATCGCCGCCGCTCCAAAGGATGGTTGCCTCCATCGTTAATGTCCAGAGTTTATAACATCGAATCTTGGGTTAAAAAGCTATGTCGATTAGCTCCAATTTCTGCTATCAGTATGGAATTAGTTAGGTTTGATAGTCAGAAAATGGTCAACCCAGAAATTAATGGAACTGAATACCAGAAAGGTGAACTATTTGGCTACGAGGTCAGGGAATATTTGCTTGAGAAATTTAACAGAACTTGCGTTTATTGCCATACTAAAGAAGGGCATTTTAATCTCGACCACTTTCATCCAAAATCGAAAGGGGGGAGCGATAGAGTTTCCAATTTAGTCTTAAGTTGTGTAAAGTGTAATCAGAAAAAAGACAATCAATTACCTGCTGATTTTCTATCAGATAGACCTAATTTATTAGCAATAATTGAGAAACAACGAAAACAACCTTTGGCTGACGCTGCCGCTGTTAATGCGACTCGTTGGAAACTCAAGGAAATTCTCGAAGCTACCGGACTACCAGTTGAGATTGGTTCTGGAGGATTAACTAAATTTAATCGCAAGCGTTTGGGAATCAGCAAATCTCATTGGACTGATGCAGCCTGCGTGGGCCTGTCAACTCCTAACAGCTTAAATGTTAAAGGTTATCAACCCTTGCTAATCAAAGCTATGGGTAGAGGTACTCGTCAGATGGTTAATTCTGATAAGTACGGTTTTCCTGGATGCGCACCTAAATTAAGACAGAAATCCTTCTTTGGTTTTCAGACTGGAGACATGGTTAAAGCTGTTGTAACTAAAGGAAAGAAAATCGGCACTTATCTCGGTCGAGTTGCTGTTAGAAAAACTGGCAGTTTTAATATCAAAACTAAAACTGAACTTGTCCAGGGTATTAGTCATAAATATTGCGAACATACTCATAAATCTGATGGTTTTAATTATGGATTTGGAGAATGGGTTAAGCAAAAAGTCAAGGTTGTTAAACCCACAATTAATAAACCAATAACTCCAACTCAACTTAACCTCTTTAATACTACTGAGTTTTCCACTCAAACAATCAAAACTAAAATCAAACGTACTCGTAAATCTAAAGGAACAGAAGGAGAGCAACTAAGTTTATTCTAAGATTCACGGCGGTTAAAACCGCCTGAGTCGAACTTCCTCCGCGTACTAAAGTAACCCGGCTTCCGTTCTCCCACTCTTTTTTTTCGTGAAAAAAACCGTAAAAGGGTTAAGATCGAATGAGAGATCTATGGATCAATGGCCAACAGAAAAGGGTTGAAACTAACTCCAATTCTTTAATCCATTGGGGAGGATTTCTAATCCACAAAGCCTAGTTACAGGGTACAATACGGTTCTACCAAAAGAAATCCGAAAATTCCGCAAACTTTTTTCCCAGGCAAGCCATTTCCTCAAAAGCGCCTCTCTTTTTTATCTTTTTTTAATCTTTTCGCAAACAATCCACCTAGGCTAGGCCATGACCCAGGTACAAGAATCCCCAGAATTCCCGCCCACCACTTCTGTCCAGATTATTGGTACAGTGAAAGGCCCAGGTGAAACGGGAAATCAATATGTGTTTATTACAACGAATAATCGCCAAGTCAAAATTGGAGAATTTGTTTATTATTCGTTGATTTCGGGGGATGAAACTCAGAAAATTCTCGGCAAAATCTCAAACATAAGTCTAATCGATCACTTTCCCGATCGCATCTTTGCCGACCCAGAAACCAGTCCAGAGGCGATCGCCGCCTTAGTGGGATTTACAGATAAAAATCCCGAACTCTACGAGGTCACCGTAGACGTGATTGGGTATTTTCACCCGAACTTAGGATTTCTTAACCCTCGCCAGTCCCCCGATCCGGGCGCAAAAGTGATGTTGGCGAGCGATCGCCTCTTACAGTCCGCGATCAACCGCAAACAGCAAGCAGAAATCGGTAGCGCCCACATGGGGTCAATTCTCCTGCGTCCCGGTGGCGATGTGCCCGTGGTTTTAGATGTGAAAGAATTAGTCAGTACCCACCTAGCCATTCTTGCGGGCACGGGTTCAGGAAAATCCTACACGGCTGGGGTACTGATCGAAGAATTTCTCGCCCCCCACAACCGCGCCCCGGTCTTAATTTTCGACCCCCACGGAGAGTATGGAACCTTAGCCGACTTACAAGGGCATTCCGCTTTTCGGGGTGAAGATGGTTATTATCCCCAAGTGAAAATTCTGCTGCCCGAAGACGTGCATATTCGCTTGTCGTCCTTGGACTACTACGATATTTTGATGCTGTTACCGACAATGAGCGATCGCCAACAGTCCATCCTCAGCAAAGCCTTTAACATCCTCAAAAGACACAAAAACTCCGAATATCGCTGGGATGTGCAAGATCTCATTGCCGCCGTCTATGAAGCCGATCGCCAAACTGACGACGAAGGCAACGAAAAAGTCGGCAGTTCAGCCCCTGCTCTAGAATGGAAACTCGAACGCTTAGAGCGATCGCCCCATTTCCACGCCTACAAACACCTCACCCCCCAAAACCTCTTTGAACCCGGCCAAGTCACCGTTCTACAAATGAACGAAATACCCCAAGAAGAACAACAAGTCATCTGTGCCGCCCTTTTGCGCCAAAGCTATCAAGCGCGGATGAACACCCAAAAACAAAAACTTCTCCCCGGCGATGACAACTATCTTCCCTTTCCCGTCTTCATTCTCCTCGAAGAAGCCCATCGCTTCGCCCCCGCTCACGAACCCTCCCGGTGTAAAGCCATGCTGCGAACCATCCTCAGCGAAGGGCGTAAATTTGGCCTCGGAGTCGGTCTGATCACCCAGCGCCCCGGAAAACTCGACTCCGATGTACTCTCCCAATGCATGAGCCAATTTCTACTCCGCATCATCAACCCCGTAGACCAAGATAGCCTCAAACACGGCGTAGAAGCAGCCGGACGAGACCTGCTCAACGAACTCCCCGCCCTCACCAAAGGTCAAGCCATCATTGCTGGAGCTTGTGTCAATACTCCTGTCCTCTGTCGCATCCGTCAACGGCTCACCCGTCACGGAGGCGACACCCTCAACGCCCCCGAACTCTGGCAACATTACTTTCAAAAAGATCAACAGCAACAACGGCAAGCCAGCGCCGCCCCGCCAGCAAAACGAGAAGCCCCCCAAGTCTTCAATGGTCGCAGTATTGATTAAGGTATCGCGATCGGTTTTTAGGTAAGATTTCAAGACTCTGTTCAATGCCCTCCAGGGTCTAGAGTCCTGAGAGCGTTAATATGAGAGGAAACAAGCAAACCAATGCGATCGCGCTACCATGACCCTAGCCATTAAACCCATTACCGATGCAGCATTAATGCAACTCAGTTCCCAAAATCCCGAACTGAGATTTGAACGCAATGCCGATGGAACTTTAATCACAATGCCACCAACTGGAAAAATTTCGGGTAATCGAGAACTAAAAGCAGGTGCCTATTTATTCGCCTTTGCAGACTCTAATGAGTTGGGAGAAGTTTTTAGTTCGAGTACAGGTTTTATACTTCCTAACGGTGCGTTATACTCTCCTGATGCTGCTTTTATTGCCCAAGAACGTCTACCAGAGGGGTGGGATACTGGAGAAGACGAATTTTGCGATATAGTTCCTGATTTTGTCATTGAAATTCGTTCTAAGACGGATAGTTTAACTAAGTTAAAAGGAAAGATGGCAGAATATATCGACAATGGGGTGAAATTAGGATGGTTAATCGATCGCATCAATCGTCGTGCTTTTGTTTATCGTGCTGATGGTTCGATTACCCAATATCCAGAGAATGCAATGTTAGAAGGAGAAGATGTGATTCCCGGTTTTACCGTCGCTTTGCAAAAATTGTTGTAGTTGTAGTAGGGCTGCGTTGACACTCCCCTGGCTGAATGAATGGGTTCTAATGACAATATCCTGAACTTTTACACCAGATGGATCGTCTATAGGAGTATAGAGACAACAACCCGCACCCGGTCTTCCTGAAGTCTGTGAGGATGGGATGAATAGTCAATTAGGTCATGCTGAATGTACCTGAGTTTCTATAGAACTCCCCGATCGATGGGGTGAAGGAGAAGGTTATCATGTGGAATCATCGTAAAATTGCACCGATCGCGATCGTATTCTGTTTAGGGGTTAGTTCTCTGTATGGCGATCGCCTCTCATCTGAACAACCCTTAGATTCATTTTGGACTTCAGATCCAAGTCACCCAAATCTAATACAACCCTTAGTCACTCCAGAAGCCAGAGATCAACGAGGCGGCCGGGGAGATTGTACCTGGTTAGGATGCTAGTATCAATTAACAATTTTCATGTCGGCGACAGCCGAAACAATGGGTCTTGACTGGGGGCCCAATGTTCCCATTCCCCATTCCCTATTCCCTATTCCCCATTCCCTAGCGCGTAGCGCTACACGAACTTATGACCATAGATTTAGGGCAATTTTACCAAGCCTGTAATCCATCCACACCCTTAGACCTAGGCGATCCTGACAATCGTCGTTATTATATTGATTTTTCTTCTGTGCGGGGGGGCAAAATCGTCAAAGCCTTGGGTCGTACCATCATCACCCTATCCCCCGATCGCCCCACCTGCCAACTGTTCACCGGCCATATTGGCTGCGGAAAATCCACCGAACTCTTGCGCTTAAAAGCCTTGCTAGAGCAAGAAAACTTTGAGGTCGTCTACTTTGAGTCCTCAGAAGACCTAGATATGGGCGATATTGACATTACCGATATTTTATTGGCGATCGCCCGTCAAGTCAGCGAACAGTTACAGCAGCACTCCATCCAACTGCAACCGCGCACCTTCAAAACCCTACTCAAAGATGCCGTAGACTTTCTACAAACCCCCATCGATTTTAATGCCGAAGCCTCCATTCCCGGAGTCGGAGACCTCAGCGCCAACAGTAGCGGCGAAATGGAATTCTCCCTTCCCCTCGGTATCGCCAAAATTACCGCCAAAACCAAAGAAAGCCAAAAACTGCGCCATCGTCTTCGCAACTATCTCGAACCCCGCACCGCCAGTATTTTAGAAGCCATTAACCGAGAACTCCTGCAAGTAGCCACTGAACAACTCAAGCAGCAAGGGAAAAAAGGATTAGTCGTCATTATCGATAACCTCGACCGAGTACACAATCAAGCCGGGCCCACCGGACGACTCTTACCCGAATACCTCTTTATTGACCGGGGAGCGCAACTGCGTCAACTCAACTGCCATCTCGTCTATACCATTCCCCTCTCCCTGATTTTTTCCAGTGAATGCGAAACCCTCAAAAATAGACTTGGAGGAGGCATTACCCCCAAAGTCTTACCCATGGTTCCAGTAAAAACCCGCAGCAGCCAACCCTTTCCCCAGGGAATGGAACTCCTGCACCATATGGTCTTAACCCGTGCCTTTCCAGAGCAAACCTTAGAAGAGCAAAAATCCCACATTTTAGACCTCTTTGACCACCCCCATACCTTAGACCGCCTCTGTGAAGTCAGTGGGGGTCACATGCGAAACCTACTCGGAATGCTCTTTAGTTGTTTGCAACAAGAAGACCCACCCTTTTCCCGCGATATACTAGAGGCAGTGATTCGAGACCGTCGAGATTATTTAACCACCTCCATTAAAGATGAAGAATGGGAACTCTTGTATCGCGTGGTCAATAACCAAAGCGTACAGGGAGACCTAGAATACTTGACCCTGTTACGCAGTATGTTTGTCTTTGAATATCGAGATGCAGATGGCTCTTGGTTTGCGCTCAATCCCGCCCTATGCGAGCATCAAAAGTTCAAGCAATGGTTAACACAGAACAACACTGGCAAGATTGCGACTTCATAGACAATGAACCGGCCCTGCAACAGTTGGCGCGAGCCATTACCCTGTCTCAAGGGCAATTTTCCTTAATTTTGGTACGCTGTAACTATGGACACCTGCGAGAGTATCTGTTGAAGCGGTTATCTGAAGTCTTAAAGGAGCGATCGCCCGATTTTCCAGCCTTTCGACAGTTGCAGTTATCCCCCCATGTTACCCATCTCTATCACAGCGTTAAAGCCGATTTAGCCCTAACTGAAACCCAACCCTCTGCACTCTTGGTTGTAGGTCTAGAATCCGTCATTAACTTAGAAGATATCTTAACCTCCACCAACGTTATCCGGGATGAATTTCGCAAACAGCTTAATTGTCCCTTAGTTTTGTGGGTTAACGATCGCCTCTTATATCAATTTTTGCAGCTTGCCCCCGATTTTGCCAATTTCGCCGCCAATCCCATCTCCTTCGATCTCACCACCCAAGCCCTCTCAACCCTGATTATCCAGAAAGCACAAACCTTACTCGACAATCTCTTAAGTCGCGAGCATAAAAAACTGCTAGGGTTTCCCCTGTCGTTTATTTCTCCCCAACGGGGAGGATGCGGTCAACATCGCCAGGAGTTAGAATTAGCCCTTTCCACCCTAGAACGCCGAGAAGCCGTTTTTGATCCAGGTTTAGAAGCCAGGGTAGCGATTCTGTTAGGTCATGACCGACTGATGCAAGGTCAGATTGAAGCTGCGATCGGCTATTATCAAACTGCCTTAAATTATGAACAACACTTATCCTCTAGCCCCAATTTAGAGCATCAAGGTTTACTGCTGTTTTACCTGGGACTCTGTTACTTCTATCCCGCCCAAGAAACCCCCGAACAGAAACACTTATGGGAACAATCTTGGTATTATTTCCATCAGGCTATACAGTGCTTTCAAGACGCTGGACGGCAAGATTTAATGGCACAAATTACCGGACAAGTTAGTGATGTCTTGCAACATTTAAAAGCCTGGGAAACCCTTTTAGAGTTTACCCAAACCGCCCTCGATTTACATCAGCAGTATGGCTTACCCGTGCAGTTAGCCCTTGATTATGGATTTTTAGGAAAATTCGCTTTAGAACAGGAAGAATGGGAAACAGCTCGCGAGCGATTAGAGCAGTGTTTAGAAATCCTATACTCTGTAGCAGACCCCACTGTGGACAAGAGCTTGCAGCCTTTACCCCAGGGATTATATCCTCTGCTCTGGTCTCAGTTATTTCAATTACAATTCGTCCAATGCTTGCGCCATCTGAACCAGTATGAACAGGCGAATCAGAGATTAAATGAAGCAAAGCAGAAGCTAGAACGTGCTATTACCCAAAGCAATTCTCGCCATGACCCCCACCGGTATTTACGCTTATTAGAAGGAGTGCGATCGCTCTATTTCCACGAACACTGTTATCGAGAAGCCTTTTTACTCAAACAAGAACAGCGTGCCGTCCAATCCCAGTATGGATTACGTCCCTTTGTCGGTGCAGCCCAATTAAGACCCACTCAACAAGCCTTAAATCCCCTCCTTGCCAATCCGATAGAAACCGATACACAGGTGGGGGGAGTCGCCGAAGCTATCTCCACCTCGAACCGTCAAAATGATGTCCAAAACCTGCTGTATCGCATTAGCCGTTCCGATTATAAAATCACTGTAATTCATGGCCCCTCTGGAGTCGGAAAAAGTTCCATTGTGAACGCCGGATTAGTCCCTACCCTCCATCGAAAAACCCTCGGCGATCAAATTCCAATTCCGGTAGTGATGCGGGTGTATTCAGATTGGGGAGTGAACTTGGGCAAAGCCTTAAAAGAATCCTTGAAACACTTTCAATTTAGCCATACTCACCTCTCAGATTACACCCCAGACCTCTATCTGCAAACCTTCGATCAAATTGCCGATCAAAATGGGTTAACGGTACTCATCTTTGACCAATTTGAAGAGTTTTTCTTTGTTTGTAACGATCCTGAAAAACGACAAGAGTTTTATGGCTTTTTAGAAGAGTGTCTCCATCAATCAGGACTAAAAATCATTATTTCGATTAGAGAAGATTACTTACATCATCTGCTAGAAATTGAACGCCATCTTTCCCTGGAGGCGATCGCCTGTAATTTACTCGATAAAAGCAATCGCTATGCCTTGGGCAATTTCTCCAAAGCCCATACCTTTGAAGTGATTAAAAATTTGACCCGTCACACTCAATTTGAACTCGATGATGATTTAATTGAAGCCTTAGTCAATGATTTATCGGCGGGTACAAACGAAGTCCGACCGATTGAATTACAAATTGTCGGTTCTCAACTGCAAGACCTAAATATTACCACATTAGAACAATATCGTCAAGTCGAATCCAAACACAAATTAGTCCAGAACTTCTTAGACTCTGTAATTAAGGATTGTGGTCAAAAGAATGAGTATCACGCTCGCAAAATCGTTTACACTTTCATCGATGAAGACAGCAATCGTCCCCTAAAAACCCGGTCAGAAATTTTAGGGGAAATGGGTTCCGATCTCACTTTAGAAACCCTGACGCTAATTTTAGAAATTTTCTGCGGTTCGGGCTTAATTTACCTGATTCCCGAACAACCCGAACCCCGCTATCAGTTAATCCATGATTATCTGGTTGAGTTTATCCAAACCCAGAAAAAACAGTCCATTAATCAGGAGCGATCGCACCTTCAGAAACAAAATGCCCAAAACCAGAAACAAATCGACCAGTTACTTCATCAAAACTCAGAAATTTCTCAATTGGCTCAAGAGCGCTATGAACTGGTAGAAAATGACTTAGCTGATTATATTTCCAATCCTCAAAATCATGCTATTTCTGACTCTGAAGCCCTAGATCAAGAAAAACAACGGCTTTCAGAAGGACAATTTGTCCTCGATAAATTACGCAAAGAGAACAAGTTATTGAGATTATTAAAGCAAGCCAGAGAAAAAGAGAAAAAGAGCGAAAAACAGCGCAAGCTTATTTTGAATTCTCTATTAGTCGGTGCGGGTTGTTTTATTGTTGGGTTAACGGGATTTGCTTGGAATGGGGTGATTAATCAGATTAGAACCTTGGGCACGTCTTCCGAGGCCTTAGTGGGACTCAATAAGGAAATTGAAGGGTTAACCACGGGACTGAAAGCGGGACAACAAATCAAAATTACACCCTTTGTACCTCAATCGGTGTCCGAGACCATTGAGAAAACCTTATCCTATGCGGTTTATAAAATTAGCGAAGAAAATCGCTTACAGGGTCATAAAGATGGAGTTTATGCGGCCACATTTAGCCCCGATGGAAAAGTGATTGCTACCGCAGGGGAAGACAGCACAATTCGCGTTTGGGATGAAGAAGGAAAGCCTTGTTTTACGATTCCCGGTCATGAGGATGTAATTACCAGTTTGGCATTTCTGGAGAATGGAAAATGGTTAGCCTCTGGCAGTTGGGATCGTAGCGTTAAATTGTGGAATTTAGGCAAGTTTTCCGATTTAGGCAATGTAGCGAACTTAGAGCGGATTGAATATATAGAATTACAGGGCCATACTGACCAAATTATTGACCTAGCAGCAAATCTAGATGCACAGAATCCGTTAATTGCTTCAGCGAGTCGGGATAAAACGGTGAAACTCTGGCGTAAAGATGGCTCCGAGCTGGTGACTCTACCTCATGATTCTTCAGTTTTAAGTGTGGTCTTTTCTCCTGATGGTCAGTTGGTAGCAACGGCGAGTTTAGACCGTAAAATTCGCTTTTGGCGCTTGGATGGAACGCTTGTGAAAACCTTTGTGAGTGAGCAAGAAGTGTATAGTATGAGTTGGTCGTCAGAGGGACTTTTAGCGGTGGCTGGCCAGGTAATTGAAGGACAAACGGGCCAGAGAAAAGGAATGGTGAGTTTTTGGACTGAGGAGGGGTTAATTACTGAAATTGAAGCTCATGAGGATACAGTTTTAGATGTGCAATTTAGGGCCGATGGTCAACAGTTTGTGACGGCTAGTAAGGATAAGACGATTAAGATTTGGAGTGGGTTGGATGGGAGTTTGCAAAAAACTTTGATTGGTCATAGCCATTGGGTTCCCAAGGTGGGATTTAGTCCAGATGGGAGTCGTATTGTTTCGGCCAGTTTGGATAAGTCGGTGAAGGTGTGGCGCTTGAATAAGGCCCTGATGGAGGTCTGGGACGGGGGTGGGCCGCTCAATGGGGTGAATGTGAGTCCGAATGGGAGGCACATTTCCACTATCGGTGATAATGGCATGATTACGGTATGGCAGCCGGATGGGAAGGTGCGAAAGTCCTGGAAGGGTCATCAGGGACAGGTTTGGGGGGTGGCGTTTACCCCAGATAGCCAGCAGTTGGTGACCGCAGGGGACGATCGCCAAGTCAAAGTTTGGAACCTGAAAGGGGAGCTGCTGCAAACCCTGGAGGGTCATCGGGATGTGGTTCTCAGTGTGAGTGTGAGTCCTGATGGTAAAACGATTGCTTCTGGGAGTAAGGATTATACGGTGAAGTTATGGCGCAGAGATGGCACATTATTGAAAACGTTGGTTACGGATAGTTCTGCCATTAATTGGGTGAGTTTTAGCCCTGATGGTCAGCTCGTGGCTGCTGCCAGCGATGAGGGACGGGTGAAGCTCTGGCGCACGGATGGTACTCAGGTGGGCACTCTGCGCCATCGAGCGGGAGTTTGGGGGGTAACGTTTGCTCCTGATGGTCAGGCGATCGCCACTGCTAGTTATGATAGCCGAGTCAAACTCTGGAACCGCCAAGGGCAACTCTTGGTTGAACCCCTAGAACATCAGGGAAACACGGTTACCAGTGTTGTTTTTAGCCCAGATGGAGAACGATTAGCGTCCGCCAGCCATAACACCATTCGCCTCTGGCGCAAAGATGGAACCTTACTGCATCTGCTGACCGCAAGTTCCCACCGTTCGATTAATGGACTCAGTTTCACCTCTGATGGCAAAACCCTGATTTCTGTGGGGGGAGATGGACGGGTTACCCTATGGCATTTGGATCGGTTGGAACTTGACCAGTTGTTAGAAACCGGGTGTGAATGGTTACAAGGATATTTACAGAATAATCCCACGGGTCAACAAGAGAGAGTATCTCTGTGCGATTAAAATTATCGAAAAGCGCTGTAACTTGCGCTCCCCATTACCCATTACCCTTCTGCCGCGCGAAGCGCTGTAATTGGGACAGAGCGATCGCACTCAAGAACAATGCCAGTTGTACGATCACAATACTGGGGCCGGACGGGAGGTTAAATAGAGCCGAGAGAACAATGCCACCCAGAGCGCCGATCGCACCAACGACAGCAGAACCGATCGCATAAGTGGTGAAGTTGTGAGTCAGTAAGCGAGCGCAACATGCGGGAATGACGATAAAAGCGCTCACTAATAGGACTCCGATCGCCTTGATCGCAACGCCGACGACTAAGGAAAGGAGGACAATAAAGGCGGTGCGATGGGCCTGGACGGAGACACCACGGGCGATCGCCATCGGTTCATGAAGCGTAACCATCATCTGAGTTCGCACAGTTAAGCTAATAAATCCGACACAGATCGATAACAGAAGGGCACTAAGGATCAGATCGAAGTTTTGCAGGGCTAAAATATCACCAAACAGTAAGTTATTGATGCCCCCTTTGTATTGCCCAATCAGGCTGAGGGTAATAATTGCAAGGGCTAAGGATGAGGAATAAACAATATTGAGTAAAGCATCCGTCCACAGTTGGGTACGTTCTAGAAAAGTATTAACCACCAGGGCAAAAATAACGGCAAAAGGCAAAATCACAAATGATGGATTAAGTCCTAATAATAGCCCTAAACTTAATCCCAATAGGGCCGAGTGCCCTAGAGCATCACTAAAAAATGAGAGTTGCCGCAAAATGGTAAAGCTGCCCAAGAGTCCTCCCATAACTCCCATTAATACTCCTCCCATGAGCGCCCGTTGCATAAAGGCAAATTGGAAGAGTTCGATCGCCCGTGATAATTCCGTTTCTAATACCATAATCAATAATTTTTTACTCTGTACTCTTTGGGCAAGAGTGATGATGGTGATAGCGAGCAAAGGCAGAACCGTAAGCAGCAATGAGGTTTTCCGTGCTGAGGGTAGTTTCTGGTGTGCCTTGACAGAGCAAAGTCCGATTGAGACACAGGACGCGATCGCACTGTTTTCTCACCATCTCTAAATCATGGGAAATTTGTAAAATTGCCCAATGATATTCTTGTTTTAGGTCTTCGAGCAGTTGATAAAATTCCGCTTCTCCACTAATATCTAACCCCGCAGGGGCTTCATCTAGAATGAGTAGTTTTCGCGGCCGGGCGAGACAATAAGCTAACAAGACTCGTTTGGTTTCGCCGCCAGAAAGTTGGCTGATGGGTTTATTTTTTAAATGCCAGGCATCGACTCGCGAAAGGCTCTCTCGGACGGCTTGGCGGCGCTCTCGATAACCTGACCAGGGCCATTGAATACCCAATTTATCCCAACCTAAGCCTACCAGTTCGGCGACGGTTAGGGGAAGACGGCGATCGAAGAGAAAGTTTTGGGGTAAATAGGCAATTTGTTGGCGAATGTGTGCGGGTAGTTTGCCTTGAGAAGTTAGAGGTTTTCCTAATATGGAAATTTTGCCGGATTTCCGGGGTAAAATGCCTAAAATGGCTTGAATGAGGGTACTTTTTCCGGCTCCATTGGGGCCGATTAGGGCGGTATCTGTACCAGGGGACAAGGTAAAGGATACGTCTCGCACGACTCCGGGGGTGCGATCGCGATCGACAATTAAGCCTTCAACTTCCAATACGGGTTCGCTCAAGCTCAATCTCCTGTGTTCTGAGGCACTCTAGGTTTGGGGTTGGTTAGGGGATATGGGGCCAACCCAAGAGTGTTTCGGTAGAATGATTATCATTTTAGAGCAAAAGAGGAGAAAACACAAGCTAATTTCCACTAATATGAACCACCAGTTCTCGATGATGATTGCGACTGCGATGTTCCCATAGATAAATGCCTTGCCAAGTGCCTAAAAGTAAGCGCCCTTGATGAATGGGAATTTGTTCTGAGGTTTTGGTTAATACACTGCGGATATGGGCTGGCATATCATCCGGCCCTTCGGCATCATGAATATAGCTGATCCCATCTTCAGGAACTAATTTAGCAAAAAAATTAGCTAAATCGCGCAAAACATCGGGATCGGCATTTTCTTGAATGACTAAACTGGCGGAAGTGTGCCTCAAAAACAGGGTACATAATCCGGTTTGAATGCCGGATTCTTTGACCACTTGTTTAACTTGAGAGGTGATGGGGGAAAAGTTTTTGCCTGTGGTTTTGATCTGGAGTTGGGTTTGATAGTAAGTCATGGGCAAATGGGGAAAATCCTCAATTATTCATTATCCCTAAAATAGTTGATAATGGCTTGGGCGATCGCCTCACTGCCGTTTTTATCCAACCTTGAATCCGTTCTGGGAGGAGTGGGAGCTTGGTGCAAAAAGCCCCAATCTCCGCTAAAAAAGGCTTCTGGGCTAATAATCTGATGGTGGCCATAATCTTGTAATCCTGCCATTAAAACCGGGGTTTCGGCAAATCCATCTCGCGTTAAGGAAGCAACAGGAGTCCCTAAGCGCAAAGCTTCAGCAAAGGTACTATATCCGGGTTTGGAGATCAGGCGATCGCAAATCGGCATAAAATCGACGGGTCGATATTCATTTCCCCTCACTTGCATCAAATTGGGCAGATCCGGAGCCTGGGCATCGAAAGTGATAAATTGCCAATCGGGGAAGTCTTTCAGGGTATCATAGGGAATCGCTTGCAGACTCAGCCCCCCAAACGTTAATAAAATCGTCCGTTCTTGGGGAGACGAAATCTGTAACTGTTGGCGCAACTGCTCCGGAGTCCATCGGGGAATGCCTCCGGTTAACCCCACATCAACAATTTTTGGGAAGGCACTCATGGGTTCATGGATCGGCAGTCGAAACAGGCGATCGCACTGACGATAAGCACTGCTAATCCAATCCGCTATTTCCATAAATTCCCCTCCCCAAGGGCGATAAATAAAATCCCAGCCAAAATTTCCCATCATCCAACAGGGAAGACCAGCATTATGGGCAATGTCTACGGCTAAATGGGGTAAATCGGCCAACACCAAACCGACTCGATTTTGGCGAATAAAATTCACTTCTCCGGCAATAATTGAGCGTTCATTTTGGCGAATCTCTTTCAGTTTTTCTAAGGTGGGTTGTTTATCCATTTTCAGGCTATCGGATTGGATAACCCCCACATCAAACCCCCTGGGACGGTGGATAAAGTCACCGGGAATATAGGACTCCAGCAACCATCGGGGCACGGTGCTGACCAGAATCAGGAGGATTTCAGGTTGCCGTTGGGCGATCGCGGCGGCGACTGAAGCCATCCTCACCGCATGACCAAAGCCATGATTAGTAATCGCCATATACAAAGCCGGTCTAGACATGGAATTAATTAAAAATTAAAGGTGTGTGGGTAGAGAAAGGGAACGGGGGGTTCACGTTGGCTCGGATAGCAAGGGTTTTTCTTGGACGATGAACACAGAACAGGAAGCTCGATGAACCACATAGTTACTGACACTTCCTAAGAGTACCTCGGTGACTCCATGTCGTCCGCGACGACCCACCACAATTAAGTCCGCTCCCCAGGTTTTGGCCAGATCGCAGATCCAGCGTCCAGTATCGCCCATTTTCCATTCCCACTCACAAGAAACACCAGCCTGCGTAGCCCGATCGCAATAAGATGTGAGCCATTGACGAGTCTGTTCCGTTTCTTCTGCCATCTGTTCCTGTACGGCTTGGGAAAAGTTGGTTAAAGTGTGGCCATAGGGGCCAACATAGGTGAAGAGACCGCTCTCTTCTAAGGCGAGACGGTGAAAGAGCATCATTTGGGCAGAAAACTGTTGAGCTAGAGCGAACCCTTTCTCAAAAACGATTTCTGCTTGAATGGAGCGATCGAGGGCCACTAAAATCTTTTGATAAACCATGTTTCAATCAGCATTTAAAAAGCTTCATTTAAATGATGACACTCTTTCAGGTACAATACCAAGTATAAGCTACAAGAATTAACCGCTTACTTCTAGAAGCAGTGGAAAGGAAGCACGCAAAGAATTGAAGGAAGAACCAATGGCTAACCCGCAACTCCGTCTGATGATCCTGGCCTTTCCCCTTACAAGTTATGTTTTGATAGGACGGATCTTATTAGCGCTCATCGATTTGAGCGGTCACTTGAGTGTTAGGTTGTGGAATTGGGCGATCGGCGATCGGCAGCAGTATCCCTACTCGCTTAAGGATGACCGAGGGTTGATCTTAGGCTTTCCCCTCACGTTTCCCTTGCTCTTTCTGTTGGCTTTGAGTTCTTTGCTCTGGTGTACGGTTTTGGTACTGTTGAAGGTGTTCAAGCGTGAAAGTCTCTTGGAGCAGGTGCAAAAGGTGCTGCAAGATGAAGTGCTGTTAATGATTGCACTGCCGGCCGAATGTTGCCAATGGTTCCAAGGACTGCTAACGGACATTTTTGAGGGGATCGACCGGTTTATGGCTCCGGGAAAATCAGCCAAGTTATCTGAAGCCGTTCCTGCCACTGCTCCTGTGGCATCGGTTGAAGCACAAACTCCGCAAGCCCAAGCTTCTGTGGAGTCTTCTGCTACTCCAGTTTATCCGACGAACCCGGATGTGCCGTTACGTTCTGAAAGTGGTATTGATTATACTCGGTTGCGGGATTTGCTGGCGGATCGTAAGTGGCAAGAGAGTAATGAAGAAACCCTGGTTCTGATTTTGCGAGCCACTCGACGTGAAAGTGATGGTTGGTTAGATGCACTGAATTTGGATGAGCTTCCTTGTACGGAATTAGAAACGATTAATCAGCTTTGGGTGGCCTATAGTGGTGGACAGTTTGGTTTGAGCGTGCAATGTCAGGTGTATGAACAGGTGGGGGGAGATTATGGCCAGTTTTGCGATCGCATTGGCTGGCGAAAAGAGAGTCAATGGGCAAAACCAACAGATTTAAATTACACCGATAGTGCGCCGGAAGGTCACTTACCTTATCTGGGATCGGCGATCGGCTATTCCCTACTGATCCATAAACTCAAAACCTGCCAGATTGAATAGAAGCCGATTCTGAGGGTAGAAAACAGTTTTGAATTCCCAAAACCCTGTACAACAAGACTTTTGCCTTTTGCCGAGCGCGAAGCGCTGTATAATGCGGAAATATTACGTCGCCAGATGCATAGCTCAACTCAAAACAACCTATGGATGTTACCAACCTTGCTGCCTAGCTTAATTCTGGAGTCATATGATTAGCTTCCATGGTATTAATCCACTAACCAAGCAAACAATTGACCTACGGTTAACTGGAATGGGGAAGCAAATGAAGGAACTGAAATAACTTGTCCGGGTTGATCATAGCATTGGGGTTGCTGATGGGGTGCATAAGTAAATAGGGTTTCTTCCTGGGGATCGATTAACCAACCCATTTGTGTTCCATAGTCTAAACAGCGCAGAATTTTTTTGACGATCGCCGTTTGTCCTTGATCTGGAGAAACAATTTCGATCGCCCAATCTGGAGCAATTTCAAAGCTATTGGCAATCTTTCCATCTCTATCGCGAGGAATACGCTCCCAAACCACCACCGATATATCCGGCACAATGGATTTACCACCAAAGGTACAGCGCAATTCTGACCACGCTCGCCCAATTTTAGGGGGTTTCAGAGCCATATTAATGGCTGTAGCTAACTCAGTTTGAATCGTACTGTGTTTTCCTTGAGGCATGGGTTTTTCCAGAATCACCCCATCCATATATTCGCGAATCGGCCGAGTTTCCGGTTGTTGCAGAAACTGCTCTAGAGTTAAGGTTTCAGCACAGATCTGTACCATAACGAGAAATCGACTAACAATAATGTTCTCATGGTAGCGCTAAAGGTAGCAAACTTCAGGTCTAAACTCAATCAACCTATGGTGGGAGACGCGATCGCTATATAATGCGGAAATGTTACGTCGCCAGATGCATAGCTCAACTCAAAACAACCTATGGATGTTACCAACCTTGCTGCCCAGCTTAATGCTGGAGTCATAATACCAGAGGGAATCGTTATTCTAACCTTACTGGTCGTGCTGATTACAGACCTAATCGGTGGACGCAACGCCTCAAAATGGACTCCGTATATCGCGATCGCCGGATTACTCACCGCCGTTGTAGCTCTATTCCTGCAATGGGATAACCCCAACCCCGTCGCCTTCTTTGGCGGATTTAACAGTGATGCCCTCAGTATGGTTTTCCGGGGGGTAATTGCCCTCTCTGCGGCGCTCACCATCCTCATGTCCATCACCTACGTCCGAGAAACCGGAACCGCTTTAGGCGAATTTCTAATGATTCTGCTTACCGCTACCATTGGGGGGATGTTCCTCTCCGGAGCAGATGAATTAGTGATGATCTTCGTCTCCCTAGAAACCCTCAGTATTGCTTCCTACTTGCTGACGGGATACATGAAACGCGACCCCCGCTCCAATGAAGCCGCCCTAAAATATCTGTTAATTGGAGCCTCAAGTTCAGCCGTATTTCTCTATGGCAGTTCCTTGCTCTATGGCTTATCCGGTGGAGAAACCCAACTGGGGGAAATAGCCCAAAGCTTTAGCCAAAATCCCCAGAGTCCGGCGATCGGTCTCGTCATTTCCCTCGTCTTCATTATCGCCGGGATTGCCTTCAAAATCTCCGCCGTCCCCTTCCACCAATGGACACCCGACGTTTATGAAGGCTCCCCCACCCCCGTCGTTGCCTTTCTCTCCGTCGGCTCCAAAGCCGCAGGATTTGCCCTCGCCATTCGCCTACTCGTCACCGCTTTCCCCTCCGTCTCCGAGCAATGGCACTTTGTCTTTACCGCTCTTGCCATCTTCAGCCTCGTTCTAGGCAACGTCGTTGCCCTCGCCCAAACCAGCATGAAACGGCTCCTAGCCTACTCCTCCATCGCTCAAGCAGGTTTCGTCATGATTGGGTTCATCGCCGGAACCGAAGCCGGATATGCCAGCATGATCTTCTATCTCCTGGTTTACCTGTTCATGAACCTCGGCGGCTTCACCTGCGTGATCCTCTTCTCCCTGCGAACCGGAACCGACCAAATTAGCGAATATGCCGGTTTATACCAAAAAGACCCCTTACTCACCCTCGGATTAAGTCTGTGCCTCTTATCCCTCGGTGGCATTCCTCCCCTCGTCGGTTTCTTCGGCAAAATCTATCTCTTCTGGGCTGGTTGGCAAGCGGGCTTATATACCCTGGTCTTACTAGGATTAATTACCAGCGTCGTTTCCATCTACTACTATATCCGCGTCGTTAAAATGATGGTAGTTAAAGAACCCCATGAAATGTCGGAATCCGTGGAAAACTATCCCCCCATTCAATGGAATATTCCTGGCTTGCGTCCCTTGCAAGTGGGTTTAATTATCTCCCTGTTAGTCACTTCTCTGGGCGGCATTTTCTCCAATCCCTTGTTTACCCTAGCCAATGACGCGGTAATCAATACTCCCTTGTTGCAAGCTTCTACCCCTGCGGTTGAATCCATTGCCCAGTTAGACATAGCCGATTAGGAATTCACCCTACGATGATTGGCTTGAACCGCCTAGCCTCAGAGTTAGGCGGTTTTTCAATGCCTGGTTAAACTTGCTAAACTGGAAGGAGAATCCAGGATAGGAGGAACTTGCTGATGATTACCCTAATTTCTTTAGATTGCCCTTCAGTCGTTGCTATGACTATTGAGGGCAAAATTGAGCGCCAGGATATCGACCAAATTGGTCAAGAAATTGAACAGAAACTGCAACAACATCCTCGCCTACAAGCCTATGTAGAGGTTAAGCAATTCGGATGGATTACCCCAGATGCTCTGCTCGAAGACTTGAAAATTGGCTTTAATCATTTTCAGGATTTTGATAAAAAAGCTGTTGTCTGTGATGCCCGTTGGATTAAATCCTTGCTTCCCGTGGCGCGTCAACTATTTCCATCTTTAGAAGTCGCTTGTTTTTCTTGGGCAGAGCAGGAACAAGCCCGTTTGTGGATTGCCGGGAATCAGGGTAATGGGTAATGGGTAATGGGTAATGGGTAATGGGTAATCAGTCAACGGTTCAAAGGGACATGATTTTGCCCTGCTTCAACCGGTCTGAAAAATATTTTTCACCATTCCTTTTTTCAATCCCGCAGCCGCTCGATCTAAGGCATCCACTTCCCCAGAGTTTAACGACCAACCTAACGCGCCGATATTCTCCTGAGCTTGTCTCACTGTTTTAGCTCCAGGAATGGGAATTGTACCTTTGGCCATACACCAATTGAGAGCCACTTGAGAGGGCGTTTTTTGGCGAGTTTTAGCCACTGCTTGCAGACATGCTAAAACCGGTTTGACTTGGGGTAATAAGTCCCGAAATAATCCCTTACGCAGTCCTTGGGGTAATTGTCCAGATTCTGTATATTTTCCGGTTAATAGGCCTAATGCTAAGGGACTATAGGCAATCAGTTGGATGCCTAAATCATCACAGATGGCTTTAAGATTGAGTTGGGTGACGGGAGCGGTAGATAAGAGAGAATATTGGACTTGTAGGGTGAGAATGGGAACGCCTCTTTTTTGTAAGTGGTTGACCACTTTTTGTAATCGTTTGGGCCCGTAATTGGATAAGCCTACAGCTTTGACTTTTCCCTGTTGGTATAAGTCGGCTAATCCGTCTAAGAGGGCCCATTCTTGCCAAGGGGCATAATTCCCGGTAGACCAATGCATCTGTACTAAATCAATGGGCCGTTGGAAGCGTTGAGCCGAGGCTTCTGCGGCTTTGACCATAGAATTTCGGGTTAAACGCCAAGGATAGGGGGCCAGTTTTGTGGCCAGACAAAGACTATCGATATTGGCAGCGATACAACCTTGGGCAAATTGTCCGAGGAGTTTTTCACTTTGGCCATTGAGTTTACCGGTTCCATAGGAATCTCCGGTATCAAATAAGGTGATACCATTGCCGATGCAGAGATTAAAGACTTTTTGCAATTCTCGATCCATGGTGGGGTCGTATTGCCAGAGTAATCGATTGCCCCATGCCCAGGTTCCGCATCCCATTTTGGGTAAAGATAAGGTGGAAGTGGTTGCCATTTTTAAGGATAAACTATTACTGTTCTGAGGGGTGGGGATCGCAGCGAATTTCGACTAAAAAACCGTCGGGATCGTAGAAGTAAATCCCTCGTCCGGTGGGGCGACTGACGGGGCCATGATCGATCGCCACTTGATGATGCTGGAGGACAGCCACGGCGCGATCGAATTCTTCTGGGGCGATGTCAAAGGCGAGATGGTTGGCACGGGTAAATTGGGTTTTGGGATTGGGGTCTGGGGGGGATAGTTGGGGTTCCCAGAATAGGTCGATAATGATGCCGTCGGGGGTGCGAAAGTTGGCGACTTTTCCGGCAGCGACGAGGTTGATGAGGGTTTCGGGGACTCGATCGCCGGTGAGTTCTTCGAGTCCCAGAATGTTACCGTAGAAGTGCCGGGAAGTGTCCATATTTTTGACGTTGAGGGCGATATGATGGACGGTTTTGAGATGACCTTGGAGGAGGGCAGGGGAGTTCATAGTTAGTATATTAAAAGGATCAATGATGGTTAGGGTGTTATGTTAGAGCAGTTTAAGATTACTCGCGATCGCCTCTCGTTAGAGGAAGTGTATCATTTGGCTGAAGATCCGGGCAATGGGGCGATCGCCTTGATGAGCGGTATGGTTCGCAATCAAACCGAAGGTAAACCCGTCGTTGCCCTAGATTATCAAGCCTATGAACCCATGGCCTTAGAGATCTTTAAGCAAATTGCCAACCGCATCTATCAAGCCTATCCTACCGTAAATCGAGTGGTGATTCATCATCGGTTGGGATATTTAGAAATTGGTGAAGTGAGTGTGATTATTGCGGTGGGCAGTCCCCACCGTGCGGAAGCCTTTGCTGCTTGTCAGTATGCCATTGATGCGCTCAAAGCGGATGCACCCATCTGGAAGAGGGAAGGTTGGGCAGATGGGACACAAAGTTGGGTGAAACCTTCGGTAAGGCTCACATAGAGAGTTTATTTCTCTTCTTTAACCCGGTTTTTTGAATTTGCAAGAAATACTGGGAGGAATGCCTAATTTCATATCAATAACCAAATCTTGGAGGATGGAAATATACACCCCTTCGAGTTTCTCATGAACACTTTTAGCCATCAAGACCGCTTTTAGGGCTGCGACCAAAATTTTATTGTTCTCATTTTCGCTAATAATGCGATCGACGGTCTCATTGTTAATCCGATCGACAGAACCGATCAGAGTCGCGTTCAGTTCGGGTAAAATTCCGGCTTCAATATGAAAGGTCTCCAGACTTAAACCTAGCTCTTCGGCGATGGGAAGAAATTGGTTAAATTGATCGATAACTTCTTCAAGTTTTTCTTGAGCTGCGTCAGCCACTCCTGCCGCCTTGTCTTGGGCTTGATTTTTAATGCGGTCAAACATAACCTATTTCCTTGAAAATAAGATGATGTTTTTTGAATATCATGATCATCAAGCTCAGTCAAGAAAGAAATGTTTAAATTTCCAGATATAGTCTATCGATCGGGTATTTGAAGGATTACGCCAAGGTTCTCTACGAGTAGTCGATTAAGATCGCGTTAATTGATAAACTCACGGTTCTTCTTCATGGTTCTAAACTTGAACGGATTCAGTTGAATCAATCCATGCAACACCCAAACGATCCAAAACGAACCCGTTAGACCATAGGTCAAAATACAAACTGTTCCCAATGTGCCACTCAAGAGCAAGATAACCGGCACAAGTTTTAACGGTAGTTTAGACCCTAAGCAAACCGTAACCAATTTATATAACAGATAAATGATTAAACTCACTAAAGCCAATAACCACCATTCCTGAGTTGAAACCCAGTCCGTTGGATGGGGAACCAATAACACGCGGAAGATCAATTCTTCTACTGCCACCGGAACGAATAAAATCCCCAATCCTTGCCAGAAACCGGGTGGAGATTCACCCCAAACCAGCGAAGATAATCCCACTTGATTCCAGGATTCCTGGAAAGATGCTCCATTGACCCATTGCCAAAAACTATAACTCCAGGCTAAAGCTAGAGCAATAACCCCATACCCGCCTAACATTAAAATTAAAATGCCCCAATCTCGCCATTCGGGCCAAGCTAAGGAGAATAAAACCCGACCCGCAAGGGTGGAGACGATCGGAAATTGACCTAAAATGCCCGTCGGGGCAACCGGTTCTATGGTGGGATCGAGTCCACCGACTTGATTGGTGCGTAAAAACCACTGTTGCGCTCCTTGCTCAATAAACACTTTAGCCATGCGGTCATAAGCAGGGCGGGGGAGTAAGGTTTGCCAACTTAACAGAGCATTCAATAAATCTTGATCGGTCACAAATCCATTGCGAGCATTTATCCCCGATAAAAACTGGGCATTTTGTTTCCAATCTTCCCGAACAATGCCTTGAGGTGCAAGGGTTTTGGCGATGTTTTCTCCTAATTTCACTAATTCTGATAAGCGTTGAGTTTGGGGAGCGTTGGGATGAGCGCGTAACCAGGTAACAATTTTGGGGTTATTGAGGATTTGTTGTTGAATTTGTTCAATGGTGATGTAGAGCGCTTGATTGGAATCTTGCACGCAGGAAGTTGCGGGAGTAACTTGGGCAATTCCGGTTCCGTCCCCGGTGCGATACCGGGCCATCATTACTTGGAGTTGTATCCAAAATTCGCGGATGGGCGAGATGATTTCACCGTCAAAATTATAGTCTTGGGTTAAGGCATCGAGTTTAATGACTACATCGGAAACGGGTCGAGTGCCTAACCATCCCCGTTGCAGATTTCCCATGTAGTTTGTCCAAGTTTGGGTTCCGGAAATAATGCCATTGGGATTATGGGCGTAAACTTGTTGATAGAAGATCTCGAATTGTAGCTCTTGGGTGAAGGGGTTGCGGACAACTTGGGCAATTCCATAAGCAAAATGACCGGTGACGGTTCCAGCGCTAATGGGTTCTCCGTTTTCGCCACCCATTCCGCCAAAGAGATGCATAACGATCGCATAATCTCCTTCGTTCCAGTATTGCACGGCTTCTTCTGGACGGGTAGCGGTGGGAGAGATGAGGATACTTTGGGTGGTTCCTTTGCGTGCTTCGGTGTCTTTCCAGTTGTAGTGCCGGATATAGTCGAGGCCGGTTTGGGTTTCTAGCAGGATACGATCGGGATAGAGTTCAAAGAGCGATCGCGGCTTAATTCCTTGGGCAATGAATTGTCCTTGTTGGTCTCTCGCTCCATAGATATACCAACCTTGGTCGCCCGCAGGGGAGTTTTCGATCCCTTCGGGAGTGGATAACCAGCGACCATTTCTATCCCTGGGTTGTTGAGGAATGCGGACGGTTCCTTCCGGGCCGTTAAACTCACCGGTTTCCGGGTTATAGTGTTGGACTCTATACCATTCTGTGGGACAAGGTTGGGTGTCTTCACAGGTTGAGGGAAGCGGTTCTAGAATATTGACCAATCCGTAAAAGCGTCCCGTGACTTGAATGGGTTCGAGGGCAGTTTGTAAGACGGCTGCATCGGGACTCTTAGCCATAAATTCGACTTCATTGAGGCGAACGATCAGATCGTCTTCGGGTCGCGCTCCGGCCAGGGACTGGAGGGGGCCAACTTGGGTGCGACCATTGAGACGGGTGGGAATGACATTGCCGTTATGATGGCTTTTGAGGGCGCGATCGCTCAAGTTGACATCTGTCGTCACTAAATTAACATACTCAGCAATCCTGGGATCGTCCTGCCATTCTAAGCGCACCGTTTTCCCTTGCCAAGCTTTAGCCTCTGGTGGCGTATGATACAGCTCAATCCAAGCCCAATCGGAAATTGACGATGTGGGAGTAACCGTTTCCCAGTCTTCACGAGAGGGTAAAATCAACCTCCCTAACCATTCGCCTGTGCTGCGATAGTAGGGAGAATCGACTGATTGCACCGGGGGATAAAACTCGATTTGATTAAAAGGCGCTTCCAAACTCAGGGCATAACTGGAGCGTTGCGCCTCGTGAGAAGAAGCACTTAGGGTGACGAGAGCCACCGCGATCGTACCCAAGAGTACCCGACTAATCCATCGTTTTATGGTTGTTGTTCTGCGCTGACCCATTGCCTCGCCTATGTTTGCACATCGTTGTCCCTTATCATAGGCAATATAGCGCTTCGCACGGTAATAGGTTAAGAGGTAATGGGTAATTATTCATTCAAGACAATCGCTTGTTCTATATTCTTGTTGAGCGTATTAATCACTTCGGCTTTACTAATTCGTACCAGTTGATACACGCCTTGTTGGTCTAAAACTTGATACTGTTGGGGTTCAAATTCCAGGTTGATAAAGGTTTTCGGTTCTCCTAAAATCAGTAAGGTTTCGCCCATTTCTGGGTCTTGGATCAGGTTGCCTAGGATAGCGAGGGAGCTTTGAGAATGATGGCCATAGATGACGGTGTTTTGGGTATAGAAGTTGAGGCTGGGTTTCCAAAACCCGATCATCATCAGGGGTTCGCTCGGTTGCCGGGTTTCGGTGACGGTTTGGGCGAGTTCCCGGAGGGGAAGTTGGCGCTGTTGATCCATGATCTCGGTCATGGGGGTGACAATAAAGATCATAAGGGCGGCAAAGGCGATCGCATTCACTGTCCATAAACCCCGCCACCATTTGCCCAGTAGAGCCACCAAGAGGACGATCGCCAGAATGAGATGATGTCCTGTAATTTGCCAGAGTAAGCCAGACTCTTGTAGGGTTGTGCCAAAATTGGGCATGGCCGGATCAGTACCTAACCAGGGAGGGGTGAAGGGGGCGATCGCGGCGATCGCTAAACAGAGGATGATATTCGCCACACCGCTCCAGAATAGCCCAGGGTTCCAGGTTTTCGACTTTCCCGCTTCCGGTTCACTCCACACCAGAGCTACCAGAATAGCGCAAGCAGGCATCAGGGGCAGGACATAGCTGGGCAGTTTGGTGACAGCAATGGTAAAAAAGCCGAAAATACAAATAAACCAGAAAAACGCAAACATGGGTAAATGATGGCTGCGAGGTTGGCTTAACCAGGCGCGACGCTGCCAAAATCGGGCTTTAAACAGAGCCACAGGAAGATAAACCGACCAAGGTAGAAAGCCGACAAAAATCGTGGGAATGTAGAAATAAAAGGGAGCAGAGTGGTGATTGACAACGCTGGTAAAGCGCTCGATATTGTGATAGCCAAAGAACGAGTTGATATAGTCCCAACCATTGGCCCAAGTCACCAGGATATACCAGGGGAGAGTCAGGGAAAAAAACAGCAGTAAACCCACCTTTAGGTTCATTTCCCCTAAAACCAGTTTCAGGTTGCCCATGTAGGCTAAAAAGCAGACAATAATTAAGCCGGGCAAGATGATCCCCACAGGGCCTTTAGTGAGGACAGCCAGAGTGCAGAAGATATAAAAGGCCTGATACCAGAGTTGTTTACCGTGCCGTTCTGGAGTCGCGTAGGCAAAGAAGAAGGCAAACAGGGCAGCACCCATACAAGCACTCAGGAGCATGTCCGAGACTCCCATCCGTGCCCAGGCAATGGTTTGCACATTGAGCATGATCGCGGTTCCGCCGATGCAACCGGCGATCGCAAAGGGTTGGGTTCTACCTGTGGAGCGTCCGAAGCGGCGCAGGGTGTAACATCCAAACAAGCCTAACGCGATCGCTGCCAGAGCCGAAGGCAGACGTACCGCCCAAGGGTTCACCCCGAGAGCCTGATAACAGAGCGCCATGAACCAATAGATCAGGGGCGGCTTATCAAACCGAGTTTCGCCATTAAAATAGGGCGTGATCCAATCTCCCGTCACCGTCATTTGCCGTGCTGCTTCGGCAAACAGGGGTTCAGTTTCATCGACTAAACCGATCGCCCCCAAGTGCCAGATAAAGGCGATAATGCCGATAGCGATCAGCCAAACCAGGCAGATCGTTGAGGCGATCGCCGGTTGGGGGGGTTTTGGTTTCTTGGTTGGTAACGACTCACCCATAAATAACGGCTGCTCCCAAGTCCGTAGGTTTTGCGATTCTCAATTTACCAAATCTGAAACCGATCCGGTTTCCGAACCGGTGGATACCCATGCTATTTCTGCGGTTGGGACAGACACCAGAGAAGGCGAGGACAGCGATCGATCAGATGATCGAATTGTTTACTCGATAGGGTTAGAAAAGAACAATCGGTTTGAGTAATCACTTTATACCAAGGGTTTTCCAGGGCAGCAATTTCACCAAAATATTCTCCAGGGTTAAGAGTTCGGGTCTGGGCTTCTAATGTGTCGGGATGGTTATATAAGGTGACTTGACCATCGGCAATAAGATAGAGTTTAGCTTGGTGGGGGTCGCAGGCGTAAAGGGTGGAGTTGGCGGGTACATCTTCTGGATAAAAGAGGCGGTTGAGTTCTTCTAATTCATCTAGGGAAAGGATTTTCAAGAGGGAAGTTTGTTTGAGGAAAAAAAGTTGGCTTAAAAACCAGTCTTGTTGGGGAATTTCTTCTTGTTGACCGGTGGCTAGGGATTGGGCAATTCTGCGAACGAGGAGATTGGGGTCTTCTTCTAAGTGGGGAGGGATGAGATGGGGGGTAGGTGAGAGGATGAATAATGCACCGAGGCGTAACCAGCGATCGTTCTGTTGACTGAGTTGGTTGATGAATTCGGATTCGGATAAAACAGCATGAGAGACTGATGCTGGGGAATTGTCCAATAGGGGAAGAATGGGACGGATCAATCGTTGATGTTTAAGGGACATCAAGGTTTCTAGGGCATTGGCTCGCAGACGAGCATCGGTCGTCCTCAGTAAAGGTTGAATCTGTTGAATCGTTTTTTGGTCATCAAGTACGGATAAAACATAAAAGACACGCCGAAGCACCCGTTGTTGATAGTCATCAAGAATAATGTTCAAGAACCTGGAATAGGGTGCATGGGCGGAAATACTCTGAATCCAGGAGGGGGTTTGGGCAACTGCTTTATAATCGGGTTTGAGGAAGTCATAGAGCATATTCAGGGCGCGGCGACTTCCCACTTTAGCTAGGGTGGCGATCGCCATTTCCACTACCTCATAACGAGGGGAATAGAGATAGATACGAGCTACTTTTAAGCTGGCTTCTCCATAATTGGCTAAGGCTGTAGCTGCCCATAACCGGACGGCTAAACTCGAATGTTGCAGTCCCATGGCCACATCGAGCAGTAAATTGGGATTTTGGACAACGCCCATGACCTTAAACGCTACTGCCCTAGATAAAGGATCGATATTAGCCAGTTGGGTCGCGGCTAACTCTCCTAGATCCCTTTCTCCAGGGCGAGCTAGTAGGGCTAAAACATCTAATCCTTGACGAGTCACCTGTAGGGAAGCCCCCTTTAAGAGCATTTGTAGATAGGGAATAAATTGGCGATTTTTGGTGCTGCGAATGGCTCGAATCAAGGTGAGTTTGGTGGTTTCATCGAGGGAGGTATTCCAAAAGATTTGGCAGGTCTGCTGAATTTGAGGATGTTGACTTTGGGCTTCAACAGAAGCGACACACAGAAGGGCTTGTTGTTGCAGATTGGGGTTTTGACAGAGGGTTTCTAATTGTTCATTATTGAGTTTGTATTTACTGGCAATTATGGCTTCTAGGGCTAACAGGCGTAGATTTTGATCCTCACTTTTGAGAAAAGGATCTAAAAAATCGAGCATCTGGGGACTGGGACAACTTTGGAAAAATTGAACCAGATGGCGATTAATCTCTGGGTTAGGATTGATGAATAGAGGTTGAATGTAGATTAAAAATTGTTCCGGTTTTTTCAGGCGAGAGGCGAGAGAAAGGGCGAGAATAATGTTTTGAAGATCGCCACTGATGAGCATCTCGATCACTTCAGTTTCGCAGCGTTTGGGTAATTGGGTTAATCCTCTTCTTACGTCATCAAAGTGAGTGGAACCCGATCGCAATAAACTCAGCAGGGATTGTAGATAGCTTTTGCCCATACCATAGCGGACGATCAGGAAGAGTAAGCTCAATCCCATACCCAGTTGAGCGATTTGGGACAGACTCAATCGATCCAATCCCCAGAGCAGAAGGCCTGCGGTAGCGAGACCAAGAGAGTAGAATAAGCCGTTACTGATGGTGCGAATGCGGCCGACTAAATTATAGGGAACGGCGTTATAGTTGAGGCTTTGAATGGGTTGATTAATGCTATCTTCGATGCCATTGGTATTACAATTGCAAATTATGGCAGCGACTAAGTTGCCTTGAGTGCCTAATCCGAGAAAGCTGAGAAAGGTGGTTATGGGGTAAACCAAGTTCATTCCCATGACCCCAATCCGATTGAGCAGGGGTTGGGTACAGGTGTAGAGAATTACAAAGGGAATGATGCTGTTGATCATTCGCATGATGCCTAAAAAACGGGTCAGTTGGCGATCGCCCTGAAAGGTTTGGGCATAGATACTAAAGTAGAGAAATTCGCCAATGGTATACAGGAGAATGGTTAAAAAGGTACTGGTGGCTAAGAAGCCAATGATCGGATAGTCTTTTAGGGTTCCGAAGCGGGAACTTGTCGTGGAAGGATTGACGGAATCGGGGGAAGATGATGCTTCTATCGGGCTTTGGGTATGGTCGAGATAGAGCAGTTGAATAAAGACGATCGCATAAAAGAAGGGCAGAGTTAAGATCAGATTTTCGGGTGTCACCTTGGGCGAGAGGATGGTGATTAACCCTCCACCTAACAATCCCCCTAATGCGGTTGCCATTCTTAGGGAGGGTGCATAGCGTTTCCAGTCTAAGGTGGTGAAGTAATCGGTGACTAGGCTGGGAAAGAGGACTTCGGTGACTAAAGTCCATTGGATATAAAAGCTGATGTAAAGGACGAAGTAAACCCAGGGGCGATCGAAGAGGACGATTAGACGTAAGGCGATCGCCAATCCGAGGGCAAGGATGAGAAAATATTGTAATAGTCGGGGGCGATGGGTGCGATCGACGATTTGCGATAATCCCAGATATACCGGGATCGAAACCCCTCCCATGATCATATAGGAAAGGGGCAGAGAGGATGGGCCCGCATGTTGCAAAAATAGGGCACTTCCTAGGGTTAACCCGATCGCACTAAAGTTCATCATGGAGATGGCCAGGAGGAACAGTTGTGTTAAACGGTTAATGGGTAATAGGTCATGGGTAATAGGTAATAGGTTGCCTTCAGGTCTACTCATTTCCCTATCTCCATGTCTGGGGGTCTGGTTGTCCTTCTATCTCCGTGTCCCCCATCTCCCTAGCCATAATAGGAGGGTTCATTTCCTGGTTTCCATTTAATGTTACAACCAAGACTGGGCTTTTGTTCTGGATTTACGGGTTTTCCCGATAATGTGGTGTCGATCGCCTGACGCAGATCTGCACCGGTTACCGGCATCTCTGTACTGGGGCGAGAGTCATCGAGTTGACCTCGATACACGAGGCGGCGATCGCTATCAAAGAGGAAAAAATCTGGCGTGCAAGCAGCCGTATAGGTTTTAGCAACCTCTTGGGTTTCGTCGTAGCAAAGGGGAAAGGTGAAGCCCAATTCTACAGCCATCTGTTTGAGTTGTTCCGGGGAATCATCGGGATATTTCACCGCATCATTGGCGCTAATGGCTACGATCCCTAAGTCCGTATTTTGGTAATCTTTCCCTAGACTTGACAATTGGATCTGAATATGCTTTACAAACGGGCAATGCTTACAAATAAACATCACCAAAAGCGCTTTTTTCTGGGCAAAAGTCTCTAAAGAAATAATTTTTCCAGAGACTACATCTGGGAGTTGAAAGTCAGGCGCTAGAGTGCCTAACGCCAACATGGTTGATTCGGTTCTAGCCATAGGGATTGAATTGCACAACGTGGGTTTAACTCACGTTCATTGTACAAGTCAATATACTGTTTACCTTTTGCCTAGCCCATTAACTGCGGTCAACTTGGGCCAGAATTTCTGCTAGGATTTCCCCTGCACCGCGTCCGCGCAGTTCTGCGGCTAAACTCGTACCGAGTTGTTCTGCCTCTTGGCAACTGCCGGTAATTTGGTCGCGGAGTAAGCGCTGACCGTCTAAACTGGCTACCATACCGACTAAGGTGAGGCGATCGCCCTCAATGGAGGTATTCACCCCAATGGGAACTTGACATCCCCCTTCCAAAGTCCGCAGAAACGCCCGTTCCGCCAAACAGCGATAGAGCGTCGGTTCGTGTTGGATGACCTGAATAATATCCAGAATTTCCCTATCTCCCTCCCGGCACTCGATCCCCAATGCCCCTTGTCCGACGGCATGGAGAGAAATATCAGAGGGAATCTCTTGTTGAATGCGATCGCCCATTTCCAAGCGCGTTAAACCGGCTGCCGCTAGAATCAGAGCATCATATTCCCCATCATCCAACTTTTTCAGACGAGTATTCAAATTCCCGCGCACATCCTTAAACGCCAGCTTCGGGAAATGATGGCGCAGTTGGGCCAAACGTCGCAGGGAAGACGTACCCACCACCGCACCATCGGGGAGCGTTTCCAATTTCTTATCCCCATATTTGGCATTCACCACCAGCGCATCGGCCGGGTTTTCCCGTTCTGTCACACAACCGAGAACCAAGCCTTCGGGTAAATTAGTAGGTAAATCTTTCAGCGAATGCACGGCTAAATCTGTTTGTTTAGCCAGCATCCCCACTTCCAGTTCCTTTGTAAACAACCCCTTATCACCAATTTTCGCCAGGGGCACATCTAGGATTTTATCTCCTTGGGTACTCATGGTTTCAATTTCAAATTGGGTATTGGGGTGATGGGCCTGGAGTTGAGCTTGCACCCATTCGCTTTGTACTAAAGCGAGTTGGCTTTTACGGGAACCCAGGCGTACAGTTCGAGCAGCGGTAGCAGAGGAGGTCATTAATGATAATTCTTTTTGCACATAGACTGACTTAATCTAGAGTACCAGGAATCTAATTGATCAGCCCATTGTCTCAAACATTTCAAGGTTTGCTTGATATGATGGCTCCAGTTAAGGTCAGAGGGTAAGGGTAGGAGAATGGTTGAAAAACTGATGGCGACGGAGCTATCCACCAAAGAACTCACCTTTCAACCGGGTTATGGAGTGGCTCAGTTTGAGGTTAAGGTTCTTAACCAGGGCGATCGCTTCGCCAGTTTTCAGCTAGAGATTATGGCTGCTGGTGTTCCTGCCAAGGATGAGCGCACCTGGTACACCCTCTCCCCAGAGATTAGCACCAAGAAACCCCCCGGAGACTTGACCCGGTTTATTGTGGAAATTCACCGCACCCCGATTTTAGGGTTTGTGGGCCTCGTCAATCTCACGATCCATATTTTTTCCCTGGAACTGGGAACGGAAGAACGGCATATTCTCCGCTTGCGGGTGGAAAAGGGGATCGGTGAACTGCTGCTCCAGGCTGAACTGACTGACTCTACGCTCAAAGCCTATCCTAACCGGGATCTAGAGCTTCCTCTAAGACTGCTGAATCCGAGTCAGAAGGAAATTACAGCCCTCATTGCTCTCTCTAGTGCCTATTCCTGGTTAAACCGCTCTGCTGTTCCCTTGAGCTTGCCTCCGGGACAATGGATGGATTACAGCTTAATTTGTTCTGTGCCGGATATTGAAGAGGCGATCGCCGACATCGATTATTTAGCCCATATCAAAATTACACATCCCGATGGCCCCCCGACCCAACTGCAAGCGGTGATTGACATCCTTCCCCAAGGTGAAATCCGCTTTGAAATCGAGCAACTAGAGCAAACTATCCCTCAAAAACGGCGTTGGCTTCCTTCCTGGAAATCTAATCCAGTCATGTATTCCTTGGAACTGGATAACCAGAGTAATCAACGCTATCAAACTACCATCGATTTACCCCTAGAAGATAAAAACAGCGCCCGAAACCGCTTGCAACTGGAATTATTGCCTCCAGAATATACCCTTAACCCAACGGAGACCCAAATCTTCGATCTTAAGGTGGAAACAAAACGCCCCTGGTTGGGATGGGTACAGGAGCGTTTGATAGAGGTAGGGGCGGGTTTGAAACCCGCCCCTACAGAACCTGCTGTTCCCATCATCGATCGCCAACAAATCTTAATCCTAAGAGTCTTTCCCATTATTCCCCGATGGTTGCAGGGACTCTTGATAGTCGTCTTGGCTTGGGTATTCTGGTGGTTGGTTCATGGACAGTATCATTATATTCATCACCAAGGAGCAGTCACCACCGTACAACTGAATGGACTCGGCGATCGCGTTCTCAGTGGTGGAGTCGATCAACAGGTCAGAGACTGGGGTGTTGAAGGGCAAAAACTCGAATTTATCCACATTCGTGCCCAAGCCGACAAAGCTGTTCGCACCGTCAAATATCGCCCCATTGATAACAATCAAATGGCCATGGGTTTAGAAAATGGAGAAATCCAGCTTTGGGATTTATTATCCTATGAAGATGTTCCGGTGCGATCGCTCGTTTATCAAAAAGACGACCGGGTAATGGATCTCGAATTTACCCCCGACTCCCGCTATTTATTCAGTGGCCATGGTAGCGGACTCCTAGCCAAATGGTATATCGGCCAAGACTTTGAGCAAATCGAAAATGTTAATGAACCCGAACTAACCCAAACCTTTGAATTCGCCATTTCCGATCTCGCCTTTGTCGGTCAAAGAGCAGAAACCTTAGCCGTTGCTGGTCGGTTTAATCAACTCATCCTCTGGAATACGCAAAGCAACTCCACCCAAACCATCGATATTTCCGATCCAGAGACCTCAACGGGTCAAGACAACTATATTACCAGTTTAGCCACCGCCGAAAAACGCCCCTTTCTCTTAGCCGTTGCCGATAATCAAGGCAGTATGAGTATTTGGAATTTACGTCCTTGTTTAGAACCCGGTTTAGGAGCAGGAGCCAATCCGAGTTGCGAACTGCTCGATCGCTGGCAAGATAGTCATAATGGTGAAGCCGTGCGCTCGATTGCCTTCAGTCCTGATGGCTCTTATCTTGCCAGTGTGGGAGATGACGGTAAACTGATCCTCTGGCCCCTGAGAGACACAGGAGAGCGCTTAAGTAAATATCTTAAAGGAAAGGCGATCGCAAACCATTCTCAATCCCTCAATACCGTAGACTTATCCCTAATTCCCTCTCGCAGAGATAGAAGTGGCTCCCAACTGCAAATCGTTACCGGAGGCGATGATGGCAAAGTGAGACTCTACCAGGTGCAGTCGATTCGGGATTAGAGTGTGCCCTTCGACTTCGCTCAGGGCACACTCGAAGGGCACAGGAATGGGGGAGTGGGGGGACACGGGGACGCACAGACACGGAGACACGGGGATGGCTAGTATCAAATTTTTTAATTTTTAATTTTTAATTTTTAATTGATATGACTAATTACCAATTACCCAGTACCAATGACCAAAGATCTAATGGAAGTCAATCCCTGAGCGTGATTACCAACCCATCAGGAGATAGTGTCATTTCGGCTGGGGAAACCTTTGAATTGCGGGTAACGATTGGTAATCAAGGATTTCAAGGGGCAATTATCGATCTGTTTATTGATGATTCTTCAGGAGTGCTTAAAACTTGGTGTCCCAACCCCTATGAACGGTTTGCCCTCAGTGGGGGAAGCAGCAGCGAGGTGGTCTTTTCCTTTCCCATTCCCGTAGAAGCAATTCCTGGTCAGTATACCTACTTGCTGGTGATTGATGCACCCAAGCATTATCCCGAAGAAACCCCCATCCGTCACCAAGCGACGCTCCAAGTCCTGCCCCCCATTCAAGAAGCGGTTCAGTCCAATGACCCCACATTTGCCCTGACTCCCGTTACCTCCCCCGAAAAACCAGCCCCTCTAGAACTGGGACAATCCCTGATCGTGACGGTTTTGGTGCATAATCGCTCTAACCGGGTCGATCGCTTTCGCCTCAGTTGTACCGATTTACCGGAGTCTTGGTGGGAAGTCCATTATCCAGAAGGGATTAATGAGTTGGGTTTGGTGGTTATTCCTGATAATTTGGCCCTCAACCCAGGAGCTAAGGGAGAAGTTACCCTAGAGTTTCGCTTTCCCCCGGATACGAAAGCGGGCCGTTATTTACCGACTCTGCGCTTAATGGGGGAAAATAACCCGGATTTGCTGTTATTGGATCTGGTCTATATCGAGGTTTTGCCTCGGTATGATTTGCGGTATGATTTGCGGACATTGGTGGGTAAGGTGAGTCGGGAGGCGGCCCTATTTCAGTTGCGCTTAAATAATGAGGGGAATACCCTGCGACAATTGCGCCTTACGATTCGGGAAGACCAGGAACGGCCGGTTTGTGTGTATGAATTAAATCCCGATCGCCTGAAATTGGATCGGGGGACGCAATGGCAGGTCGATATCGATGCAAAACCTGGCCCCTGGTGGCGCAGACCCTTGTTGGGTGAGGGACGCACCCTTAATTTTTATCTGGAACTGACGGATGATTATCAACTTCCCTTACCGACGGATCGAATTGAGGGGACGTTTCTGTGGCAAGCTCGGCCTTGGTGGCAATTGCTGTTAGCGATTTTAGCTGGGTTGGGGGTGTTGGGGTTATTGATTTTTGCCTTGTGGTGGCTGTTTTTTAAGCCACCTGCACCGCCTAGAATTGAGGACTTTAATTCGGTTGCTCCGTCCTATGCGGCGGCTAATGATGATTTTATTTATCTGAATTGGGAAATTGGCAATGCTCGGCAAATTCAGAGTTTGCAGATTTTGGGGCGATCGCCTAATGGTAATGTAACGAGTATTCCGGTTTCCTACGATCTGAGCCGAGGATTACCGGAAAGTTTGCAGGAGTTTTGTACGCGCTCTTGGCGGACTTTAGTCTGTCGCAATATTCGCACGGATGCCCGCGAACCAGGGGATTATATTTTTGAGTTAAAGGTGACTGCCAAGCGATCGCAGGTTGCTCCCATTATCGCCAAAACTAATACGATCGCGATCGCCCCCATTCCCCTACCGGAAATCCTCGAATTTAAGGCTACATTGGCACAACCCGATGCGGTACAACCAGGTTCTGTAAGGGCGGGTTCACCAGCCGTATCGTCTTCTAACCAAGATCTCGGTGAACCCGCCCCTACCACGGGAAATTCTACCGGAAATGACACAACCCACACCATTGAATTAAGCTGGAAAATCAGCAATCCCAGTGCGATCGCCGAATTGGGTTGGATCGGGCGTAACCCGGATGGAGTCGTCAATAGTGAGGAACAGCGTACCGATCTGCAATCTGGACTCCCCGATGAGTGGCGCAAGTATTGTAGTTTTGACAATCAGACCTTAAGCTGTGACGGCGTTCCCGTAACCGTAGACGAATTTGGCCGTTATATCTTTGAACTCACCGTTATTCCCGATTCGCGCATTGAAGGAGAAGCCCGAACTGCCCTTGCGGATGTGATTGAAATTAAACCGCCAGAACCGCCCAAAATTATCGAATTTCAGCCTACCCAGCCGAGTTATGAAATCGCCAGAGGAGAACAAATACAGCTTGATTGGGCGATCGCCAATCCCGATCAAATCCAAGAGATCGTCTTAAAGGGGCGATCGGCTCAAGGCTTTGTTGCCATGCCAGAAATGCGCTTTTCCTTCGACTCCGCTCAGGACAAGCCCTTCGACTCCGAGCAAGCTATCCCCGAACCGCTCAACCCTATTTGTGAGATATTCGAGCAAGTCAATCAACTGCGCTGTCGGAATGTAACCCTCCCCCTCTCCCAAAGCGGTGACTATCAATTTGAACTCGGTGTCATTCCCAAAGGGGGAAGCGGAGAAATCACCCAAACCGAAACCACCGCCACTATTGCCCTACTGCCGCCTCCTCCCCCACCCTCGCCGCAAATCTTGCAACTGCGATCGGGGCAACCCACCTACAGGGAAGACCAAGGGGAAGAAATTTTACTCTCTTGGGAAATTGAAAACGCCCAGCAACTGCAAGAACTCCGCATCATCGGTCGGGATACCAGTGGAATTGCCAGGGTTCCAGCCCGCCGTTATCGGTTTGATAGCGGCATCCCTAATGCCCTACAACCCTATTGCATTCTAGCTGGACGTTTGATTTGTCAAAATGTCCCCACATCCGCCCGTCAAGGGGGAGAATACATCTTTGAAGTCAGCACCATCAGTCAACAAAACCCCTCAGAGGTCAACGATCGCCAACAAACAGAAGTGATTGAAATTGTACCGCGCACCTATCCCCTAGCCCTTACCAACTTTACCGTAAATGGAGAATCTGCCCCCCTGCGGGTGGTGGTGACGCTGCAACCGGACGAGAGACCCAACCCCCTTAATTTAGCCTGGAGTGTCATGGGCGGCCCCGATACCCGTGTCGAATTACTCCCGTCACCGGGCACAGTCCCCTTAACCGGCACGCTTGCTTATCCCATTAGTCCCCAACCGGGACAAGAAACCCTGACCTTAACCGTTACGGGGGGAACCGGGCAAAAATTACAACGCACCTTAGTGATTGAAACCGTCCTGCCTCCTCCGTCTGAAACCCCGTCCTCTGCTCCAAGGGAGCAACCCTTACCCGCAGAACCCGATGGCTTATCTCCTGCGGATTTACCTCCACAGTTTGATTAATCCTCTGTGTATCTCTGGGACTCTGGTTGTGAAGGGACTAGAGATTATTCCAGAACGCGAACTTCTATCACACTGCCATTAAAGTTATAAGTAAATCCTTCTAGCTCCACGGGAGTACCAATTTTAAGCTTACTATTTCCCAACACTACGCCATTATCAGTAATTTGGGCATTTCCGGTCAGGGTCATTAACATATCGAGGGAAAATTCACTTTCTGGCCTCGGATCGCTCAATCCTTTGACTGTACCATCCGGTTGAGGAACAATTACCCGACGTTCTAAGGGTTCTACGGATTTAACCGTTACGCTTCCATAGGGTTGATTCCGGATGACAATATTAGTTGTCTGAGTGTCTCGGAATTCTTGAACTAAATCTTCTGGACTCCGCACGCTTAATCCCCGGACTATGACATCCACTTCTACGGGTTGGGTGGTCACTCCCACTTGGGCAACCGATCCAGAGGTTCCTGGATAGAAGAAAATACCGAATAAGACTAGGCCAATAACGACGAGAGCGCCGAGATCGAGAATGGAGAGCTTGCCAAATAACCGACCTTTTGAATCTAACAGTGCCATAGGGGGATGGAAACCGAAACAGATAATCTTGGCTCAGGATACCATGAATGAGGGTACGAGGGGCACAAGAACCTTTAGAGGCTCGATTCTGTTTTATCCTGGGTTAAACATAAAGCGATCGAGTTTGGCGATCGCCTCTTCTTTTTCTGACTCGGATAGAAATGAACTCAGAAAGGAGTTTTTCGCCAGTTGATATAAGTCCCGTTGACTCAAGTCTAGGGCTTCATAGATGGCCATAAAGTTTTCTTGTACATAACCCCCAAAGTAGGCGGGATCGTCGGAGTTGACGCTCACGTTTAAGCCTGCGTCTAATAACTGTTTAATGGGATGTTGCTTCAGGGTTTCAAAGACTCCTAGCTCAATATTGGAGAGGGGACAAACGGTGAGGGGGATTTGGTGTTCTTTGAGCCACTCCATCAGTTTTGGGTCTTCTGGCGATCGCACCCCATGGTCAATGCGGGCGACTTTCAGTAACTCAATTGCTTCCCAAATATACTCAGGTGGCCCTTCTTCCCCAGCATGGGCAACCGTCAAAAATCCCTGCCCTCTAGCTCGGTCAAAAACGGCGGTAAACTTAGAGGGAGGATGACCCTGTTCGGAAGAATCTAAACCCACCCCAACGATCCAATCTTGATAAGGAAGGGCCTCTTCCAGGGTTTTCATCGCGTCTTCGGCACTCAGATGACGTAAAAAACACAAAATGAGATGGGAAGATATGTCCAGTTGGCTTTTCCCCTCCACCAAGGCTTGATGTATGCCTGTAATCACGGTTTCAAATGCAATCCCTCGCTGGGTATGGGTTTGGGGATCAAAGAAAATTTCCGTATGGTGTACGCCTTGCTGTCGGGCCCGTTGCAGATAGTTCCAAGTAAGGTCATAAAAGTCTTGCTCTGTACGGAGGACATTGGCTCCCGCGTAGTAGAGATCTAGAAATGATTGTAAATCTTGAAACTGATAGGCTTGATGGGCTGCTTCTATGGAATCATAGGGAAGGGTCATCTGGTGGCGATCGGCTAAAGCAAACATTAATTCCGGTTCCAAAGATCCTTCAATATGAATGTGCAATTCCGCTTTGGGTAAGTCTCGAATCCAGTCGCGAATCATGACCAATACTCCTGGTTATTTTTTGAATATATAGTCAATTCAAATAACAGCGAGTTTGAAACCCGCCCCTACAGATACGGGTATTCTAACAAAGTATACTCTCCTAAAGCACCCTCCTAACATAGCGATCGCCCCCACACCCCTCTCCCCATTCTAGTCAGTGTCACAGTTTAGGCGATCGCAAATTCCGTAAACTTGCGACTTTCTGGCTCGTGAAACGCTAACACAATTTCCTCTTTTGAGATACCTTCCCTTAATAGTTCATTGGCAATACCTTCCTCTGTCCAATCTTCTTCAAGATAAATTTTCTCATTTTTAATCCGAATATGAGCGTGAATATTTCTGATTTTTTTCTTTTCTTCCCATGCCATAAATATCCAAAGATAATGGTCATGATCTTCATCAAATACTAAGCAACTTTCTCGGTCTAGATGAGATGAACCAGAGACCCATTCATGATACTCAGTCAAAATTTTCTTAATTGAGCAACGATAATGTTCTAGTCTTTCCATGCTACGATTTCCTCTTTATCCATATCAACCACAATCAAACAGAGTTGGTTTAGTTTGGTTACTTCCTGAATAGATTCTCGGCTAAAGAAGTTTTTGTGAATAGTATCTTTAATTGCCAGATAAATTTCATAGTCTGGTAGGGTTTAGGCGATCGCAAACTCCGTAAACTTCCGAGTTTCGGGGGAATGAAACGCCAGCACAATATCTTCTTTCGGTACACCTTCCCTCAGTAACTCAGTTGCAATTCCTTCCTCTGTCCAATCTTCTTCTATGTATATTTTCTCATTTTTGACTCTTACATAAACAGAAACCGCTTTAATTCTTCTACCATCTTTCCAACCAATATTAAACCAGAGATATTGATTTCTTTCATCATCAAACATTAAAATCTCATCAATATCTGGATCGGGGACTTGTGCAGAAATGCGATCGTACTCGGTTAAAATATTTTTGATCAGGGTTTGATAGCCGATTAGTTTGTCCATTGGATAATTTCCTCTTGATTCAGATCGACAACTAACAATGAGATGTGATAGGTTTGAAGAATGAGTTGAATCGCTACTTGCTCAAAAAACCTTTGATAAATATCTTTGCCAATAGCTAGGTAAATTTGATAGTTAGGTTGATTAATGGAAAGGAAAGTTTTGTAAATCAAGTATTGACCTAATGCTGTCTCAAATTCCCGCATCGGAGAACGACTGAAAAAACTTTTGATTTCAATTACGATTTGGCGTTCTTGTCTAGTGGCAGCAATGGTTTTTTCACTAGCAAGATCGGCAACTAATTTAACTTCTTCGTATTTAATAGGATAAGGATCGGCAGTGATTGTCCAACCATCCTTGATTAAAGCATTTTTGACAGCATCATGGTAAGTGTCTTTGGCTGGCATTTTCCTCCTATATGTGAGTTGAGGATACTGGTATTATAGCAAAGGCGATCGCCCCCACACCCCTCTCCCCATTCTCCCTATCCCATTGAGTGTCAAGGGTTAGGCGATCGCGAACTCCGTAAACTTCCGAGTTTCTGGAGCATGGAACGCCAGTACAATATCTTCTTTCGGTACACCTTCCCTCAATAGCTCAGTCGCAATACCTTCCTCTGTCCAATCTTCTTCAATATAAATTTTCTCATTTTTAATCTGAATATGAACGGAAATTCCCTTAACTCTTTCCTCTGGTGTCCAACCCACTTGAAACCACAGATATTGATCTCTATCTTTGTCGAATGCTAATAGCATTTCTACCTCATTAGGGCAAGCTTGGGAAAAAAGGCGATCGTATTCAGTTAAAATTGACTGAACTAATGAACGATAGTGTTCTAATTTATCCATTTTGTAATAACCTCTTTGTCGGTATCCACAATGATTAGCTTGATGTTATTTTCCAGAAGTGTTGAACGGCATCCGTAGCATGTCTAAAATTAGACACACTACACCGGCGATCGGGCGATTTCGTCAAAAAAAGATCAACTTGGGTAGCCAATGGACATAACTTATTTGACTACACATACATGCCTGTAAATAT
>NZ_JAQPOK010000013.1 GCF_030068445.1 Roseofilum halophilum BLCC-M91 | reverse complement strand
CGCGGTAATGGGTAATGGGTAATTGGTAATGGGAAAACCATTTTTCACGCTATAATCCCCATTTTTCAGGCTTTTCATGGGAAGGCACTCAACCCTTAAAATTTCGATAACTGTACCTCATAACATCGAAAAGCGCTGTATATTCTAAATCTTCGATTTGTTTGGCTAGAGAAAATTTGCGAATCCTCCATGGTGATATAGAGGCGATCGCCACAAGCGCAAAGAAACCGGGTTTCTCCTGGGATACCCTCTCTGGAGCGAGAAGGAACCAGAAACCCGGTTTCTACTGACTCTCTATCCCCTAAGAATATGCTTCCATCGGAGCGCAGGAACAGACAAAATTACGATCGCCGAACGCATTATCAATCCGTCCCACCGGAGGCCAATACTTAAACTCCCTTGTCCAAGGCGCAGGATAGGCTGCTTGCTGGCGCGAATAGGGATGCGTCCACTCATCCGCTAACAGCATTTCGGCGGTATGGGGCGCATTTTTGAGCAAATTATCCTCCGCAGACATCTCTCCCCGCTCAATGGCCGCAATTTCCTCGCGAATGGCAATCATGGCATCGCAGAAGCGGTCTAACTCTTCCTTCGACTCACTTTCCGTCGGTTCCACCATGATGGTTCCGGCAACGGGCCAGGACATGGTAGGCGCGTGGAACCCGTAGTCCATCAACCGCTTGGCAATGTCTTCGGCTTCCACACCAGCCGATTTTTTCAGGGGGCGCAAGTCCACGATACATTCATGGGCCACTAAACCAAACTTACCGGTGTATAAAATCGGGTAATGGGGGTCGAGACGATGGGCGATATAGTTGGCATTCAAAATCGCTACTTTCGTCGCATCCGTTAACCCTTGAGGCCCCATCATGGCAATGTACATCCAGGAAATGGGCAGGATACTGGAACTTCCCCAAGGGGCTGCTGCTACGGCTCCCTGTTCAGTCTTGCCCAAATCAATCACGCTATGACCGGGGAGGAAGGGAACCAAGTGGGGGGCAACCCCAATGGGCCCCATCCCTGGGCCGCCGCCACCGTGGGGAATACAGAAGGTTTTGTGCAGATTCAGGTGACAAACATCTGCGCCATAGTCTCCAGGACGACAGAGGCCGACTTGGGCGTTCATGTTAGCGCCATCGAGATAAACTTGGCCACCATGGCTATGGATAATTTCGCAGATTTCCTGAATGGCTTCTTCAAATACGCCGTGGGTGGAGGGATAGGTGACCATGAGCGCGGAGAGTTTAGCGCTGTGTTTTTCCGCTTTAGCTCTGAGGTCGGTTAAATCAATATTACCCTGGCGATCGCATTTTACCCCCACCACTTTCATCCCGCACATCACCGCACTAGCTGGGTTCGTGCCATGAGCCGACTCTGGAATCAGGCAAATATGGCGATCGCCCTCTCCGTTATGCTGATGATAGGCACGAATCACCAGTAATCCCGCATATTCTCCCTGAGACCCAGCATTAGGTTGCAGAGACACCGCCTCAAATCCAGTAATTTCCGCTAACCAGTCTTCCAACTGACGGAACATTTCCTGATAGCCTTGGGTTTGCTCCAGGGGTGCAAAGGGATGAATTTGCCCCACTTCCGGCCAAGTCACCGGAATCATCTCGGCTGTAGCATTCAGTTTCATCGTACAAGAGCCGAGGGGAATCATGGAGGTCGTCAAGGACAAATCCTTAGCTTCCAAGCGATGCAGATAGCGCAACAATTCCGTTTCCGAGTGGTACTGGTGGAACACCGGGTGAGTTAGGTAGGGACTTTGGCGCGTGAAGCTGCCAAAATCTGGCGCAGGTGCAGAAGCGATAATTTCTTCGGCAGTAAAGGGTAGGTCACCGAGCGGAGTCGGTAGGTCACCGAGCGGAGTCGAGGTGACCATTTCGCCCTCTGAGCCACCGTTCCCTGACTCACCGTTCCCTGACTCACCGTTCCCTGAGCGGAGTCGAAGGGAACGGGCAAAAATCTCCCACAAGTCCACCACATCCGCAAGGGTCGTAGTTTCATCCAAAGAGATGACCACGGTCTTTTCATCCAGGGTGCGGAGGTTAATTTTTTTCTCCTGAGCGGCTGCTAATAGGCTCTCTAAGGCAGTTTCGCCCAAGTTTACCCGTAACGTATCAAAAAACTGGCTATCGGGCAAACTATAGCCCAAACGCTTGAGACCTTCCGCCAACCAGAGCGTCTGTTGATGGATGGTTTCGGCGATCGCCTTCAAGCCCTCCGGCCCGTGATACACTGCATACATCGACGCAATCACCGCCAGCAGCACCTGAGCCGTACAAATATTACTCGTCGCCTTATCCCGGCGGATATGTTGCTCCCTCGTTTGCAGCGCTAACCGCAGAGCAAGCTTGCCATCCTTATCCTTAGACTGACCCACAATACGACCGGGGACTTGCCGCTTATAGGCCTCGCGGGTCGCTAAAAAGGCCGCATGGGGGCCACCATAGCCCAGGGGAACCCCAAACCGTTGGCTATTACCCACCACCATATCCGCATCCATCTCTCCCGGAGGTCTCAGCAGGGTAAGACTCAGAAGGTCAGCCGCCACAGTCGCCAGAGCGCCGACTTCATGGACTTTAGCAATAAACTCACTGTAGTCGTAAATTGTACCATCCGTCGCCGGATATTGCAGCAGCGCCCCAAAGATGGGTTGACTAAAATCAAACTGGCGATGATCTCCCACAATGACCTCAATACCCAAAGGTTGAGCGCGGGTTTGCACCACTTCCAAGGTTTGGGGATGACACTCCTGGGAGACAAAAAAGCGATTGGCCTTATTTTTGCAGATCCCATAGCTCATGCTCATGGCTTCGGCTGCGGCAGTACCTTCATCAAGTAAGGAAGCATTAGCAATTTCCAACCCCGTTAAATCAATCACCAGAGTTTGAAAATTTAAGAGGGCTTCCAGACGACCTTGGGCAATTTCCGCTTGATAGGGCGTATAAGCCGTATACCAGCCCGGATTTTCCAGGATATTGCGCTGAATGACTGCTGGGGTAAGACAGTTAGAGTAGCCCATGCCGATATAGGAGCGGAAAAGCCGGTTTTTGCCCATGATAGCTTTGAGGGTGTTCAGGGCGGCTGATTCACTTTCGGCGGTGGGGAGATTTAGAGAACGAGTGAGCTGGATCGCTGGAGGTATGGTACGCTCAATGAGGGTCTCTAAGTCATCGATTTCTAACAGTTTGAGCATCTGTTGAATATCGTTGGCATTCGGGCCTAAATGGCGATCTGCAAATGAGCGAGTCTGCTGCTCAGACGCGGATGAAGAAAGTTTTGAGGATAGTGATCCGGTATTCATGTTGGCTTTGAGAGTTACGTCTGAATTCTGCATGGGCGATCCATATCTCACATCATCTCACAAATTTAAGGGTTGCAGAGTGCCATAGGGGTTTTGATGACACTCTATTCCCTATTGCCTGACTTCTGCAAGCAGTCTAATGCTCGTCCTCATCGCCTTCGAGTTGAGCGCGATATTCCGAAGCTGAGAGTAAGCCCTCTAGCTCTTCGTTATCATCAATACGAACTTTGAGTAACCATCCTTCTCCGTAAGGATCGTCACCAATGTTTTCCGGGGTCTCCAGTAGCTCTTCATTGCGCTCAGTGACTGTACCCGTAACGGGGGGATAGAGATCTTCAACCGCTTTTACCGATTCAATTGAACCGAAAGATTCCTCTTTTTCTAAGGCTTCTCCAACGTCTGGCAATTCAAGATGAACAATATCACCGAGTTGATCGATCGCAAAGGCACTTAAGCCAATGGTGGCAATTTCGCCATCAAGCCGCACATACTCATGGCTGTCGAGGTATTTTAGATCATCTGGATATTCTAATTCCATAGAAACTTCCTATTTTTTTCGACTAATCTCTACTGGTTATATATCAGGATTTGGGTATGATCGGCACATCTTCTTTTAATTTTCCCGGAAAGATTCCAGAAAAGAGGCGATCGCCCTTTACCCCATTCCCCATTACCCCATTACCCATTCATGAGTCGAAAACTCTCGAAGCGATTAAAACCAACCCTCCTTGTGGTTGACGATGAGCCAGCTAATCTGAGTTTACTGAATCGGATTTTGGTCAAGGAGGGATATCGAGTCAATCTGGCTTCTAATAGCGAGGATGCCTTAAGCTATATCCTGGCTGGCTCAGTGGATTTAGTGCTGTTGGATGTGATGATGCCGGATATAGATGGGTATCAGCTTTGTCAACATCTAAAATCCATGGAGGTGAGTGCGGATATTCCCGTTTTGTTTATTAGCGCCATGGATGAAACCCCCAGTAAAGTTAAAGGGTTTGAAGTAGGGGGAGTCGATTATATTAGTAAGCCGTTTGAACCGGTGGAAGTGGTGGTGCGGATTGAGCATCAGCTCCGACTGCGTAAGTATCAACAAAAGTTAGAAGAGCAAAATGCCCAGTTACAGTTGCTCCTCGATACCACCGAAGCGCTCAGTGATGCGGTTGATATTGAGTCTGCCTTAGAGGGGGTATTGGCTAAAATTTGTCAAACCATTCATTGGGATTTTGGCGAAGCTTGGATGCCCACTCAAGGGGGCACTCAGTTACGGTTGAGTCGGGGGGGATATAGCCATAGTCGGGAGTTTGAGAGGTTTCGTCATCTGAGTGAGGCGATCGCCTTTACCCCCCATAAAGGCTTACCGGGACGGGTTTGGGTGTCTAAGGAGTTGGAATGGATTGAGGATATCTCCCAAACTACGCCCATCATTTCTCCCCGGATGCAACAAGCCAAAGAGGTGGGTTTAAAGGGCGCTTTAGCTGTACCCATTTGTTGGCAGAGGGAAGTATTGGCAGTCTTGATGTTTTTTTCGCGATCGCCCTATTATCCCGATCGACGCTCCTTAACCTTAATCCAATCCGTCGCCAACCAGTTAGCCTCCCTCATGCGACGCAAACAAGCAGAGTCAGACTTACGCCAAGCCAATCAGGAATTAACCCGGTTAGCCACCCTCGATGGCTTAACTCAAGTCGCCAACCGGGGACATTTTGACCAAGTATTGCGCCATGAATGGTCTCGATTATTGCACCAGATGCAACCCCTCTCCATGATTTTGGCGGATGTAGATTATTTTAAGCGCTATAACGACTGCTATGGTCATTTAGCCGGGGATGACTGTTTGCGCCAAGTCGCTCAGGTGATGGCAGAAGCCGTTAGACGCTCCAGAGATTTAGTCGCTCGCTATGGGGGTGAAGAATTCGTTGTTTTATTGCCCAATACCGATAGTTTAGGCGCTCTGCGAGTCGCCCAACGCATTCATCACGAAATCGGGGAACGACAATTGCCTCATGCGGGTTCTGATGTCCAACCCTATGTCACCCTAAGTTTAGGCGTTGCTTGTCTGGTTCCCAGTATTGCCCTATCTCCAGAGAGCCTGATTGCTACAGCCGATGCCTCATTGTATCAAGCTAAAACCCAGGGACGCGATCGCATTGTCGTCAATGAAGGTATGGGCTGACATGGCGATCGCCTATAGAGTTTAATCGACCTCCAAACCCCTATAAAATAGAGAAAAATCCAAGAGGAGACCAAATCACTGATGGCTAGAGATGCGTTCCACTCTGTAGTCAAAGATGCCTTAATTGCTCAAGGGTGGTTGATTACCCACGATCCATTTCCTCTTGATTATGGAGAGGTACAAATGCAAATTGATTTGGGTGCTGAATTTCTCTTGGCGGCTGAACGAGATAGGGATAAAATTGCCGTAGAGGTCAAGAGTTTCATCAATCCCTCTGCCATTTCTGAGTTTCACACAGCCGTCGGTCAATATCTCAATTATCGACGCGCTCTGAGAGTACAAGATCCCTCACGTACTCTGTATTTGGCTGTACCTCATCCAACCTATGATGAATTCTTTCGTCTCCGGTTTATTGAAGAGGGAGTCCGGGAATATCAACTCCATTTGCTCATTTACGATGTAGAAGAAACAAGGATCGTGCAATGGATCGAATAGCAACCTATCGTCAAATTGTTCAAGAAATTTTGCTCTCCCATAGTCAAGTAAAACCCATCTTTGGCGAGGTGGAAATTGGCGTTGTCTTTGATGTGGAGCGCGATCGCTATCAAGTCGTGCGGACAGGATGGATGAATAAACGGCGCGTTTATGGAGCCTTAATTCATATTGATATTAAAGACGGCAAAATTTGGATTGAGTATGATGGCACTGAAGTAGGAGTCGCCAACGAACTCACTGAACGAGGAATCCCCAAAGATCGCATTGTTTTGGCTTATCACGCACCGTTCATGCGTCCCTATAATGGATTTGCTGTGAGTTAGTTTTGCCGATCTGCCGCTCTTATAGAAAAATTGCCTAAAATAAATGACACACAAATTCCAGTAACTCAATCATGAACTCACCCTCAGTCCTATCGGCCAACTCCGACGCTCTACCGCCCCAGATTAAACAGGTGATGGAGATCTTGCAACAGGATTTACCCAACTTATTTCAACAGGACATTAACTACAACATTTATACCCCCGATATCCTCTTTGAAGACCCCATCAGCCAATTTAAGGGTAAACTCAATTACCGCATCATCTTTTGGACACTGCGCTTTCATGGTCAACTCTTTTTCACCGAGCTAGGTTTTGATGTCCATCAAATCGAATTTTTGCCCCCCCAAACCTTGCGCGTAGACTGGACAGTGCGCGGAAAACTGCGAGTCCCCTGGACAGCACAAATTAACTTTAACGGTTATTCTATATATACTCTCATTGACCAAAGCCTAATTAATCATCATGTCGATACTTGGGATCGTCCTCCCCTAGAGATTTTAAGGCAATTTCTACCTGGATCAGCCTCTACTCAAGTAAAATAGCCTAACAATAGCATTACCCTTCTGCCCATTACCCATTACCCTTCTACCCATTACCCAATGGTAACACTCGGTCAATTACTCGGCTTTTTCAGTTTAGTTGCATCACTCTATGTTCTCTGGACAATACGCAGTATTTTATTACTCCTATTCACCGCAGTTGTACTTGCCACTGCCCTCAACCGGGGGGTGCGTCTGGTGCAAAAATTCGGTCTTAGTCGAGGATTATCCGTTTTAGTAACGATCAGTGTTACCTTTCTGTGTTTTCTTCTCTTCTATTGGATTATTGTTCCCCCGTTCATTGAACAATTCCAAACCCTTATCGATCTGATCCCCACAGGGATTCAAAAACTGCGGGAGCTACTTAACCAATGGCGAGATAATACCCCCTCTTGGTTACCCGAACCTCCGGATTTTTCCAGTGGATTTCAACAAATTCAACCCTTCCTTACCCAAGTATTTGGTAACTTTTATTCCTTCTTTTCTAACTCGATCATCGCTGTTGGTCAATTGCTGCTGGTGATTGTCTTAACCTTAATGTTTTTAGGCGATCCCCTGTCCTATCGTCGAGCGTTGGTGCGCCTTTTTCCCTCCTTTTACCGACGGCGAGCTGATAGCATTTTATCTGAATGCGAAATCGCTTTAGATAATTGGTTTGGGGGCATTATTCTTAACTCCCTGTTTATTGGCACACTCAGTTTTGTCGGATTATCGATTATTGGCGTGCGCTTAGTTTTGGCCCATGCACTGCTGGCTGGACTGCTGAATTTCATCCCCAATATTGGCCCGACCTTAAGCGTTATTTTACCAATGACTGTTGCCATTTTAGATACGGGTGGATTTCTCAAAGCAGGGGCAGTTTTGATATTATATGTGGTAGTTCAACAAGTGGAAAGCTATTGGTTAACCCCCACGGTAATGGCCAAACAAGTTTCCCTGTTACCCGCAGTCACGCTCCTGGCACAAATTACTTGTTTACAACTTTTTGGTATTATTGGTCTGTTCTTAGCTCTTCCCTTAGCGGTTATTGCCCAAGTCTGGATTAAACGCCTACTCCTCGAAGATATTCTCGATCAATGGGTATTAGATAATCCAGATTCACCGTTCGCAAACCTTCGGGAAGGATCGGGAGAAGAGTTAGAGGAAAACGATCAAGGAGATTTACCGGAGTCTGAAATGCCTAACTTCTCTTCTTCAGAAGATAGTCATCTGTAAAAATAACAGAATAGGGGTGATTTATAAGTGAGGATCTTGATATTCCTTGGGCTTTCCCTTCTCCGATCGCATGGTGCTAGTGAACTACCCACACTGACCTGAACTCTAACGCAATTTTTCTGCCTCTCTTTGAGCCGCTTGGCTATTCTCTTGATAGCGCACGGTTCGGTCTTGGGCAATCTGATAGCGATCGTCAGATGCAGCCACTTGAGCCATTAAATTACTGGCTTCTTGCCATTTTTCGGCTAAGGCTAACCATTCTGCCTCCGTTTGCGCCGTCAGTCCCTCATTAGCGGCAGCTTGGGCCAGACGTACCGCTTGGGTAAAGGGATCGGCCGCAGGGGTAGACGTTGCAGCATTCGGCGTTTCAGGGGCGTTAGTCTCAGGGGATGCAGAAGGGGCGCTTTCTAGGACGGGTTGGTTTTGGGCATTAGAATCATTGGGGGTGCGCCACCAAGACATGACCCATAACCCGGCTAAAACCAAGACACTACTAAAAATCGCGCCGCCAATAATCCCCCGACGGAATTGACGTTGCTCTCGTGTTAACTGGGAGGGGGTATAGTTGGGTAGGGGAGTCTTGCGCTTGCGAGGGGATTGAGCTTGTTGGTGATTCGACCATTGTTGTAATAACCCCGGCTTTTTCAGCACAATTAATTCTGACCAGAGCAGTTGACCTTCTGGATCTTGCTGAATTTCTTCCAACCACAACAGTTGTTGCTCGCGCACCAGGCGACTATTAATATTTACGCGCCGAATATTCCGAGGGGCGATCGCCTCTAGAATACTGGTCACCTTCTCCACCAATGGCGTTTGTTCCAATTGACGCTCTTGTTCGGCTTCGCATAACAGTTGCAGAATTCCCCGGTCTAGAACAGCCCTCGTGCGAATCCCTGAGTTAGCTAGTTTTTCATTCAACACCTGAATAATAGCGGCAACGCTACCCTGGCGAGCTTGCTGAAAAATATCATCCATCGGATCGACCCTCTGTCCTTTTGGTGTAAACCCTGGTGGAGCATCAAAGATATTGTTTTTCATTGTGGTTGGCGTGGACTCGTTTTCAAGGAACCAAGAATAGGCAAGGGAGAAAATGTTTCACTCCTGACTTGCCGTAAATCATACTTCAATCTGGCGGCTAACGTCATGAGAATTGGTTAGCCCTAGAATTTTAGGGAGGCGATCGCCGAATTGCCCAAGGGTGTGATTATAGGGCTATACCTCCTAGAGTCTTAACCCATACAACCGTTCCCTCCGTTCAGGACTACCCTTTCGAGTTTGGGCTTTCCTTTGCCATTAGGCTGTACCCATGACCACAATTGCGTATAATCTGTAAGGAAATTATCTTAGAAAACTCACCTATTTCCGAGTGCAGCTTAAAATGGCAACAACTTAAGCTAAGATTTCCATGATTACAGACTCCTTTGTTGTCTCTCCTCGCTCCATGGGGGAGAGAGTCAACTGCCCACTTTAGAAACCTAACCTTAGCAATGCCCCGGATATTAGTCATTGATGACGATCCCGCAATCTCAGAATTAGTTGCTGTCAACCTGGAAATGGCTGGCTATGATGTCAGTCAAGCGCCCGATGGCATAAAAGGCCAAGCTCTGGCGATCCAATTGCTTCCAGATATGATTGTACTGGACTTGATGCTGCCTAAAGTTGATGGCTTTACTGTATGTCAACGTTTGCGTCGAGACGATCGCACTGCCGATATCCCCGTCTTGATGTTAACCGCTCTCAACCAAACTCAAGACAAAGTAGAAGGTTTTAATGCGGGTGCAGATGATTATCTCACCAAACCCTTTGAAATTGAGGAGATGTTAGCACGGGTGCGGGCCCTGCTGCGACGCACCGATCGCATTCCCCAAGCAGCTAAACACACTGAAATTCTCAATTATGGCCCCCTAACGCTGATTCCAGAGCGTTTTGAGGTCATTTGGTTTGACACCACGGTTAAACTCACCCATTTGGAATTTGAGTTACTCCACTGTCTTCTCCAGCGCCATGGGCAAACTGTTTCTCCGAGTGAAATTCTCAAAGAGGTGTGGGGATACGATCCCGATGATGATATCGAAACTATTCGGGTTCACGTTCGCCATCTGAGAACCAAATTAGAACCCGATCCCCGTCATCCCCGTTATATCAAAACGGTTTATGGGGCTGGATATTGCTTGGAGTTGCCTTCGACTAAATCAGAAGCTTCTTAACGGTCAGCACCCCGCTCTAAAGAGACGGCGGCTCACTGCCTCGTTAATTTAGGTAGCTGACCCGCCTAAGCCCCTAAAGGGCTACGTTGCATTTAAGAGCCAAAGTTCTCACCTTGGAATGCCTCGCCAGTTCCGAGCTTCTG
>NZ_JAQPOK010000012.1 GCF_030068445.1 Roseofilum halophilum BLCC-M91 | reverse complement strand
TTTTTGATTTTTCTCCTACTACTAGCTCTATGATTGATACTCTTCTGGCTGTAGCCCTTGACTTAATTAATCCGAAACATTTAAGAAATTGGTTTGCTCATTGTTGCTACTGTACCTCATAACAGCGCGAAGCGCTGTATCAGTGTTATAGCCCGTGAGGACATGGACACCATCGTGAAGTTGTTGCCGTCTTAGCCCTTCCAGGAATGGCTTGAGATTGTGGTCATCGAGATGTTTCGCCCAAGCATAACCGAAACGATCTGGAGGGAGCGATCGCAAATAGTCCATCTCAACAACGGGTGGTACACTCAGTCCTAACTGGGTCGCGATCGCACTGACGACCCTTAAAACTTCATCAACAGGCAGTACAAAAATTTCCTTAACCGGTAATTCGTTGGCAGATTCGATCATCTCAATTCAACTCCAATAGAAATAGGGGGATGGGGGGATGGGGAGATGGGGGGATAACTAACTACTTCCTACTCCCTAGCGTGTAGTGCTATTAACCGACAAACGTAAACCCTTGACTAAAGTCTGCCACTTCAACCCCTGCAACAATGGCAATCAGTTCAGGAAGCTCACCCTGTGCCATGTGATAGAGGGCAGTCCCTTGCATGGGGAGATCGTTGGGTAAAGCGCCTAAGCTGTAAGCGCCTTCATTTCCGTGGAGTTGGATGGTATCATAGGCGATGTTAAAGTCGGCGATCGCTGCAAAGTCATTGACACCGGTTGTAAATCGCTCTCCATCATCATAATAAGCAGTCGTGGCATCTCCAAGAACAAAGGTGTCTGAACCACCGCCACCGATGAGTAGATCAACTTCTCCTTGCCCATTCGTAGGTGTGCCCACCAGCACATCTGAACCGGTTTTACCCAACAGAAAGTCACTACTATCTGTCCCCACCAGTTCCTCATCTTCACCAGGAAATCTGGAATTTTCAGCAATATTTTGCACATCGTAGACAAGGGTTCTCATTTCTGCTGAAGTTAATCCCATGCTCTCGAACACTTCTACGGAAGCCTGGGCAATTGCTTTCCCCTCTTCCGGGGTTACCGTACCATCCTCTAGAGCAGTCTGAACCGTTGTCTGCAATTGATCGATGCTGTCCTCAGAGGGGGGGCTGTCAACACTCCCTTGTAAATCGCTCCTCAATTGCTGAATATTTTCCTTTTGTTCTGGTGGGATTTCATGGGGCGAAGCGAGCCGGGTATTCCTAAAATTTTGCCGGTTTCTTAGAGTTTGAACGTTGAACGGCATGGCGTTTAAAGGCATGGTGTTTTCCTCGTCATTCGATAATTCTCTTCGACAATTCCAATCTATTGACGATCGCCCCTGCAACAACAGAGCCAAAGGTCACGTTGTATCTATGACTTTTGTCATATAGCGCTTTCGAGGAACGGGGAAAAGTTGAGGTTAAATTTATGGGTTGCTCAAAGGTAAGGAAGCGGCTAACAGGGCAGCCTGAGTGCGATCGCGAAGATCAAGCCGACTGAGAATATTCGTCACATAGTTTTTCACGGTTCCTTCGGATAGAAATAATTGCTCGGCAATTTCTCGGTTACTGGCTCCTTTGCCAATTAACGCCAGCACTTCCCGTTCTCGTGGGGTTAGTGCCTCAAAACCAGGAGGAAGTTCGGGTTCTGGAGCCGGTGTGACTTGGGGTCTCATTTTCTGAAAGATACCGGGGCCAAACTGAACATACCCCCGATGAATGGAGCGAATGGCTTGGGCTACTTCCTCTGAAGGAGTATCTTTGAGCAAATAGCCAGCAGCTCCCGCTTGAACGGCTTGCTGTACCAACTGGTCATCATTAAACGTGGTTAACACTAATACTTTCACGTCAGGATAGTGGCGGGAAATTTCACCAGTTGCCGCCACCCCATCCATCACCGGCATTCGCAGATCCATTAACACTACATCTATAGGAGTGGGTGTGGCGATCGCTCCCTGAATCTGCTTCAGTGCCTCTTGTCCATTACCCGCTTGTCCGATAATCTTCAGGTCTGGCTCTAAACTGAGGAGAGCCTGTAGCCCTTGCCGTAAAATGGCTTGATCGTCCACCAATAAAACATGAATCATAGTTTCAATTAACAATTAACAACGGGTCTTGGTTGTCGATAACTTAATTATTCATGGGTAAACAGACCTTTACTGTACAGCCTTTTCCTGGGGCACTGATAAACTCGGCAGTACCTCCTGCTGCGATCGCCCGTTCTCGAATTCCCTGTAAGCCAAATCCTGTGGTGTTGTGTTCGGGATGAAAGCCCACACCATTATCTTGCACGGTGAGCGCTAAGTAATGCTGGGGAGACGGTGAATCTAGCAATCGTTCTGTTATGGGTTCAATGGCGATCTCGACGCGATCGGCTTGTGCATACTTGCAAATATTTGTGAGGCTCTCCTGCACAATTCGATAGAGAGCCAGACGCAGGGGAGGAGAAAGAGGTGGAGCGTCTAAGGTGACGTGAGGCATAATGCCCGTCATTTGTTCAAAGTCCTGGAGTAAGGGGGCGATCGCTGCTAATAAATCCTGCCGCTCCTGAAGGGGTGCTTCTCGTAATGAAGCCACAGCTTGACGGGTTTCGTTAAGCGCCATTGAACCCATCTTCTTCGCTTGAGCGACCAATTCCTTAGACTGCTCAGGGTTAATCTCCCATAACTTGAGAGCGCCTTCGAGTTGGATATTGAGTCCTGTTAAAGCATGACCGAGGGCATCATGGATCTCCTGGGCAATACTGGTACGTTCTTGAGCCATAGCCAGTTTCTCAATTTGAGCAACAGCATCCTTGAGCTTTTGGTTAGCTTCTCGCAGTTGATCTTGCTGTTGTCGTTCTGCCAGTAAAGCATTGATTAGCCAAAGCAAAAACACGAGCAGCAACAGAAACATAATCATGATGTTTAAGAGGATCGCGACTATTTGGGGCAGTAGCTCCTGTACTAAGGATGGTGGAAGGCGATCTCTGAACATCTGAACTTGGATTTGGGCCATCCCCATAAAGCCGAGGAACGAGAGGGCTGTTACCACTAAACGGCCTCGTAATGGGAAGATTAGACAACTTCGCAATATCACCACGATATAAAGCATCAGCAACAGCCGTACCTTAAAAATACTCAGGCTACCCGCTAACGCAACTAAGCCAAATTGTAAAATCTCGTAGGTGAGTTTGAGACTCAAGGGGTGTGTGGGAATTCTCAACCCTAAAATGCCGAAGCTCAGGATGATCGCAATGATGAAGATAGAATATTCTTGACTTTGGGGTAATGGTCTAGGGGTAAATTCGTTGAGAATGGCTAATCCCAACAGTGCCCATTCCAGATACAACAGGAATGGAAAGGGATGGTTACGGGGTCGAATGACTTTGGGAATGAGCATGGGTACAGACCTGGTTATAATACGGTCTATTGATCAACTCAAGGATAAACGACGTTTTGCACAAGTCAGTGAATAGGGAAAAGCGATCGGAATTGGCCGATAATTGGAATTCAAAATATTTTTGAATCGAGAGAATTGAACCTGGCTAAGAAGATGACTTTTGCTCAATTTTGCCAAAATTTAGGAGATCCGAAAGTCTATTATCCCCAACTGGCGGCGGCTACGGGTGGGGTAGTGGCGGCGATTGTGGCTTGGCATATTTTGCAGCAACAGGGCGATCGCACCCCCAACTGGATTAGACTTAACGAACAAGACATAACCGCTCAAACGGGTTTAACTGAGACAGAACAACAACTGGCTCGCCAACAGTTAGCCCAAAAGGGATTATTAGAAGAGCGTCCTGTATCCGGTAGAGAGGGTGTGGTGGATGTGCGACTCAATCTGGAAAAGCTAGAAGACGCTCTTCAGAGTGGAGAAACTCCGGCTTCTGCTGCTCCTGCTGACCCCTATTTTCCGGCCAAACGGCAGGCGATCGCCACTGTAGTCACTCCCAATTATCAATTTAGCGGCCCTTGGAACTCCCCAGAACAATTAGAAGCCTTTCAGCGCCAACTTCTGGACTATGCCAAACAAAAAGGTTTAGATAATCCATCGGGATGGATGTTTAAGATTGTCGATGGACTCACTAAGGGCATGATTTCACCCTTTTGGGATGAATTTACAGAAAATCGCCCCTTGGGGTCGAGCCAGCAAGTCAAACGAGATTGGGAAATTGAAACCGGTGTGCCCTATCCTGCCTTTGAAGAAGAGCGCATTCAATATTATGTCCAGAAGGGGGAACCCTTAGAAGTCGCTGTTTCTAGAGCGCGAGCAGACCTAAGAAAACCCGTATTGGCTCAAGATCTCTGGGAAGGGTTCTTGCGAAAGTGCGATCGCCTCGCCGATGAAGCCATCAAAGCCAAGAAAAAAGGCTTAACCACCCCCTATTTACCCCCCTCCTTTACCCAACGATCCGAAATTACCAAAGAACAGGTGATGGAGAAATTATTACAAGTTTCTACCCCCACCGCCTTACCCGAATCCGAACCTCCTCCAGAACCAGACGCTCCCCCTTCCCTAGAGCAACTACAAAAAGCCTACCAAAGTCCCCTCGGACGCAGTTGGGTAAAACAGCAACTCCAACAGCATCCTGAATGGGGATATGAAATTATCGATAATCAAGTACAGCCATCTTTGCCATTTTAGGGAGATAGGGAGATCGCCCATTACCCATTACCCATTACCCATTACCCATTATGAAACCTGTACACCAAATCGATCCCCTACTTCCGGGAAGACCCCAAATCAGTCCTGAGCAGCGCCGAAAACAGGCTCAGGAGCAGCGAGAGATGGAAAAACAAGCCGGATATCAAAAGCTGATCGACTTGTGCGCGATCGGCGAATCAGAAGCCGCTCAACGACTGGCAGCCGCTCATCCCCATTGGGGGTATGAGATTCTCAACGGTTGGGTGAGCGATCGCACGTAGCCCTTATGCTATTCTTAGTTTCCTCCCTAGGGGAGATAGAATAACAGAAGATTTCAAAAAGGAGTAAAATTATTGGAGAAGAAACTATGCGGCGATCGCTGGCTCCATAAATTCCCCCTCCATCCTCCCACTACTCCTGAATGTTGTTATCTTCTTCTTTCGTGTCTAGATTATATCCATCTGCCAATCAACAAATGGATCGGATGCCATCGTCTTTACCTCTTGGAAATATCTTACTGGTCGATCCCCAATCCCAAGGATTCGAGGATTTAGAGCATTGGTTAGCTCAAGAAGGATATACCCTGCGCCACATTCCTAATCCCGTGATGGCGCTGATGATTGCCCGATCCACTCAGCCCGACTTGATTATCCTTAAAGTCAATGAGATTACCTCACAAGATTACGATCTCTGCTTAAAGCTGAAAGAAAATCTCAAAACTTGTGAGATTCCAGTAGTATTAATTGCCGACGATCGATTAGAAATTCAATTAGAAACCTTACTTTCAATGGGCGTTTTAGATTGTATTTTTAATGGCTATAACGACCCCGAAACCCTTATTCGCTTAAAAACACAACTCAAAATCCAGGGATTAACCAAGCAGCTCAAAAAACAACAAACTTATTTACAAGAAGAAATCCGTCATCGCAAAGCGGCACAAGCTGAAGTTGAACAACTCAACCTAGAACTAGAAAGACGAGTAGAAGAGAGAACAGCCCGACTAGAGCAAGCCAATCACGAACTGAAAAAAGAAATCATTGAACGTCATAAAGTGCAAAAACGGCTGCATCATCAGGCCTATTATAATACCTTAACCGGTTTACCCAATCGGACTTTATTTTTAGAGCGCTTAGAAGATGCGGTGAGTCGGCAAAATCATCAACCCGATTATCGATTTGCCGTTTTATTTATCGATGGCGATCGCTTCAAAGTGATCAACGACTCTTTAGGCCATGCGATCGGCGATCAATTGATCGTTTCCATGGCTCGCCGTCTGGAAACCTTAACCCGTCTCATTGATACCTTATCCCATTTAGGTGGTGATGAGTTTGCTATCTTACTTGAAGAAATTCGTAACTTAGAAGAAGTGACAGAAATTGCCCAACAAATCCATCAAGAATTTGTGGCTCCCTTCCATGTGGATCAACATACGGTATACCTGAATATTAGTACCGGGATTACTTTCTATATGGGAGAAGAACGACCTCCTCAACATATTCTCCGAGATGCAGAAACGGCGATGTATCGGGCAAAATCATCAAGACAAGGAAGCTATCAGATTTTTGACTCAGCTATGCACGCTAATGCCGTATCTTTACTGCGGCTAGAAATGGATTTACGGCAAGCCATAAAGCGTCATGAATTTTTCCTGCAATATCAACCGATTATGTCCTTAACCACGGGTCAAATATCCGGGTTTGAAGCCTTGGTGCGCTGGCAACATCCAGAACGGGGATTTATTCCGCCCAATGAGTTTATTCCGGCGGCGGAAGAAACGGGATTAATTGTCCCCATCGGTCGTTGGATCTTAAAAGAGGCTTGTCAACAATTGCGAATTTGGCAAGAATTATATCTCAACTATTTTCCCATCACCATTAGCATTAACCTGTCAACTAAGCAATTTTTACAGGCGGATTTGATCGAGCAATTGGATCGAATCTTGCAAGCGGTGGAAATTGATGGCAACTTAATTAAGCTGGAAATCACGGAAAGCGTGATTATGGAAAACGATCAATCGGAAGTGCTGATCGAACAGTTTCGAGACCGGCAAATCCGAGTGTGTTTAGATGATTTTGGCACGGGTTATTCTTCTCTGAGTTATCTTCAGCGCTTAAAGGTGGATACGTTGAAAATTGACCGCTCGTTTATTGGGGATTTAGACCACAATGAAGATAATCTGAAAATTGTAGAAGCGATTATTACTCTGGCTCACCAATTGGGGATGGATGTGACAGCCGAAGGAGTGGAAACCCTAGATCAAGTTAAACAATTACAAGCTCTTGGTTGTGAGACGGCTCAAGGTTATTTTTTTGCTAAACCTTTGGATTGCGATCGCGCTGCACAGCTCCTTGTTAACCCTCCCCAATGGTTAGAGGAGGAGTAATGGTGAATATTGCCCGTCGTCTGCAAGAACGTCTGCAAGAACAGTGTACTCAGTTTGGCGATCGCCCGGCCATTATTACCCAGAAACAGTCCATTTCCTTTGCCGAATTGGATCGCGCGTCGAGTTGTGCGGCGGCTTATTTACAAGATTTAGGGTTAAACCCAGGGGGGCGCGTCCTGGTATTCTTGCCCATGTCTATCGATCTCTACATTGCCCTGCTTGCAGTCTTCAAATTGGGCATAATCGCCATGTTTGTCGATCCGAGTGCCGGGCAAACTCATCTAGAACACTGTTGCCATATCGCGCCCCCTCAAGCATTGTTGGCGACTCCGAAAGCCAGTTTGCTGCTGTTCAAATCTTCGGCACTACGGCACATTCCGATCAAACTGGTTCCTAATATTTTTCTTCCAGGGATTAAAAATTGGCAGCGTTGGCGCAGCTATTCTCCTTCCCCGACGCTCTATGCGGCAACGGCTGAAACCCCTGCTCTACTGACGTTTACCAGTGGTAGTACGGGGAAACCGAAAGGGGCTTTGCGTAGCCATGGCTTTCTGCTCACCCAGCATGAGGTGTTAGCGCGTCATCTGGAGCATCAACCGGGGGCGATCGATTTAACCACGCTGCCCGTCTTTATTTTGTCCAATCTTGCTTCTGGAGTCACGAGCCTTATTCCTGCGGGGGACTTGCGAAAACCCGGTTTTGTTCAGCCTGCGCCTATTTTGCGGCAAATTGAAACTCATCAACCCAGTAGTACGGTTGCGTCTCCGGCATTTCTGGAGCGTTTGGTGAGCTACTGCGAAGAGTCTGAGATCGGGTTGGAGAGTTTCCAGCGCATTTTTACCGGTGGCGCTCCTGTGTTTCCTTCATTGTGCGATCGCCTGCAAAAATGCGCCACCCACGCCCAAATCATCCCCATGTACGGCTCCACAGAAGCCGAACCCATCGCTCACACTCTCCACCCCCAACCCTCTCCCCCATCCTCGGTGGGTGGACTCTTTGCAGGTTATCCCATACCGGAAATCAACCTAAAAATCATCCCCGACTCCTGGGGAAAACCCATAGATGCCCTGACTCCCGAAGCCTTTGCCGACTATACCTTAGCGCCCCTGACTCCTGGGGAAATTGTGGTTAGTGGCGACCATGTTTTACCCGGTTATGTGAACGGAGAGGGGGATTTAGAAACCAAATTTCGCGTCGGTGATACCCCTTGGCATCGTACCGGAGATGGGGGTTATCTCGACAGTGACGGCAATTTATGGCTGTTGGGGCGTACCCGCGCCAAGATCCAAGATGAGAAAGGGATACTCTATCCTTTGAGTGTAGAGGCGATCGCCCATCAATTCCCCCTCATTAAACGTGCCGCCCTAGTCAAGCATCGTCATCAGCGCTGGCTCATTTTAGAACTCAATCCCCTCTACCCCCCTGATGAACGTCAATTATCCCAGCTCAAAACAGCCCTAGAATTCGCTAAAATCGACGAAATGAAAATTGTGGACAAAATCCCCGTCGATGCCCGTCACAATGCCAAAATCAACTACCCCGCCCTAGAAAAAATGCTGGCTCAACTCTAGGCAAACCTTATTCCCTGATAATGCGTAACTAACATGAATCGTCTTTGGTTTTCTTTCTGGTTAACGTTGCTGGTTACAACCGAATCTTTGGCGATCGCCCCAAAACAGAACCCAGGACCTATTCTCGCCCAAAAAGACCTAGTGGAGGAAGGCGATCGCTTAAGAGAGCAGCCAACCCTAACGGCTCAATTACAGGCGATCGCCAAGTGGGAACAAGCAAGGTTAATCTGGCAAAGGGTGGGCAATTCAGAGCAGGAAGCGGCAACTTTAATTAAACTTGGCTCGATTTATCAAGAGTTGGGAGCAATTACCCCAGCGCGGGAGCGTTACAGTGAGGCTTTAGCGTTAACTCAACAGCTTGGCGAACCTCTGCAACGAGCCTTTATTTTAGGTCAACTGGGGAGAATTTACCACACCGATGCCGATCGATGGGAGGAAGAATGGCAATTTGCAGCTCATCATGGTTTTACCTCGGTTAACTCTCGTCGCTCGAATACTTTAAACCAACAACGTCACCGGGATTCGGAGAAAGCCAGCGAATTTTTTGATCAAGCCTTAGCCATTGATCGAGATTTAAGCCAATCTCCTGAAACCGCAACCTTTGCCTCACAACAGGCTAAAGCACAGTTGCTCAACTGGATTGGAGAATCCAAGAACGATCCTAGCGAACAATACGAATTATTCCAGCAAGCCTTGAGTATTTATCGAGAGATTGGCGATCGCCAGGGAGAAGCTGGTATTTTGAGCAATTTAGCTGAATTACGCTTATTAACCTGGCTAGATGAGCAAGCGGGATTAGACTTATTTAATCGAGCGAGGACAATTTACCAAGACATCGGCGCGTCTTCCTCAGAAGATAGGGATTGGGCGAAGCAACAGGAAGTTCAGCTTTTAAATACAATCGTTCGCTATTGGTGGGGCGAAAATCAAGCTACAGCATTGCAGTTTCACCAGCAGGCTTTACGTCTGGCACAAGAGATGGGCGATCGCCGTGCAGAAGCCTTAACTCTAGAAATTTTAGGCGATCGCTATCTTGCCTCCGATAATCTCCAAAAGGGATTAGCCTTGTATCAACAAGCCTTAGACATTTATGAGCAGGTAGGAGATTGGGTTAAACAAGGGGAGATGCTCAATCATTTAGGGACTATCTATGATGCGTTGGGGAAACCCTCTCAAGCCTTAGAACACTATTCCCAAGAACTGAAGGTGTTGGCAGAAACAAGTCGGTTTTATACTCAACTAGGGGATACAAAGAGAGCATTAGATTTCCAATATCGCCAACCCATTATTTTCGGTAAGGTAGGTCAACTCTACGATCGCTTAGAACAAACAGAACTAGCCCTAGAGCAGTATAACAAAGCACGAGAAGTGTATCAAGCGGTCAATGACCTGCAAGGGGAAGCAACGTTTCTGCTGGCGATCGCCGAACGCTACGGCGATCGAGAACGTCAAGCAGAAATGCTAACGCTCTTAAATCAAGCCGTTCAAGTCTATCAGCAAGCAAGAGATAGAGAAGGAGAAGCCCAGATTTTAGATAAAATTGCCACCATCCATTTCTATCGATTCGGAGAGTTTGAGAAAGGAATAGAAATTCTCGATCGTGTATTAAACATTTATCGGCATCTTGGCGATCGCCCTGGAGAAGCCAGAACCCTTTACCGCATGGCTTCGATCTACGAAAAAAAGTTAGAAGACAAAGAAAAAGCCTTAGAATTTTATCGCCAAAGGATTGTAATCGACCGTGAATTAGGAGACCGTATCAGTGAAGCATTTCACCTGAGAACCCTAGCAAAAATTCACTACGAACTCGGAAACCACGAAACCGCACGAGAAAGGTTTAACCAAGCAGCCCGTGTTTACTCAACAGACCAAAATTTAGAGAGAAAAGCCATAACATTTATTGAGATTGGTGACGATTACATCCAATTAGAAGAACCGGCGATCGCCTTAGAGTTTTACCAACAAGCCACCCCCGTTTATCAACAGTTAAGCGATTATAAGAAAGAAGCCGAAAATCTAAGGAGGATAGCTGAACTTTATTACGGATTAGGCAATATAGAAAAAGCGATTCTTCTATTTTCCCAAGCCCGGCAAGTTTACCAGGATAATAATGACCATTCTGGGGAAGCCTGGACGCTGTACCGCACAGGAATTACTTACACCACTCTGGGGAATTTAGAGAAGGCTTTAGCATCTTATGACCAAGCCTTAGAACTATACAACCAAGAACCCGAAGCGCCGTTTAGAGCAGAAAGAACCCTAGATATTTTTCTGCGAAAAAGTAGAATTCATGCCTATTCTGGAAAACCAGATCGAGCGATAGAGTTTTGTAGTCGTTCTGTGATTGCTGCACAAGAGTTCCTCCAGTCTAAACAGATGAAAAGCGCCGAGATTTTTCGAGAAATCGGCAAAGTTTGCTATCAGGTGGGGAATCCACAGAAGGCATTAGACGCATTTAATCAATATCGACAACACTATCAAAACATCGGCAAAGATGAAGCGGTTATTGGCTTAATGCGCGTCGGACAAGATTATGCAGAACTGGGAGATATTGAACGGGCATTAGATTTTTTTAACCAAGCTAGAGGGGTGTATCAAGAACGAAATTTTGCTGAAGGAGAGGTCAATACCCTAACTTGGAGTGCCAGCATTTATTTTCGTTCGGGGGACTATCCCGAAGCGTTTGATTTTTACAGACAAGCCCTAACGTTAACTCAAAACATTGATAATCCTCAAAAAGAAGCTAATATCTTGTCAAAAATGGGAGATATTTATGTAGAATTAGGCAATGAAGAGCAAGCGTTGTCCTCCTATCAAAAAGCATTGCAAATTTACCGAAATATTGGATATTTCAGGGGAGAAGGAGAGACGCTGGAGAAGTTAGGGTCAGTTTACGAACGATTGAAAGACTGGGAAAAGTCCCTAGCGTTTTATGGACAATCCCTAGAAATTTTTCAAGACAATGGTTTGCAAGGTAAAATAGATGGGAGTTTGAGAAAATTAGGTCAACTGCACGTTGAATTGGGGAATTTGCAACAGGCTTTGAGGTTCTTCAATCAGTCCTTAAGGGTGGCCAAGAGACGGTATGATTTTATTTATGTTGATTTGGGTCAGGTTCATGCTCAGTTAGGCAATTTAGAGTTAGCTGGGGATGCGTTTAACCATGCTTTGAAATTAGATCCCGTCCCAGAAACTCAGGCCGATGCCCTTTTGGGTTTGGCTGTGGTAGAACGTAAGCGCGGGAATCTGGATCTGGCTCTCCAGCGTATTGAAGCGGCGATCGCCCTCATCGAAGAAGTCCGCGCTCAGAAAGACTCCCCCGAAGAGCGACAAACCTTTTTTGCCTCCAAACAGGCTTATTACCAGTTCTACATCGACCTGTTAATGGAGTTACACCAACAAAACCCCGCCAAAGGCTACGACGCGCAAGCCTTGAATATTAACGAGCGTTCTCGCGCGAGAAGCCTCCTAGAACTCCTGGTTGAAGCGAATACCGATATTCGCAAAGGGGTTGACCCAGATTTAGTCCTTCAGGAACGCCGCTTACAACAACAATTAGATGCCCTAGACCAACGGGAAGCGGCTCTCTCTCAACAAGAATTGACTCCAGAACAAGTTGTGGACTTCAAACAACAACGCCAATATTTCCTGAGTCAATACAAAGCTCTACAAACGAAAATTCGAGAAGTAAGTCCGAGCTACTCCGCCCTGACGCAACCTGAACCGGTCACTTTAGACGAGATTCAGACACAAATTCTCGATGATGATACTTTAGTCCTACAATACGCCTTGGGTGAAGAACGCAGCTTTCTCTGGGCCATTACTCAAGAGAGCTTAACCTCCTATATTCTGCCCTCGCGGGAAGAGGTTGAAGAAAAAGCCAGACAGTTTCGGAGCGATATTGGCCATCCTCGCGCTCGTCGCCAACCCCAAAGCGCGATCGCCTCTGGTGAAGCCTTAAATGCTCTCATTCTTCAACCCCTCAGAGAACATCCCCATAAAAAGCGCCTGGCGATCGTGGCTGATGGAGCCTTACATTACATCCCCTTCAGCGCTCTACCCAATCCCCATGCTAGAGAGAACAGCCTGAGCCACTTAGTCCAAGCTTACGAACTTATCCATCTTCCTTCCCTCTCTACCCTAGCCATTTTGCGCCAAGATTTTGCCCAAGGGCAAAGCGCACCTCAACAATTGGCGATTATTGCCGATCCAGTGTTTAGTCGAGATGACGAACGGTTGCCCGATCGTCATTCTTCCTCACCCTCCGATCCCATTTCCTTACTTCCCCGTGCAGCAGGCGATGTAGGACTTCAACTCCAACGGCTTCCAGGAACTCGTACAGAAGCAGAAGCGATCGCCTCCCTAATCCCAGAATCCCAACAGATTCAAGCCTTTGATTTTGAAGCCAATTATGCTTTCACGACCCAGACTCCCTTAAATCAGTATCGCATTCTGCACTTCGCCACCCACGGCATTCTCAACAGCGTCAATCCCGAATTGTCGGGTTTAGTGCTGTCCTTAATCGACGAACAAGGCAATCCCAGCAATGGATTTCTGCGCCTCCATGACATTTATAACTTAGATTTAGCCGCCGATTTAGTCGTCCTCAGCGCTTGCCAAACCGGACTGGGGAAAGAAATTCAAGGAGAAGGCTTAATCGGATTAACCAGAGGGTTTATGTATGCGGGTACACCTAGGGTGTTGGTTAGTTTGTGGAATGTGGACGACGCAGCAACGGCAGAAATGATGATTCGTTTTTATCGGTTGATGTGGCAAGAACAATTATCCCCCACAGAAGCCTTGCAACAGGCCCAACTAGAGATGCAAAAGGAGACTCAATGGAAAGCTCCGTTTTATTGGGCAGGATTTACGTTACAAGGAGAATGGAAGGAAATCATTGAACATTGAACAATTAATAATTAATAATTAACTTACTTCTTTTTCGGTCGAAAGACTTGAATCACATCTGAATTACACTCTAGATAGGGTGCGCCAATTAAGTCTAAGCAGTAGGGAATGGCGGGAAATACGGCATCGAGACATTCTCGGATGGATTTCGGTTTACCGGGAAGATTGACAATTAAGGCGCTGCCGCGAATGCCTGCGGTTTGTCGGGATAAGATAGCGGTGGGAACGTATTGCAGGGAAACGGAGCGCATCAGTTCCCCAAATCCGGGGAGCATTTTGTCACAGACCGCTTCCGTGGCTTCCGGGGTTACGTCCCTAGGAGCGGGGCCGGTTCCTCCGGTGGTGACGACGAGGGAGCATTGACGCTCATCAATTAGGGAGATGAGGGTGGTTTCAATTGTCTCATAGTCGTCTGGAATGACCTCATAGAGGGGTTCCCAGGGACTGGTGAGGTATGCGGTGAGTCGGTCAATAATCGCTTTTCCGGAGAGGTCTTCATAGACTCCGGCACTAGCCCGGTCTGAGGCCGTAACGATTCCAATACGGGTGTTCATAGGTAATAGGTAATCAGTAGGACAAACAAGGGTAACTCAGACTTTAATTATCGCTCATTCCCCATTCGACAGTTAGGGGATGAAAAAGGCACACTGGAGATAATGTACTTCAGAAGGTAGGGTGAAGATGGGCCTAAATGCTAAGTTACGGTTCTTGGTGAGTACGATCGCCTTGTGGTTGATGATTCAAGGGGTTCCGGTTTCGGTATCCGAGTCGTTGCTGCATACAGAATTTGAGATCGGTACGGAGGCTCTAGCCAGGAGGAGCGGGGGGCGATCGCGGGGCGGATCGTTTGGTTCTAGCTCTCCTTCGCGATCGAGTGGCAGTCGCTCCCGTTCTAGGGGTTCTAGTTCCAGTGGCGGTTCTTCCCGCTCTCGGAGTTCAGGCAGTTCCAGTCGCTCTCGCTCCAGTGGCAGTTCTTCGCGTTCTACACCTTCTCTACAAAAAACGCCCACTTCTGGCTCTTCTTCGACTCAATCTAAACCTAAACCTTCGGCTTCCCAAAGTCCTTCTAATAGGGGCAGTAGTACAGGGGGACGAGTACGGGGGGGATCGTTTGCTTCGCCGAAACCTTCTGCTCCTCCATCTACTGCTCCCCGTTCTACCCCTACACCCCCACCAGTTCGCTCTGCACCGCCACCACCGAGACCGGTGATACCGGTTCCCGTTCCCGTTCCTGTACCTCTTCCTATATCGGGCGATCGCCCGATAGCTGAGGACATTACCCCCAGAACCGATCCCCCCCCTAGCTCTTCTGCGCCACCGCCCTCTAGCAGCAATTTCGAGTCCTCTGAGCCGTTAAATCATGCCCCTGCTGCGACTCATTCGGATCGCCAATCGGATGGGGCTACGGCTGGCGCAGTTTATGCCAGTCGTCGGACTTCTCGATCCAACTGGATCGGGTTTTTGTTCTGGTTACTCATTATTGGGGGAGGTGTATTGATTGCCTATTTAATTTTCAGCCGTCGTTCTCGTGGCAATGAGTTGGAGAATGATATTGTAACCGTGAGTAAGCTACAAGTGGCTTTATTGGCTCCAGAAGGGGATCTTCAGGGACAGTTAACCGAGTTAACGGTGAAGGGGGATACCGAGAGCCAGGAAGGGTTAGTTGATATGCTGCAAGAGGGAGCATTGGCGTTAATGCGAAGGAGCGATCGCTGGTCTTATGTCGCCTCCAGTTCTCAAACAGTCAATTCTCGCGAAGAGGCACAGCAGGTATTTGAACAACTCTCTTTAGAAGAGAGGAGTAAATTCACGGCTGAAACTCTAGTTAATGTCAACGGTTCAGTGCAAGAAAGACTTGCGACTTTGAGTCAGGAATTATCCGATCCCGGTTCTTATGTGGTTGTGACGTTATTAGTAGGAACGGCCGACGATCAACCCCTATTCAAAGATATCCAAACCTCGGAAGCGTTAAGAGAAACTTTGGGACGTTTGGGGGCTATTTCTCCGGAGTATCTTATGGTGTTTGAATTGCTTTGGAGTCCCCAAGAAGAACAAGCCAACCTATCGAGTGATGAACTCCTAACTTCTTACAGTCATATGATTCCTTTATAGGGGATTAATTAGCGCTCATTGACCTCAACTACGGCAGAATTGCGCTCATGTTCCCTAAATTCAACACGCTTAACCCAGACTCGCCCTTGAGTTTCCGTTTGCACAAATTGATTCAGCTTGGTTAATACCAACTGGGCAAATTTTTCCGCACTGACTGCGGGAAGCACTCGCAGTTGAATGACTCCCTTTTCTTGCAGTGCATAAAAACTGGGTAAATGGGGGTCATCTTCTGCCACAATCACCGTATGATCGAACATATAATGCATCCAGTCTTTAGGACTCATGCCATCAATTTGAGTCTTGGCTGTTTTCATTCCTCCAAAGTCCCATACCCAATCATGGCGATCTAAGTCTCCTGCAAACCAAACCTTAAAGGAGACGCTATAGCCATGCAAAAACTGACAATGGGAACCTTGCGATCGCCACTGTCGAAAGCAGGTGGAAAAGCCATCAAAAACTTTTGTCGATTGGTACTTAAAGTTGCCCGTTTGATCGATGGGTTCAGAAGCAGAAATGATATCCATCTATAGATCGAGGAGTACGATTATTTAGTCATTGCTTGTTTCAAGCTCTGGCAAAACTGGCCTACCGAGTCGATCCCCTCATCTGCTAATCGCCGCACGATCGCACTGCCGACAATCACGGCATCCGATCCCCAATCTACCACTTGCCGGGCATGTTCGGGCTGGGAAATGCCAAATCCGACTCCAATGGGTTTATCCGTGACTTGGCGAATCTGTTGGATCAAATTGGGAACCCTGGTGGCGACTTGGCTACGGACTCCCGTGACTCCGGTGACGCTGACCAAATAGATAAAGCCTTGGGACTTTTGGGCGATCGCCTGAATCCGCTCGGATGAACTGGTAGGCGCAACCAATAACACTACCTCAATCCCCCGTTCAGCCGCCGGTTCTAAGATACATGCAGCTTCTTCTAGGGGGAGATCGGGAACCACTAAGCCAGAGGCTCCCGCTTGACTAATTTCATCTAAAAAGCGGTCAATTCCCCGATAGAGAATGGGATTGTAATAGGTAAACAGAATTACCGGAGCGTTCAACTTGGGGCTAACTTGGCCGAGTAATTCTAGTACCGACTCTAGACGGGTTCCCCGTTTTAGGGCGCGGGTAGCTGCTGCCTGAATCACTCGGCCATCAGCCAAGGGATCGGAATAGGGCACTCCCAGTTCAATGATATCCGCCCCTTGGCGATCGAGAACTTGCAGAGCCTGAGCTGTGGTTTCTAAATCGGGATCGCCAGCAGTAATAAACGGAATTAACGCTGGAGTGTTTTGCGATCGCAATCGCCCAAAACACTCGGTAATCGCATGGGTCATAACAGTAATATCAGTTATCAGGGGAGATAGAAGGATCGGATTCTGAGGCTACCTCGGCTTCGAGTTTGGCTCTCTCCTCCGGAGTTAAGGATTCCCACCGTTTTTGCAGCATAGCCTCTTCATAGTCACGACGTTGCTGATTGTAGGTCATGTTTTGGGTTCCCACCCGGAATAAATAGGTAGACACCCAAACCAAAACTCCACCGATGAGGATCAGTTGGCTCCAACGGCCAGCCTCCAGGCTATCTAACCCCAACAGTTGAAACAGCCCATACACTAAACCACCAGTGGCGAAAAGGGCCACACTCATGACAATGACATCAATTCGTCGCACGTTCTGCTTACCTTTAATCCAGGATGTTTATGTGATTTGTCGGGGTTTGGGTCTCAGATTAATCAGAGGAGCCAATAGGAGAATGCCTGGGAAACACCAAAAGACCATGAAGTACATCAATAACCGTTCGATGGAACTAGCACTATACCAACGGCGATCGAGGTAGAAGTAGATCAGAGCCGGTAAGACTAGGAGATAGGTTCCTCCTAAAATTCCGTAGACCAGTAAGGTGATAATGTCCATCTAGCTATACTTAAAAGCGAATGATCCAGAGAGATCATACCACTTTTAGACCGGTTACGCTGGCCATCCTCCATCCCGGACTTTTCCTGCCGATTTTAGTTAGAGACTTGCCAAAACTGGGGATTTGTGTTCTAATTGTATATTGTGTGAAAGATAAAATTCACCATCCTACACTTAACTTAAGTGGGGGGGCGTGGCGGAATGGTAGACGCTACGGACTTAGAAAACTGAGCCTTAGCAGAGAAATTTGCTAAGTGGAAGCTCTCAAACTCAGGGAAACCTAAATCTGGTGACAGACAAGGCAATCCTGAGCCAAGCCGAAGACAAAGATTGAGGAGGCGACCCTCGATCGATTGTCGAAGGAAGGTGCAGAGGCCCGACGGGAGCTACCCTAACGTATTCAGACGAGGGTAAAGGGAGGGTCCAATTCTCAAAACCGGCGAGCAACGTCTCAAGGAAACAGCGAAAGCTGTGGGAGAATGAAAATCCGTTGACCTTAAAAGTCGTGTGGGTTCAAGTCCCACCGCCCCCATAAAATAAATAATGAACCGATGGTTTTTAGAAGATTCACTGCCGAACTAAGGTGAACCGGTGGCATAGACTTGATTTGAATGTTTGGCCCTTGTATTTTAGTTTCTTGCGATCATGACTAACGCACAATCTCCTGTTTATCAAGGTCAATTTGGTAGCTTTACGATTACCCCAAAAGATCGCCAAGGGGTGATTATTTATCGGGGTGGGTTAACGGTTGCTGCTGTCTGTATGGCGATCGCCACTACCGTCACCCTCTGGCCCAATCATAATCCCGAAACCCTATCCTGGCTCACCCCCCTCTATTTCCTCTTCTGTCTCGCATTAGGGGTTAGCCTACTCACCATCCATATTTATATGGCCCTCCTCCATCGCCTCTTGCAACTGTTTCTGATCGTGGGCACAATTTCGGGTCTCGTCCTCACCTTCAACAGCGCCCAACCCCTTGCCCTGACGGTATATACTCAACCGCTTACCCTATTCGGTATTGGATTTACCTTTGCCGCCCTCACCGGAATTTACTTCAAAGAAGGCTTCTGTTTCCATCGTCTAGAAACCAAACTTCTCACCCCCCTAGTTCCGATTCTCCTACTCGGTGTTCTCTTTGGAACTCTGCCCGTCCAAGCCCAAGAAATCATGTTAGCCACCTGGAGCATCCTATTTCTGATTTTTGCCGGCCGAAAACTGATCCAACCCATTCCCCCAGATATTGGCGATAAATCCGTTTTTGAATATCTGAAAAACGGGAATGGGTCTTAAGCCCATAACATAAAAAAATCCTTCTCTATTTTCTAGAGAAGGACTAGGGTGAAGAATAAGGTTATTCTTTAAAGGGTGACGTTATTTACGGATAGGAGTGCCGCAAGGATAAGTCGCCACCGGAGCAGCAGCACTCATTTCTTTCGGTTTAGCCACCCCAGGAGCCTGTTGTTGCGCCTGATAATCGGCTTTCAGGTGGTCTAACAATTCCTGACGGCGATCGTAAAGTCGTTTCAGGGGGCGAGGGGTAGATTGTTTGCTCACGTAGGAGCTAATCAAGGGTAAGGCGATCGTGCTATCGGTATAGCAGACAATACTATTGGGCAATTCGTTCGGGTCTACTTTCCCCCAGCTCACCGCTTCTGAAGGGGTTGCTCCCGATAATCCCCCAGTATCGGGGCGAGCGTCCGTAATCTGGATAAAATAATCATGGCCGCGCTCTTCTAACCCCAAAACTTCATGAATCTGTGGTTGAGTTTGCAACAGGAAGTTTTTCGGCGAACCCCCCCCAATCATCAACGCAGCACTTCTACCGGTTACATCGGGAATACCAGAATTGCGAGCGCCATAGACAATGGCTGCGGTTTCATTTACATCAATGGCTGGATCGAGCATTAACTCCGATCCCTCTAAAGCTAGAGCTGCCACGTTCATGCCGATGGAACTATCCCCAGGAGAAGAGGTATAGATGGGAACGCCACATTCATAGGCAGTTGAGAGTAAGCAAGGATTTTCAATGCCTAAACGCTGTTCAATTTCCCAGATATACCGCCCTAAATGATAATGAAATTCAGCCGTTCCCATCCGTTTTTGGAATTCGGGTGCTTTCAAGGTCTGGCGGATAAAGGTATCGGTTTCTAAGAGGACATCGTAATCGAACACAATGTCATAGATGCGGATATGTCCCTGTTCTCGCAATTTCACGTCATCTAAGAAGGGACTGCCTGCATAGAGGCTCATGCCCAAACCATAATGGAGATCGTGATATAAATTGGCCCCCGTACTAATCATCCAGTCAATGTAGCCTTGCCGCATTAAGGGCGCGAGAATGCCTACCCCAAATCCGGCGGGAGTCATGGCTCCGGAAAGACTGACACCAACGGTTACCCCCGGTTGCATCACTTTCTGGGTAAGGAGGTGACAAATTTCCCGCAGTCGTGCTGAGTTGTAGGCGGTAAAGTAGCCATCAATCAGATCGACTACGCTAATTTCTGTGGGTAAAGGTGCGGGAGCAATTTTGTGTTTGAGTAAGCGAGACATGATGGATTCTCCTATGTTCTAATCTGCTTGATTGGGATACCGGTTCTCTATCTTTCTTGAATCCAGATTTTGAGAATTTCCAGGTCAATTCAATCCCAAATTTGGAGGGGTTATCACTTGCAGGGCTTTTTTATAATTATTCCAAAAATTGCCCAAAACGTTATGTCTAGAGATTGGTTTCTAGCTGGTTTTGGGTTTTTATCCCTGTGTTTTTCGAGAGCTTTAAAGCTTATAAGGTTTGAGATTTGAGCAGCTAAATAACCGTCGAGTTCCCTTGGGGTTTTCTCTCCAAGAGGCAATGTTTAGGATGAACTTAGCTGATTGACCGGCCCAGTTTGCCAACTTCAGTTGAGGGTGGGGCAAACCTAGCAGTTACAGACCGGTCAAATCAAACTAGGGGGTTCACAGCTATCCACCCAGGAGATTGTGGGGTCACATTTACGTCTACGCTTGAGTTTTAGGTCTAGATACCACAAGCCTTGCCAGGGGTATCCAGTTAAGGGAGGATAGTTCAATTTTCTTCTTAACACCTATTAGAGAGCGCTACTTTTAATGGTAGCAGAAAGTAAAGAAAATTGTCGATTGTTGAAGGTTTGTTATCTAGATCACGGGTCAGGGGTGATTTCAGTAGTGTGGGGAAGGGATCGATTTACCATAGATCCTGATGTTTTTCATCAAGATTTTGTCAAAATTAGGTTAACAATAAGTGAATCTTTTGCTGGGTTTATTGGAGTGCAACGGAGGGGAATTACTGTTATTTGCTAGGTTTCAAGGCGATCGCCGGTTTTGGGATAAAGACTTTCCGCACGGCGATCGCGATCCGAGTCAGATCCTGGTCTAATAAGGGCGGCCAAATGACACCCGACTGTTTATACTCCAGGAAGGCTTGGCGAGAGTCCATGGCTAACTGATGCAGGGCACAAACCAAACGGCGATCTAAGAGTTGCTGCTCCTGGGATTGTTCAGCAATAATACTGAGTGCCAACAACAAAGAAGTAACTTGTCCGGGAACCGGTGGCTCTCCGGCTCGCAGGCGGAGCAAAAAGGCATCGGGATTTTCACCCGTGGGTAACCCTTGGGCGATCGCAAACTCACAGGCAGTTTTATAGTCCATACAATACTCTCCCCAGAACGATAAAATTTGATCTCAGCACCTAACCCACTTCAGTGATTTGCCACTTTCTATCCGTTAATGCCAAACTCGAAAAAGATTAAACTTGCGATCGTCATTAGCGAATGAACCCATCCTCTGCAACTATTCCCTTTGTGGATCTCTCGATCCAACACCAGCCCCTGAAAACTGAGTTCGATCGAGCCATGTTAGCCGTCTTGCGACAAGGCGACTTTATCATGGGTCAAGCAGTCAAAGACTTTGAAAGCGCCTTTGCCGAAAGCTCCGGAGTTAAGCATGGTATTGGAGTTGCTTGTGGAACCGATGCGATCGCCCTCGGACTCAAAGCCTGTGGCATCCAACCCGGAGACGAAATCATCTTACCGGCCAACACCTTCATCGCCACCCTAATCGGGGTTATACATTCAGGCGCAACCCCTATTTTAGCCAACTGTGACCCCCAGAGCGCCCTAATCGATCTCGAAGCGGCCGAAAAGTTGGTCACTGCCAAAACTAAAGCCATTTTGCCCGTTCATCTCTACGGTCAAATGGTCTCCCCGCAGGCCCTCCTAGACTTTGCCCAAACCCATAACCTGTTTATCTTTGAAGATGCCGCCCAAGCGCATTTAGCTCATCGAGAAGGCTATACAGCAGGTTCCGTGGGCAAAGCGGCTGCCTATAGCTTTTATCCCAGTAAAAATCTAGGGGCTTTTGGGGATGGGGGCATGGTGTTAACCAACGATCCAGAGGTTGCCCAAACCATGCAAAGCCTGAGAAACTATGGAGCGCCGCGCAAGTATTACCACACGGAACTGGGAACCAATAGCCGTTTAGATACCATCCAAGCGGCGATTCTCAATGTCAAGTTACCCCACCTGAAGAGCTGGAACCAACAGCGCAATCAAGCGGCGCAAGCATACGATCGCCTGCTCGCCCCCTTAGCCCAATCTGGTATTGTCCCGATCGCCAACTTCAGTGGCTCAGGCCATGTTTATCACCTCTATGTGATTCGCCTCTTAGAAAAGAGTGGAATTAACCGGGATACCCTACAAGAAAAACTCCAGCTCGCCAACATTCAAACCGGTATTCACTATCCCATTCCCTGCCATCTGCAACCCGCTTATACCCATCTGGGTTATCATGCGGGAGACTTTCGAGAAGCCGAACAACTGTGCGAGTCGATCCTCTCTCTACCCATGTTTCCAGGGATTACCTCAGAACAAATGCAACGAGTCGTTGAGGCGATCGCTGAATGTATCAATTCTTAAAACCCTCTCCGAGCATAAAACCATGACCCAACCCTCTGCTTTTCCCAGTTCCATCCCCAAATCTTGGGTGAACTATGCCCTTCTAGCCCTCTTTATCCTGCTCTATGGGCCCTTACTTTTCCATTGGTATGACGGCTGGATTAATAAAAGTATCAGTATTGAACATGAATATTTTAGTCATGGATTAATCGGCCTACCCTTTGCCCTCTATATTGCCTTCTGGGAAAAACGCCAGCAATGGGCCCAACTGCCAGACAATTTCCATCCCCTAGGCGGCGTTTTCCTGGGACTCGGTGGAGTGTTCTACATTACCGGATTACCCGATTTGGTTAATCTCTCCTTTCCCCTAATGTTGATTGGAGTCTGTCTCTGGCTAAAAGGGATTCCCGGTCTCAAACTCCAAACCTTTCCCCTGATTTTAGTTGCCCTAGCCACCCCCACAGAAGTCCCCTATCTAATCGAGCCTTATATTCTGCCCTTACAAAGCTTTATTTCTACCATGGCGGGATTTATCCTCTCTGGTATCGTGGGAATGGATGTGACGGTTAATGGTATTTATCTGTCCACTGGGGGCAGACTGGTGGAAGTTGCGCCCCACTGCGCGGGCTTGAAAATGCTGTTTACCAGTCTCTATGTGGCCTTAATGCTGCTTTATTGGACGGGGGCGATCGCCTCTGGGCGTAAAGTCATTTCCTTATTAGCCGGATCGGTAGTGATTAGCGTGGTGGCCAATATTATCCGTAATGCCCTACTCACCTATTTTCATGGCACAGGCAATGACCCCGTATTTCATTGGTTACATGAAAGTTGGGGCGGAGATTTATATTCCGCAGGCATGTTAGGTATGGTGGTGCTTTTTTTGAACTGGCTCAATCGTGACGACTATTTAGACTCAGAAGAGACTGATGAAACCCTTGAATCCCTCAACTCCGATGAATGATGGGCCTCCCCCCAAAACGGGAAAACGGTCTTGGCCCCTATGGGTATTGCTCGGCTTTATGGTAGTCATTTTAGCCATAGGTGCGATTCCGGGATACTTCAATGGATCGTGGCAATGGCAGTCTCCCCCCAAAGTAGTGGCCTTAAAAGAGCTGCGACAAGTCCGCAACAATGGATTAACCCTTTCCGGTTGGGAAACCATCGAGCAGATGGAGATTCGTCTGGGGGGTCATCGATGGTCTTATCAGCAACTTGAGGGAAACTGGGAAAAACCCGTACTGCTGTTGCTGTTAATCCAAAATTCTGACCTAGACCAACCCAGGGTGGAATGGGTCGATGTGAATGGGTTTGTGCAACAGATTTTTAGGGATTGGCAAACGGATTCTTATCAAATGAAGACTTGGGAAGTGAAGACTCCCTCTGGTGAAGAAGTAAGGGTGCGATCGCGGTTTTTTCGCGGCTGGAATCCGGTGCAAACCTTTGCTGTGGTGCAATGGTATGCTTGGCCCACTGGCGGAAATCCGGCTCCCGTCAACTGGTTTATGGCCGATCGCCTAGCCCAAACACGAGGCGATCGGGCCCCTTGGATGGCCGTTTCGATGATGATTCCGATGGAACATCTAGGAGATCTAGAGGACGTTGAAGACATTTCCCAGTCTCTGGTGCAAACCATCCAAACCACCCTCATGGAAACCGTCTTTACTCAATCCCCTGTGCAATAAATTCTCTATGGCTAACTCTCGGAATTTCCACATTACTATTAATTTGACATTAGCGATGGGATTGTTCCTCCCTTCTCAGGCCAGGGGACAACTGCCACCCATTGATATCGATCAACCGACCTCCGTCGATCAACTGCTAGAAGACGCACGAGAGAGACTGAGAAACCGAGGGGAAACTCTGGAACTCGATAACGAATTGCCTACCGCTCCTCCTCCAGAATTTGATGTTTATCGCCTAGGCCCCGGAGATTCCATTACGGTTAATGTCAGCAATTTTCCCGATCTCAATTTTCAAGCTCTGATTGATTTAGAGGGGAATATTATTGTCCCCTTAATGGGACGATTGGCCGTTAAAGGTTTAACTCTCCCCGAACTGGAAGAAAAACTACGCTTTGGCTTAAATCAATTTGTGATTGAACCCAATGTCTTGGTCACTCTGGGCAATCGGAGACCTGTTGAAACGATTATTACCGGTGAAGTCTTTCAACCGGGAAGCTATGCTCTCCCTAGTAATCCGATTCCTTTAGTGGCCGATGCTCTTGTTCAGGCTGGGGGATCTACTCAATCGGCAGACCTGCGTAATATTATTATTCGGCGAACCTTATTGGATGGTTCAGTCTTAGAAGCTTCGGTAGATTTGCTCACTCCCCTCAAATATGGGCAACGAGTCCAAGACCTGCGGATTGAAGATGGGGATGTGATTATTGTCCCTAAAATTGATTTTCAGGATCTCGACTACGATCATCAGTTAGCCGCAGAATCAAATTTATCTCAACCCACGATTAATATTGATGTGGTACGCCATACGACTAACAATGTGGGGACAATTACTTTACCCAATGGCAGTACCTTTGCCGATGCGATTACGGCGATCGGGCCCAATTTTGAAGAAGCGAGACTGAGTAAAGTCGGGGTCATTCGCTTCGATCAAGAACAGGGACGAGTGGTGAGCAAAATCATTAATGCTCGTAGTGCCATATTAGGGGATGTGTCCCAAAATATTCGCTTGCTAGATAATGACATTATCGTAGTGAATCGCAACTTATTATCTAGATTGAGCGTAACCCTGACTCGGATTACCCAGCCGTTTCAAGATGTCCTTACCTTCATGCTGTTTTGGCGACAATTCCGAGATAATGTCACGGATGTGTTTACCGTTGATACCAACCTGAATAATGACCCATCTCCTGCTCCTGCTCCTACTCCGACACCCACACCGGGAACGACACCTAGCCCAACGCCGGGAACGACACCATCCCCCTCTCCAGGCACGACACCATCCCCCTCTCCTTCTCCTTCTCCTTCTCCCTCCCCAGCACCGGCTCCCGCGCCTTCTCCAAGTCCATAGCTCCCTTCTGCTGCCCACCCTATGATGATTGGTAATCATAGTGGTGAAAATTTTTGATTGATGTCAACCCTTGAGGTCAGACAAATGCTTGCAGATCGACGGCCGCCGCATTTAATTGTTGTGTCCCAACTTTAACCTGCTGAATGCCTTGTACTGTCTGCTGTGCCGTTTGTTTGAGATCGGTCATGGCGACTGAGATTTGTTCGATCGCGGCGGCTTGCTCTTGCAGGTGAATGGCAATGGTCTGGCTGTTGGTGGCAATTTTTTCCACGGCGATGGTCACACCTTGAAACACTTCGGCTGTTTCCCGCATACTTTCGACTCCTGAATGGGCAGATCGAGCGCTTGCTGTGGCACTCTGGGCGGTGTTACCGGTGGTTTTTTGAATATCGGCGATCAAAGCGCTGATTTCTAAGGCGGATGTTTTGCTGCGATCGGCAAGGTTGCGAATGGCTTCAGAAACCACGGTAAACCCACGACCGCGATCGCCTGCTCGTACTGCTTCTACGGCGGCATTTAGGGCCAGCATATTGGTTTGTTCGGCTAATTCGCCGACTAAATCGGAAATGGTTTGAATTTGTGCGGTTTTCTCTCGTAACCCGTTAATATCTTCCGTGACGGCTGTGACCTGTTTTTGGAGTTCCATCATCTGGGTTAGGGTGTGGGCGACAACTTGTCGTCCCCGTTCAGCCAATTGTCGGGCTTGCTCGGCTTCTGTCTGTGCAGAGGCAGCTTGTTGGGCAGAGTGCTGGGAACTTGAGCGCAGATTGCCCATGGTGATATCAGTTTCTCGAATCGAGCTGGCTTGTTGTTGGGTGTTTTGCTCTTGTACGGTTGCGGTTTCTCCGATCGCCGCCGATGAATGGACGATCGCCTGAGCGGATGCGTCCATTTGCCGAGTGGTTCTCTGGAAGGTTCTCCAGGCGGCTAATAAGGAAAGGGATATCGCTGAAAAGGCGATCGCCCAAATTGAAAATGAAAGTCTTTGAATGGCTTTGGCCTGTTCCTGACTTGCACGCCCCGTCAAATCATTATTGCGCTCGAATAGCCGTTGTACCTGTTCAGACAATTCTTCGGCTTCCTCACGTGCCACTCCGCTCCGCCAGGCGGCGATCGCCCCCTCCACATCTCCCCCACGGGCTGTGTCTAAGAGTTGATTATTCGCACTTCTCAGAAACCGGATCGACTGGCGAATTTCTTGCACTTCTCCTTCCCGTCCCTGTTGGGCCATCAATTCTTCTAAAAGATCCAAATCCTTCGTATAAACCTCTCGCAAATTAGTAATGCTATCGAGAACTTGAGATTCCTGGGAGAGTAGATATCCTCGCGTCAGGATGGAAATATTTTTAACATCTGTGTAAATTCGGGCAATGCGATATTCAATCCGATTAAACAATTCTAAGGTATGGCTACGCTGTTGCACCGCATTCAAACTGATTGCAGTTAAGATCGTTGAGAGGGCGATCGCACCGAGTGGAATTGCATAACCTGTCAGAATCCAATAACGGAGCTTCCAATTTCCAATCCGAATCATGGCAATCACGAATTATGGATCAATAGCTTTAGTTTATTTAGCTTATGCTTTGATCGCAATGGTATCTTAATTCTATCGTCGTGTATGGTGAAGCCAGTGGAAAAAATCTCGAAATCAGAAGCCGAATGGAAGGCTCAATTGACCCCAGAGCAATTTAAGGTCACCCGCAAAAAGGGTACAGAACCGGCATTTACCGGTGCTTACTATAACAATAAAACACCCGGAACCTATCAATGCATCTGTTGTGGGACAGAATTATTTACCTCAGAAACGAAATGTGATTCGGGTACGGGTTGGCCCAGTTTTTGGGCCCCCAGCAAGGAAGAACATATTGCCACTAAAGATGATTGGAGCTTTTTCATGAAGCGCACTGAAGTTCTCTGTGCTGCCTGTGATGCCCATCTTGGCCACGTCTTCCCTGATGGCCCTGCTCCCACGGGGTTACGCTATTGTATGAATTCTGCGGCCTTAGACTTTATTCCCCAAGAAGAATAAAGATCAAGTGCTGCCCAGGGGTAATGGGTGGTTATGGGTCATCCAACATTAGACACCTGTCAGATGAGTTAATAATGTGCAGCCGAGGTCTATGTTATATCCCTATTCCCCCATTCCCTCACCATTGTACTCTCCCGTGAGCCGATCGCTAAACTAAGCCGCAACTAATACACTTAGAGGCGATCGCCTCCACATGCTTTGACCAATCCGATCCTTTGAAGCGAATGGGGGAGGGCAGGTGAGCGACTGGAGCATTATTTTTATACTGAATATAGTCCTCCGCATTACCACCCGGTCGTAAGGGCCATGTTACGGCTTGACAGAACTGAAAATACTCCTCTGCCGACTGTTGATACACCTGAACCTGAAGCGTAAATCCAAAGCGTCCCTCGCTCGCTTCTAGCCACAGTCGATCGACTGTCTGCAAATCTTCACAGGGAATCTTCGTAATATCGCGGGGGGCTAAAAAGCGACTCAGGGGTTTACCTGCGGCTTGATGCAGACAGTTCCAGGTTTCTTCATCGGCTGCTTTCCAGCGTTTGAGTTGCAAGAAACCTTGCAACTTTGTATAATCCACACCAACGACAGAAGTTAATTCTGCGGATATTTCCGAGGAGCCAAAGACCCAAGTTTTCACCACATGAAGGGGGTTAAAGGTTTTGCTGGGGAGTTTCGTGGAGATTTTTGTGGAGAGTTCTGTCGGTTGGTTACTCAGCGCAGTTCGACTAGAAGCGGGACGAGGGGTGACGGGTTTAGGGGTTTTGGGTTTGGGTGGAGCAACGGCCATTAAGGAACCAGGGGTAACCGAGAGTACAGACAATACATCGGAGACCGATTGAAAACGCTGATTTAAGTTCCGAGAGACCATGCGATCGAGGGTTTCGGCCAAATATAAATTCACCCGTTTTTCTGGTAGTAAATAATCTCGCCATACCCATTTTTCATTGGCAATATCATAGAGTTCTAAGGGAGGCAATCCGGTGAGCAAATGCAAACAAGTGGCTCCTAAACTATATAAATCACTGGCCGGAAATACCTTGCCTCGCAATTGTTCTAAGGGCATATATTCGGCACTGCCCACGATGGTTCCTGTTTGATTTAAGGTGGTTTGGGAGACCCATTTAGAGACACCAAAATCAATTAATACGGGTAAATTATCGCGTTTGCGGCGGATGATGTTTTGGGGTTTAATGTCCCGATGAATCACATTATTGTCATGGACAAACTGCAAAACGGGTAAAAGATCTCGCAGGAGTTGTTCAATTTCTTCGGGTTCATAGGCTCCTTTTTGCTGGAGTTCCTGAGCTAAGGTGGGGCCGTCCACAAACTCCTGGACTAAATAGAGCTGTTTATCTTGCTCAAAATGGGCGAGTAAATCGGGAATTTGATCGTGTTTTCCTAGCTCATCGAGGCGAACGGCTTCTTGGCGAAATAACCGTTGGGCTTTATGAACGACTTGATCGCTAAAGCCTTTGAGGTAGAGTTGTTTAACGACCCGTAGAGGTTGGGAGGGAATATCTTCATCAATGGCAATAAAGGTTTTACCAAATCCTCCTTGACCGAGTTGGGTCACGGGCCGATAGCGTTGTCGGAGATAGAGGGAAGTCCCACAACTGGAGCAAAATTTAGCGCTATCGGGATTTTGGGGGGATTTGCAGTCGGGGTTGACACAGTAACTCATGGGAGTATCCTGACTAGGAAGATGACGTTATGGGGCTGATGTTTCTTCTGCCTTTAAGATATGGAAATTGGAAAAAACCCCTAGGGTTTCAAATTCGTAGGCAGGCAGAAAGGCGGCAACTGAAAGGTTAGTTCGATAGATACTGAATAGTATATAGTTTTGGCGTTCGGTGCGTTGGGCAATGATGGTTTGCAGTTGGGGTCGAGCCTCTTGGAGGAAGTTATCACAAGATTGTTGCAGGATGTTACCGAGGGTTTGGTTGGTTTTGTCGCAAACGTTTTCTTGCAGATATTCGACTAACTGTTGGGAGGCAAATTCTTCATAGTTGGGGGATTTGGGGTTGGTGGCGACCATTGCTCCGGTGAGGGTGGCGATCGCCACTCCTCCAACTAAAGCCACCATTTTTAGCGCTTTCATAACCACATTCCTGTCTAAATGCCATTCTTGAGAATACACACTACTGCGGCCGATCTCCCGGAAACTGGAGAAAACTAGCCCACGGATACAGGAGCTGGATCGAGGTCTAATTCTATCAGTTTGGCGATCGCCCCTTCTAATAAGGTTACCCCGTCTTCCACCGATTCTATCCGGGCTAACTTACCCCGCAATTCTCCGGCACCATAGAACTCTTTGGCGTACCAGGTCATGTGTTTACGGGCCTGACGAATGCCGCGATCGCCCTTATACTCATACAATGCCCGCAAATGCTCCTTGGCACATTCTAAGCGCTCGATCGCCGTCGGTTGGGGTAAGATTTCCCCTGTCTTCAAAAAATAATCAATCTCGCCTACCAAAAACGGATACCCCAACGTTCCCCGCGAACACATCACCCCATCCGCTTTCGTTTCCTCCAAACAACGCACCGCCGCTTCCACGGAAAAAATATCCCCATTGGCAATCACCGGAATCGACAAAACTTCCTTCACCTTCGCGATCCATTCCCAACGGGCCGGCCCATTATACCCCTGGGCCCGAGTGCGGCCGTGGAGGGTCAACATCTGCGCTCCCGCATCCTGCATCCGTTGGGCAAACTCCAAAATATTAATTTCCTGATTTGACCAGCCAATCCGGGTTTTTACGGTTACCGGAACCTCAACGGCTGCCACCACTTCCCGCACGATCGCCTCGGCTACTTCCGGCTCTCGTAACAAGGAGGAACCCCCCCCATTTTTAGTAATCTTATTCACGGGACAGCCCATGTTAATATCTACCGTATCGGCCCCTTCTTCCACCGCCATCTGTGCCGCCTCGGACAAAAAATCCGGCCGACAGTCAAAGAGCTGAATACTAATGGGGCGCTCGTGGGGGTCTACTTCCATCAGTTTTGGCAACTCCCGCACATAATGCAATCCCGTAGCATTCACCATTTCCGTATACATCATGGAACTGGGAGCATAGCGACGCACTAAGCGACGAAAGACCAAATCCGTCACCCCCGATAGGGGCGATTGTAATACCCTAGAGTTGACTTCTACCGTGCCAATTTTCAGGGGGGACGAGAGTCGAGCTTGCAGTTCTGGAGACAAGGCAACCATGGTGAATCTGTGCGATCGCGAGGTTAGGTTTTCAATGCATACTATTTCTCTGTAATTATACAACTACCAGAAGAAAGCGCTAGTTCTATGGAAATAATTGATATTCTCAAAGCAGACTATGAACGGTTTCCGGTCAATCAAAATTATGATATTTACGCAGAAAATGTGTATTTTAAAGATCCAATGACCGAATTTCGGGGAGGCGATCGCTATCAGCAGATGATCTCCTTGATGGAACGCTGGTTCTTCAATATCAAAATGGACTTACATCACATCGAGCAAGATGGAAACACTATCCACACCCGATGGACATTGCACTGGAATACTCCCCTCCCCTGGAAACCCCGTATTTCTATTCCTGGATCGAGCGAACTCAAAATCAATGAAAATGGCTTAATTTGCTCCCATATCGATACTTGGGATATTTCTCGTTTAGATGTGCTGAAACAACATATAGCCCTTCGAGCTTCACGGACATGAATGGGCGGCACAAGGGTAATAGGGTACAGTTTTGCCCTAGGATAGAGTTTGACTCTGAGTTTCTCGTTGGTAAATGGCACAAAATGAATTGATTCCAGGCTATCGCATTCGCGCCGGATGGGTGATGGAGCGCGACATGCTAATTAGCTTTATGCACAAAACCTATGAGGAGTTGTTTCCGGGACAGGATTTTTCCCATTTAAATCAGGCGATCGAGTTACATTTTGCCCAGACGACTCCCCTCTGGTGGGTGGAGAAAGTGGAAGATCCGCAAATTTCTGATTTCCTCTCTTCGACTCCCCGCTCTCAACCCATTGGCTGTTTATGGATGGGCAACGCAGTCGATCAGGTGAATGGACAGCAACATACCCATATTTTCCTCCTCTATATCCTACCGGAACACCGCCGCCAAGGTCTGGGTTCGGCACTGATGGAGCAAGCGGAAACTTACGCCAAGGAGCGGGGAGAGCAGCAAATTAGTCTGCAAGTCTTTCGTCAAAATCAAGCGGCGATCGCCTTGTACGATAAGTTAGGCTTCCAACCCCTGTCCACTTGGATGGTGAAAAAACTCAGTTAACTTGACTCTTTCTGTCGATGAGGGGTTTTAGGAAAATTTGGTATTGATCAAAATAGCAGCTTGAGTGCGATCGCGGACATTGAGCCGACTTAAGATATTCGCGACATGATTTTTCACCGTGCGCTCGGAAATATACAAGGTTTGGGCAATTTCTCGGTTACTATACCCTGCACCAATAAGCTTCAAGACTTCCTGTTCCCTTGGAGTTAACAGTTGCAATTCTGGTGGCGCTGAATTCACTTCTGGTTCGGGTTGACTGGCGAGCATTTTTTCTAACAATCCTGGCCCTAAATGGGTGTAGCCTTTATGAACAGCTCGAATGGCTTCGGCTAAATCTTCTGAAGGTGTATCCTTTAATAAATAGCCCTTCGCGCCATAGCGCACGGCTTGGGTGACATACTCATCATCGTCAAAGGTCGTTAAGACTAAAACCTTAATCTGGGGACAGTGTTCTTGCAAGGCTTTCGTAGCGGCAACGCCGTCCATCACAGGCATCCGCACATCCATCAATATCACATCCGGTTGTAAAGATATGGCTTGTTCAAGGGCAATTTTTCCATTTTCAGCAGCTCCAATTACTTCGAGATCGGTTTTGGTTTGTAGAAGGCTACATAACCCTTCTCGGACTAAGCTTTGATCGTCTACTAATAATACTCGGATCATAAAAAAATAGGGCTTAAAACTCCACAATTACGGGAGTATGATCGCTCGGTTTCGTCAAATGTCGAGGGGCGATATCGATGATACAGCTTGAAGCGCGATCGCCTAATGGAGCCGATAAATAGTGATGATCGATCCGCCACCCTCGCTGACGCTTAAAGGAATTTTGACGATAATCCCACCAAGTATATTGACCTTCTTCTTGGTTGAATTTACGGAAAGCATCGGCTAATCCCAATTTGAGAATCCGTTGCAATGCTTCCCTTTCCTTGGGAGTTATACCGGTTTTTTGGCTATTGGGGGAGACTTCAAAATGCACATCTCGATCTTCTGGAACGATGTTAAAATCACCACTAATACATAGGCCTTGGGGATGGCGTTTGAGGAGGATATCGAGATAATCTTGTAGAAGCGAGAGCCAATCTAATTTATAGAAATATTTATCACTTTCAAAGTCGCCGCCATTGGGCACATAAACGGTGATAATGCGGATATTATCTAAGACTCCGGTAATTAAACGCTTTTGTTCGTCAAACTCTCCTACCCGATCCGCGCCTAAAATGGGGGTAAAACCGGTACTGACATCGGAAAGGGGCGATCGCGTAATCAGGGCGACACCATTATAGGATTTTTGGCCAGAGACATAAACATGATATCCTGCCTCTTCAAAGGGCGATCGCGGAAACAGTTCGTCAATCACCTTTGTTTCCTGCAACCCCAACACATCTACCGGGTTTTCCCGCAGCCAATTAACAACAATATCGAGTCGGGTACGGATAGAGTTAACATTCCAAGTGGCAACTTTCATCAACTATAGCGCTTGGCGCTGGTAATCAGTAATGGGTAATCGGGGGTGAGGAAATGATCCCCTAGAATTGTAGCTGAATCAGGTACAGATCCATAACTCTTGACGAAGGATTAAAATAAACCCAAAAGCGACTCCATTAACCCCCATGTCTGAAACCCAATCTGAAGCCAAAAACGTATTCGGTGAACCCTTACAACCCTGTTGCACTGACCCCATGACGGGATATTACCGCACCGGATATTGCGAAACCGGGCCGGGAGATTTCGGTCTGCATGTGGTTTGTGCCCAAGTGACGGATGAATTTCTGGATTATACCCGCAAGCAGGGCAATGACCTCAGTACCCCTGTACCGATCTATGGGTTTCCGGGGCTTAAAAGTGGCGATCGCTGGTGTTTATGTGCCTCCCGTTGGAAAGAAGCCCTCGAAGCTGGGGTTGCGCCTCCCGTGGTTCTATCGGCTACTCATTTCAACACCTTAGCCACGATCCCCTTAGAATTGCTGAAAGAGTATGCGGTTGATTGAAAACCATCGATCGTCAGATTGTTGAAGACAGAAACATCACTCTTCTCGGCGATCTGGCTCTTGTACTGACGTAGCCACTTCATCAATTACTGTTTGGAAAGACGGCAAAGACTCGACTGTTACAGCTTGAGTCAACAATTCTGCCAGCACTTCCAAGCTGGCGATTTTCCTCACTTGCTCTTTTAACTCGTCTGGAACCTCCACAAAACGAACTTCCAAGATCCGAAGGATAGATTCTTGTCGTTCCTCAGCACGTCCTTTCTCAATGCCAAAGCGTTCAACACTGGTAATATAAGGCATGACTTTCTCCTTCTCTAAGGTTTCCAGTTCTGTCCATAATCGCCGCTCTTCTGGTTCTGGAAGTTCCATCAGCCAGTCGATGAGCCTAAATAGCTCTACTATATCCTTGCGGGATAATCCCCGTTCATAGAGACTTTTGACTAACCTGAGTTTGTTCTGATAGCCCTTTTCTGGGTTCTTTCCCATCGCTTGAGCTGCTCTATGGGCCTGAACTATGGCGGCAAAGGGGTTTCGGTTGCTGTCTAATTCACTCGTATTGTAGTCCAGAAGCTTAACGATGGGAAAGTTTAAGCTCGATTTGCATCCCCACAGTTTTCGTTTGTAGCGATGGGGTCGCCAGGAGGGGCGTTCGTCGGCTAAGACAGCTAAACTGACGACTTGCCGACGATAGGTGTCGAAGAGCCTAGAGTTGTAAATATACATGCGTTCGGCAAATTCGGATTGGGGCTGAGATTGAACTTCGATGTGGAGTAAAACCCAGGTTTCTTGTCCATTATGTTGCCAAACTTGGACGAGTTTATCGGCCTCTCGTCGCCCAGTTTCGGTTTCCCGCTTGATTTTCTGGAGTTCGGTGTCGAGGAATTGAAATCCTCGACTCCAGTTGATGTCTGTGGCAATGTTGGGGAAGAAGAAGCGCATGAATTCGGGAAAGTAGAGAGAGATGGCTTCTTTCCAGGGGGAGTCATAATCGGTCATTGCTTGTCCCTGAGTGGCTTTAGGAAAACTTGGTATTTATCAGGATAGCGGTTTGAGTGCGATCGCTGGTTTTTATCTACCACCTGTCGTCCTATCCGCTACCCATCTCAACACCTTAGCGGTGATTTCCTTAGAATTGCTGAAAGAATATACTGTTGATGTAGAAGCTTAAGCCATGACTTGGGGACATTTCCCCCTAAATATCATTAATTGAAACTAACCCATCTTTTCGCATTTCCCGGATCTTATCTTTCAGAAAAATAATGATTTGATATATGATCTCTACAATGTGAGACCTATCGTTTTCCAACCCAAACTTAACAATATCAGACCATTCACCTTCTAGGCAGTCTTCAACGAAGTTACTGTACGAACCATGTGACCCCTTATGAAAAGTAGCTGGTAATGGAAGACGATTAGCAGGGTGGTTCTCATAAAAATTAATATGGATTGGGTTCCCCTTTTTATTATTTGGACTTACTGCCAAGAGTAACTTGCTAGTCTTGAATAAGTCTAGAGGGATTATATGATGCCCTACATAATCTTTTACCTTTGATGAAAATCCTCCTGAACGTTTAACAAATTCTTTTAGCTTCTCTTCATCAAATGTGTACTTATCTGTGAGATTGTCCATCATTAATTGCATCATTTTAAATTCTTCAGGGGACAGTTTTAAGGCAAGCTTTTCTGTACCCCTTTGAGACAAAAATATTAAATCACCATTAACGTTGTCCCATTTCAATATATACTTGCCCGGCTGAATACTGAGATGTTTTAAAATAGGGCTATTGCGCGGTACATTCATTTTAAACAGTTGAAATCCCATGGTTATTCCTCTATCAACATTACAATCAACATCAGGATAAATAGTCTTTTAAATTCTTCCTGACTCAACAGCGAGGTGATCTTTCTATCATACTTCGAGCGATCAAAAGTCCTCAACTTTCTGACAACCTCTGCTTGAGCCGGATCGAGCTTTCCTGCTTGCTCTCTTTTTTTTAGTTCTTCAAATGCATTACCATAATTCTCTAATAAATCTTGGAGAGAGGATTGTTCAAGAGCTTGATGTAACCGATCTCTAGTGAGCTTCCTAGTTTGTTGTTCTGGTAAACTCACCCCCAAAAGGGATAGTAGAAAGATCACCAATAATATCACCACATAAAATGCTGAAATCCAAGGGTATAAATACCAATACCATCCCGGATAATAAGGTCGGTTCCCTCGCATATAATCTATAGCTATTCCCAGTAACCCATAAAAACACAGCGCGACTCCAAATAGGCTTCCATTGTAAGCTAGATAACCGAAATCTGGATCTTTTAGATCACCTGAAACTATAGCAAAAAAAGCAATTACAAATGTCAAAATAAAGTGAGAAACAAACCAGCTACTGACAACGCGAAGACCAAAGCCTGAAGGCAAAGCAAAAGGGCCTGGCGTAATCAATTTGATCAAGATATCCAAGGTAGCAAGCCTCCTGAGTCAAGAAGGACATTAGAATGTTGAAATTAGAAGGATTTTCTGTATGATTATATACTCCCCTCTAAAAGGATAATTGTTTATGCTCACTCTGTCAGTAGCAAAAAGTAATCAAAAAGTAAGGCAAATGTCAGGTGCTACCCCAATATGAGGTAGAATAGTGAAGAAACTTCACGTTTGGGTCTCTTGTAGATTGTGGCTTTTGACAACACCTGTAAATTCCTGGCAACCCAAAACCCAATCAGTTTTGTCCGTTTGCTGCTTCCCCAAGTCAATGCCAGCAATGTGCAAGTGATTAAAACTGAACTCTCTACTGAACCGGTTCGTGCTGACTCCTTAATCTTACTCAAAGCAGCCGATACTATCCTGCATCTGGAATTTGAGCGCGTTCCCAAACCTAACCCCCCCTTACCAGAGCGGATGATCGACTATTGGTTAAGGCTTTATCGGAAATATCACTGTACCATTGAGCAAGTGGTCATTTTTCTGAAACAGACCAACTCACCTGAAGTGTATGTCGATCGCTTCCAAGTCCAAAATACCCTTCACACATATCGCGTCCTCCGTTTGTGGGAACAAGATCCTGCTCCCTTCCTCAATGATGCTGCTCTTCTCCCTTTAGCCCCTCTAACCCGTAGCAATGCGCCGCGAGATCTGCTACAACAGGTAGCAGAGGCCACGCGCAAAATTCCTGACCCTAATCAACGCAAAGAAATCATCGCCTGTACTGCTATTATGTCTGGACTGATTCACAACCCGGAAATTATTCAAGACCTCTTCCGCGAAGACTTGCTGGAAGACTCTTCTTTTTATCAGTTTATCCTGCAAAAAGGTCGCCAAGAAGGTCTTCAGGAAGGCCGCCAGGAAGCGGTCTTGATGATGTTACGCCACAAACTTGGGAAGATCGCAGCAGAGACGGAAGAGAAAATTTATAATCTGTCGTTCACCCAACTCCAAGGGTTAATGGAAGCGATGCCTAACTTCCAACAACAGCAGGACTTAACAGAATGGCTTGCTAGTATCCCCCAATGACCGTTGATGAAGCCTTGACTTGGGTGGAAACCATTTTGGACTATGAAGCTTTAACTCAAGTCCAAGAACTTGTCTTTCGGCAATCTTGGGAAGGCAAATCTTACAGTAAAATTGCCCAGGATGCGGGCTACGATCCCGATTATATCAAGGATGTGGGCGCTAAACTGTGGAAGCGGATCTCTCAGGAGTTAGGGGAGCGGGTTAAAAAAGATAATCTGAAAGCGGTTCTGCGTCGTTATCTCCACCGTCACAAAGTGAATATTCAGCGCAATTTGGTGATTGAGGTTAACTTGAGTGGTGCGGATCTCAGTGGAGCGAATTTAGCGGGTTCTCGTTTAGTTGCTAATTTAATTGAACCTGCGGTTACAGATTCTTCCTCGGATACCCATTCTTTGACCTATTCCCAAGATGCCATTCTTCGCTGGCAAAATTTAACCTGTCATTGCTCCATTGTCGCCACACTTGCAGAAATTCTTGAGGCTCGCAATATCAATTTTCTGGTCAGTCCCCAATTCCGTCTGACGATCGCAAATAGCCGCCAAAGTTATGTTTTCGATCTCCTGGTGCAGCATCAAGATAAATCAGGCTTACTCATTGTGCAGTCAAAAGAGTTAGATCTTCCAGAATTAAGTGATTTGGAGCAGCTTCCGGGTATCGATCTGATCCGCATTTATGACCAGTCACAGTGTGCGAGTCAACCCGTCGCTGTGATTGACCAGTTTTTAAAGGCATTCTAAATCGGATCAGATCGTTAAGGAGAGAAACATCACTCTTCTGGGCTATCTGGCTCTTCTGCTGATGTAGCCACTTCATCCTCTAAGGTTTCCATTTCTGCCCATAACCGCCGCTCTTCTGGTTCTGGAAGTTCCATCAGCCAGTCGATGAGCCGAAATAGCTCTACTATATCCTTGCGGGATAGTCCTCGTTGCTATGCTTATCCAATCTATTTACCAATCCAGAAGCTTAACCCATGACTTGGGATGTTTTCCCTACTGCTCAGAAGCCAAATGACATGGTAGCTTAGAAGCAGGCAGTTTCAATTCCTTCAAAGCCTATGGTGACTGATACAGGCGATCGAGAAAAACCCATGTTGAGTGTAACTGACCGACTCAAATTTTTAACCGAGCTGGTCATTTTCCAAGATCTCGCTCAAACGGAGTTCATAGAACAGTTAGCCACTCATTTAGAAGAGGTGCAGTTTCCCCCAGACCATACCATTTTTACTCAAGGCGATCGCGGCGACTTATTATACATTCTTTTTTCCGGTCGGGTTAAAGTCCATTTTGATGACGTGCAACTGGCAGAACTGACTGCCGGATCTTATTTTGGTGAAATGGCGATCTTTGAATCTCGGCCGCGATCGGCTTCCGTGACAGCCCTAGAACCCTGTCAATGTCTGGTTTTAACCCAAGAACAAGTTTATCAAGCGATCAAAGAACGGCCCAAAGTAGCCATAAAAATGATTAACGTTCTTTGCCAACGGGTGCGTAAACTCAATCGCCTCTTTGGAGCATCTGAAGACATCTTTTATAACCAGGTACAACGGCAAGTTTTATCATGATCTCTACACAGTCCCTTGAACTTCTGAAAGATATTCCCCTCTTTGGTAATATTGAAGCTAAAAATGATGTTTTTTTAGCTGAAATAGCAGATCAATTGGGAGAAATTGAATTTCCCGCCGGTCACACCATTTTTCGTCAAGATGAAATTGGTTCTTATCTCTATATTCTCGTGTCTGGAGAAGTTGAAGTCCATATCGGCGGACTGAGGTTAGCTCATTTCAAACCGGGCGACTATTTTGGCGAAATGTCGGTTTTAGATTCCCAGTGCCATTCGGCTTCTGTCACTGCCCTAGAAGAGTGTAAATGTTTGGTTTTATCTCAAACAAATCTCTATAAAACTATTGAAAAATATCCAGAGTTGGGGTTAAATATAATTCGGCTTTTGTGTCAGCGAGTGCGTATTCTTAACCATCATGTCACTGCCTGGCTAAGAGGTTTACTCACTATTGCTTGGGCAGATGGTGAATATAATCCAGAGGAAAAAGAGCTAATTTCTGAATTAATTAAAGATGAGTTAGGCTCTAATCTCAATTTAGGCTCCCTGAAACCGATTACGGGCGAAGAATTGGCAGCAGTTTTAGGGCGAGAAACTTCAGTGGCGGAGAATTTTCTGCGGACTGGGGTGATTATGGCGTTGGCTAATGGAACCTATTCTGAGGAGGAAGATCGGGTTTTACAAGATTATTGTGAAGCTCTAGAGCCTTCGAGTGAGGTGTTAGATGTGCTGAAGTTTTTATTGATTACTTCAGACACTCTACCGGAGCAAAAACGGCAAGCGATGATTGAAAAGTTGCAAGCGACTTTTCCGGAAGGTGATGTTTTGCATCCGGTGCGGCAGTGGTTAGATGGTTTGGATATTAATACGCCTTATATGGCTAGGTTTCTCTGTAAAATGATTCCGCCCCAATGTCCGTTTGAACGGGATATTAAGCTGTTTGGCCATAAAATTGTCCATATTCCCCCGATGTGTAAGTTAAATCCGCTTTATGAGCAGTTGGTGGGGTTGCGTTTCCGCGCTTTGTCTTATCTGGCGGATGATTGTCAGGAGGATATTTCTCGGTATATTTAAATCGAGTCCGAATAATTAGTGATAACATAGTGTGACTAATTATTCGGATTTGATATGACGAGACTGCTCAAGGAGTACAGAGAATTCCTGAGCATTCACCTCTCCATAGACTTGATTCTGGGGGACGGCATCAACCCGATCCATAAGCGCTTGAAATGCGGCTTGGTCATTTCTATGCTCTAGAACATACTTTTGAAGTTCTTTCATCGTCATTAACTCAAAATCAGACTTCATTAACAAACTTCCAATTTCCATTTGGGTAAATTTCAATTATAATTGCTTCTTCTGTAATACAATTGCTCTTTAAGTTTGCACTTAATTCCTGTGGATATTAGGATCGTAGTGCCGTGACAACCCTAAAATGGTGGGTTACGGCGGATTGATAGATTGCTGTCAGAGTCTAGGTTTTAGCCGCCTAACCCACCCTACGCTAATGCACTATTTTAGCTGTGTCACGGCACTACTGGATTAGTTTAGAAGCCCGAATACCCCATATTAAAATGCCGAAAGGATCGCATGACTAAGGAAGCATTGGAAAAAACTCAGCACCGTTGGTCTGAGAAAAATACGGAAACCGATCCGGTGTTAGCGCTGGGGTTGATGATGTTTTTGGTGATGGTGGGCGATCGCCTCTGGTTGGCGATCGATCGCCGGGTTCCGGCTTGGGATCAGGCCGACTATCTCAATTGGGTCTTAGAATATCAGCGTATCTTGGAAAACGCCCAATTTTTTTCTGGCGACTGGTGGCATCAATTTTGGCTCCTTTCTCCCAAAATTCCGCCCCTAGTTTATGTGACGACGGTTCCCTTTGTGCAGATTTTTGGCGCAAGTCCGGATTCCTCAACCCTGGTGATGCTGCTCTATAGCGCTATTCTCCTGGGTTCAGTTTATGGATTAGGTCGCCTCCTGTTCAATAGCCATCTGGGACTGTGGGCGGCTCTGTTGTGTATGTTGCTACCCGGACTCTATCGCTATCGCCTGGATTTTCTCCTGGATTATCCCTTAACGGCGATGGTGACATGGAGCTTTTTTTGTCTGACTTTATGGTGGTTTTCCCAAAAATCTGCGAGACTGCAACAGTGGGGAATGGCTGCGCTGATGGGTGTTTCCGTAGGATTAGCATTGCTAACGAAACAAACAGCGCTATTTTTTTTGCTGACCCCGATCGCCGTTTCCGGAATCAGCACCCTCTATCAGCGACAGTGGGAACGCTTCGGCCAATGGCTTTTAGGGGGTGCGATCGCCATCACCCTACTCTATCCTTGGGTGCGTACCAACTGGTTACTGATGCTCACCTCCGGAAAACGAGCCACCGTAGACGCGGCGATCGCCGAAGGTGACCCCCCCCTCCATACCCTCGATGCTTGGCTCTATTACTGGAAAGACCTGCCAGAGCTGGTCTCTTGGCCCCTATTATGGATGGCGATCGTCGGTTTCATCGGTTTAGGGATTCAATTTTGTAGCTCCAAAAAACGACTAAACCTAAAACAGCACCCTAAAACCGTTTGGATACTCCTATTTCTAGTCGGGTCTTACTTTCTCTGTTCCTTAAACGTCAACAAAGATACGCGCTACATTCTCCCCTTTCTTCCCGTTCTCTCCCTCCTGCTGGCTTGCGGTTTAAATCAGTGGGATAAACTCAGTCGCAAATGGGGCCCCAAAATCCGTTGGGGAACCGTAGGATTAGCGGGTTTATTGATGTTCTTAAACCTCTATCCCCTCGGAGGACAATTCTTGATGCAAGCATTGAGTCCCGGAGGGATGCATTATCCAGAATTGGGGTTACCTGCTCCCCATCCCAAAGTCATCGATGAAATGATTAAAACCGAACCCTATCTACGCTCCAATGTTGGGGTTTTGCCCTCCAAGCCAACCTTAAATCAGCATAATATTAACTACTATGGGCAAGTGCGAAATGGACAGGTCTATGGTCGGCAAGTGGGAACCAATCCTGAACACATTCTACAAGATGGGCGATCGCTGCGTTGGTTTATCACCAAAACCGGTCAACAAGGTTCAGCACCAAGCGCAGAACGACAACAATTAACCCACTTCATTGAAACCGGTGGCTTATTTAACCTGCATCGATCCTGGTCTCTCAACGATGGCACGCAACTCAATCTTTATCATCAGCATACTCCCCCCGTGCAGGTGGTTCCCCTTCCTCAACCCCTGGCTGAAGTCCAGCTCTATAACTTGTTTGTCTCCAGTCCCGTCCCTCCCGGAAGTCCCGTTCCTGTAACCTACCAATGGCGCGGCCCCTGGAAAGATCTACAATCAGGTTTAGTGCTAATTACTTGGATTCGGGAAAGAGATGGTCAAATTGCCTGGATACATGACCATGGGTTCGGAATGGGAAATCTCTACGCTCCGGAAAACCTCGATCCAGAGCAAGGGGTGGAAGTGAGCGAGTTGACCTCGATGTTACCCCCTGCGGATATGGAACCGGGAAGTTATTTATTAAAGGTGCAATATCTGCCAGACCGAAATTGGGAGACTCCTGCGCAAGATGTTCCCATTCCTCCCATTCCCATCAGTTTATCTTTAGAGGCTCCCATCCAACCCGCTTTAGAGTTGGATTTATCGACCCAGTTTCGCCAGTTTGCAGGGACGTTATCCCAAGGGCCGACAGCTCTAGAGCATATTTTCGCCGAAGTGGGCCGGATTAACCAATACGATCCGACGCAAGATTATTTATGGCAAGTCGATCGCACCTTGAGTTATCGACTACAGCAAGATCCGAACCGGGTAGACTGGCTGTATGGCTTGGTGCTATCGCGGGTATTGCGTCAAGATGTGCCGGGGGCGATCGCCGCCTTAGATCCCCTCACCACCCTAGAGCCAAACAGCCCCTATCCCTGGGCCTATTTAGCCGTCGTCTATCTTTATGACTGGAAACCTCAAAAAGCGCAAAAAGTTCTAGAAACTGCCCTACAGCTCAAACCAGACGAGCCAGAACTGCAAGCCTTACAAGCCATTTCCTGGGCTATGCAAGGTCGTTTCTTCAAAGCGTGGCAACTGGCGCAAAGTCTGGATTTAACTTAAAATGCTTCCACTGGTTTAATCATGCTTAGTCCATTATCTGCTGAGACGTTAATATCGCTTTCTGTTGAAGAAAGGAAATCACTCATTTTGCATCATGCTTCATTGATTAAGGTGACCCATATTACTGATGAAGATTTACATAAGCCCTACCAATATGGAAAAATCATTTCCTCAATAGCACCGGGTTACTTTGAATATCAACTTGCACAAGATTTGCAAAATGGAACCATTTTAGAATTGGATAAACAATATCAGTTAATTTCTAGCAAAACCAACCAATTTACCGATAATTTTATTGAGTGGTTAACAGTAGATTTTCAAAACCAAAGTCTTCTCTTGGAATCCCATCCTAAACCTAAAAATCTTTTTGAGCTATGTGGGGCAAAATTACTAATGACCAGTAACTCAGTCACCAGAAGTCTAAGTACAAAAATGGGTAGGCTTTGGGAAGATATAGCTGATATTAGTCCTTATATAATTATTCCTGAAATTCAATTTGGAATTAAAATTAAGGGAATCGATCTGCTTATCTTATCACAAGATAAAATTGTGTTTGCACAAATTAAGACCTTAAAAGGAACATTGACGGGTTCCCAACGCAGTAGAGCTAAAAAAGAATTAGCGATTCATGAAAATCCAGTTTTCATATCAGCCTTTGATTTAGGAGAATGGACATTTAATGATGCCCGAATTCCTCGTCTTGCAGGTAAAGAGTTTTGGGAGATCATTTATATTAATTATGATCTCCTAGAGGAGCGAGTAAGACAGATGTTACTCAAAATCGATCGGGCTTTTGCCAAACTTGCGGCTCAATAGACGAGATCAAGAAAATAGAGAAAGTTGTTCAGTAATTTGTTGGCCTTTTTCTTGGTGTCCTTGAATTAAATTAAAAAGATAAACACCAATTTCTTTCGAGAGTAAAACTGGTACTGCATTGCCAATCTGTTTATATTTAGAAAGAGTGGAACCAGAGAAAATCCAATCATCAGGAAAAGTTTGCAGTTTCGCCGATTCACGAACTGTTAAACAACGCAGTTCGACAGGATGACACATATCGGTAGCTTTTTGATTGGGACTGGTTGTGATGGTTGGAGAAGGCTTATCCCAAGATAATCTTCTATAAAAACCGACTTTTCCTCCTCCTGAATGATAAGCACCTCCCATAGCTTCTTGTTTTAAGTCTTCTGGTAGATTTTTCCAATTTTGCCCAGCTTTCAATAATTTTAAATACTTGAGGCGATTTTCTGAATAGGGTATAAACTCTGGTTCTGAATCTACCAACCCTTTTAAACCGTCTTTTAAAGTCCGCCATTTAGGTAAGTTTTTACCATATTTGGAATATTTTGGCAGAGGAAAGGTGACAGATTCAGAATCTCTGGAACCCATAAATATGACACGCTGTCTGGTTTGCGGGACACCATAATCTGCTGCTTCTAAGACATTGTAAATTACCTGATAGTCTATGTTCTTCATTTCTGATATTACCACCTCCAAAGCCGCACCTTTTATTTCATCCTTTCTTAAAGGAGGATAACCTTTTCCACGTTGATTAATCGGTCGGTGGCGTAGAGGAGCAGAAAGTAAACCCTTAACATTTTCCATTAAAAAAAAACGAGGTTGTACTTCTTTAACAATCCGAATAAAATCCATGAATAAACTACCACGAGGATCTAGAACAGAACCTCTTTTTCCGGCGGTACTGAAGGGTTGACAAGGCGGGCCACCAGTGATTAAATCTACTTCACCCGGTTGTAAAGGACGACCTAAACCTAAAGCTTTCCCTCCTTCTTCCAGTAATTCTTGTGCCGTCACTTGTTCTATTTCTCTAGGAATAGCACTGTTTTTAAGAACAGGTCTATTCAGAGCAATAGTCTTGACCGCATTCAGATCTTTCTCGACTACACTGACTGTAATAAAACCAGCCTGCTCTAGACCTAAATCTAGTCCATAGGCTCCGGTAAACAAAGAAATAGAAATGGGTTGATTATTGATCATTGTTATTAAACGATGGGCATAATTATGTTATTATATCAAAGGCGATTTTCCCAAGCATCGAGGAGGGAGATCATGCGTTTGTCTCCCAGTCCTTGAACTCGCTTGATGACATCGCTGAAGGACTTAAATGGCGCTTTTTTGCGGGCTTTCTCGATCCCATCAATGATTTTATCTGCGGTTTTACCCCGTATATTGGCGATCGCCAGTTTTTCCAGCAATTCCACAGAACTACCCTGGTTCAGTAGCTCCAGTGGCTCAATTTTCGCCGGAATTTGTTCCTGTAAGCCATCAATCTGCTGTTGCAATTCCTGAATTGCCTGTTGGTGCATCTGTTTCATATCTTGCAGTGCGCGATCGAAGCGAGATTCCAGGTTATTCAAACGTTGCTCTACCGCTCCCGTCGCTCCTGTATCCGTCCAGGTATTCCCCCCCTGAGTCAGTGTCGGATGGAGCGCCGAAACCTGCTCTAGGGCTGCCTCTTGCAACTTGGGGGGAACCACAAACGCATTCACCATTTCCCCTGCACGCAGATTGATTTCCTTCGCTCTGACGGCTGCATAATATTGGCGATCGCCCGCCAACACCTCATAAGATTCCGGCCCAGTTTGTTTTAAGATCAGAGGCATTAACAACCCATCTGACTTCAGAATACTTTGAGCCAAATGTTCCAACTCCTCTACAGCAAATTCTGAACGAGAAACCTTTGACTGAATACTTTTAACATCCACTAAATAATACTTGCTCATAATTACAGACCGATTTTTTGCATCACTTCAGACGACAGATTTCTAAATTCTGTCACGGAATACCCATCCCGCTCAAACTCAAACACCGATTTTGGGTCAGGAATTTCCATATCGCCTCGACTCACCGTTTGATTCACACAATGAGAAAGTGCCACCCTCTCATAGATCGTCGTCTTCAACATCGAAAGCTGATACCGTTGTAAGACGGCTTGTTTCTGCTTGGGAAACACAAATTCCAAGTATTTACTATTGGTTAAAATTTTAGAAGCCAAAACCCCTAACACTTCCAAAGGTTCTTTACCAATCGTCGATCGAGTCTCATTAATTTCACGAATAAATTTTTTCACATTCGTGAGTCCCTGATTAGAAAAGGGTTTCATATCCGAAGGAATAATCACATAGTCAGCAGAAATTAACGCAATCTGAGCATAGAGGTCTCTCGAAGGGGGCGCGTCAATAATCACAATATCATAGCGATCCTCGACTTGTTGTAGCTTAGTATTCAGGCGAAACGGAACAGCACTGATACGATTGAGCCTATCTTGTTCATCAATCAGGGTAATGTGGGAAGGAACCACATCAATTTCTGGCATATTAAACCCCTTGGATTTACGGGCAATTTCGGGAATAAAATCCAACTCCCCTGAACTCAAAATTTGTAGAATATTCCGATCTTTCAGGTTATCATCTTCTTCAAATTGAAACTTGATTAACCCCGTAGCAAACGTCGAGTTAGCCTGAGCATCAATATCAATGAGCAAAACGCGCTTATTTTTGTTACTAAAGGCAGCAGCAAGATTCACTGCCGTGGTGGTTTTCCCGACTCCGCCTTTGTTGTGGTAAATCGCAATGGTCTTCATGAGGTGTGGGAGTTATAGTCCGTTCTCGATTTTACACCTGTGCGTCACGGATAGGGGAGAACTTTAACAAATATTACGGAGTTCTTCACGTACGTGCATCAAAATGACCCCTAACCGATTTTTGCCGCTTCCGTCCTTCCCGCATCCCCAATAATAGTCAATGGGGGAGTTTTCAACAATTTCTTCTTCTCCCGTTTCTAACAAAATCTGCCGTAGCTCCTCATGGGTTGTGAACTTTTGCAACACTCCCTGAAACATAATCTCCTCTTTCACCTGTTCCCAATCTTCTCGTAGGGGATGGGTGCGATCGCGTCCCATTTTTGCCGCATCTTTCGGGGTTTTCGCCCTTTGAATCTGCTCAAACCACGCTGCATCGGTGGTTACAAACTTTTGCGCTTGAAAATAATGCTCGCTAGTGGGCCACCATAACTCATCTAACATAAACCCATGGGCTGAAAAATTGGAGAAACAGCCATAAGGCTTTTCACGAGTAGAATAGAAATAAATCGTCATCATTCTGAGTTTACAAATTATTGAGGATAAGTCTAACTTCCATTTTATCCGGTAAACTAGACCAGTAAGCACTCAATAGAAGAACTTATAGAGGATGAACAATGAAACATGATCCAATTGTCGAAGAGATTAGAGCTATCCGCGAGGCCTATGCTGCCCAATTCAATTGGGATCTGAAAGCCTTATACGATGATATTAAAAAGCTTGAAGAAATGAGCAATAAACCCCATCGTTGATTGACTCCAAAGCGGATTGTGAGTCCCTCACCGTAAAATCAAGAATTGATACACCCATTACCAGCTTATGAAACGCCCTATTTCTCGCCGTAGCATTCCCCCGAAAATCAGCACCATCCCCCGTCAAGAGTCGGAAGCATCGGATTATCTGAATCTCTATCAACTCGCAGTAGAAAAACAAAGACTGGCGAATGAACTGCAAACCATTGAGCAACGGAGTCAGCAGATTGAGAAACGCTTGGCGATCATTAATCGTCAGATGGATCGACTAAAAAAAAACACCCCAGCTCCCGGCGCTACCAGCGCTTCTAACCCTTCCTTACCCGGACTCAATCCGACTAAAAAAACATCAGGGCGATCGACTAGTTATGAGACATTCTTGTTAGATTACTAGAGAATTCCTGCACCTGTGATTTTTAATTGATATCCTTGAAAATAAAGAAAATATGAGTAAACTAGAAAAACTCATTGAATTGTTTTTAAGAGACCCTCCCGAAGTCCGATTCAATCAAGTGCAATATCTTTTGGAATCATTTGGTTTTGAAGAAAAGCGATCTAAAGGCAGTCATCACACATTTCGTAACCAAGATGGTCTAAAAATTACAGTTCCAAAAACAGGTGGCAAAATGGTAAAACGAGTCTATGTCCAACAAATTGTCAAACTTCTTAATCTGGAAGAATGGAATGATGAAAATCAAGATTAAGCCGCAAACCTTGCAAGATTATCTTAATTTAAGCTATCCCATTACACTATACCCAGAAGTAGAGGGAGGATATACGGTGGCGATCGCCGACTTACCCGGATGTATTTCTCAAGGAGATACCCTAGAAGAAGCTGTTGCCAATATCCAAGACGCTAAAACTGCCTGGCTCGAAACCGCTTGGGAATGTGGCGATGACATTCCTTTACCCAGTTAGAAGGGGTGGGTGCGTTAGTCAGATCAAATCCTTAAAGGGTTGCTACTTTCTGCGTACTGTACAGACAGTGGGTTCGTGCGGGTTTACAAAAATATGGGTATAACCCGCCCCTACAGATGAAGACATGCCTTGTTTCTACCCCGATCGCGATCGGTAATGGTTCATTCTTCGTTATTCTCGTCTTCTAGCTCCTGAATCGCGAGTAAGAGGGCTTCTTCTTGTTCTTCAAATTCTTCTTCGGAAATATCACCCATATCAAAGGCCAACTGAAGGGTGAGCAATTTCTTGTTCAAATCTTCCTTATCATTTAACTCGGCGTTGGCATGTTCTAGGACTTGTTCGCCAATCCAGAGCATTCCTTCAATGGGGCCAAGAACGGGTAGGGTGAGTAATTTGATAATCATGTTGAAATCCCAGAGGTTAATCCTCTAATTTGGCAAAGTTGAATGGAGCGGTAAAATTATTATACCGAATTCGCAAACGGCCTTCAAATTGCAGATCTAAATGCTCGACTTGCTGTGAGAATTTGGGTTCATCATCCCAAGGAATAAGATAAGCGGTGTTGTAAATCATGGCATCGGTAAGGGTGTCGTTTTCAATGACCTCGATCGCCAACGGATTCAGCACCTGTTGAAATTCGCTTATAATCCGATCCTGGCGACGCTGCAAAGCTTGCTCCAGCGCTTGACCAATGCCAATCACCTGATCCATCGCTAGGGGTTGTCCTTCCAGGCGATCGCGCTTTTGCCTTAGATCCTCATTTTCCGCCAAAAGCTGTTGTAACTCCTCCTCCATCTCCCACAACACCTTCACGCTCACCTCTCGATGACCCTTCAGTTTCTCAAATAACGTCGTTAACTGGTCTCGATAAGGCTCAATTAGCAGTGCTTCCACCTCTTGCCAATTGTCCACCGTTAAGCCAAATTGCAGAGGCAAAACCGTGGGATATCCCGCTTGCATCGCTTCTTCTAGTACCCGTTCATGGGACAACAGATTCCGACGACTGGCCAAATACCGGTCTTGCTTGGCTTCCGAGTAAAGAAATGTAAATCGATCCACTCGGTGAGCATGAACCGGTTGTTTATCCAAGCCTACCCCATCTAAGTGTTGCGGCCCTGGAGCGGGAAAAATACCATAAAGATAAAAGGCGGCAGAATCATTCATCCCAGACACTGAAGATTAGGTTGATAGGTTTATTTTATCAGTCTGGGCGATCGCCGCGCTCCTTTCTCCCTCCTCAAGTCATCTTTGTCACCCATACGGTAAACTGAGATAGCGCTTTTCATCTGCTATAAACTTCATGGGTCGCAAAAAAGCAACTGTTAATTATCTGATCGTCGATGACCTGAGTGTTCCCCCGGAAGACCAAAAAGGAACCCTGATCGCCGTTGAAGGTCGTCGCAACACCGAAGGCAACCGCCAAAAAGCCTTAGACAAGGCAATCGAATTGTGGCAAGAAGGGCAATTAGAGGGCTTTCCCGATGGGTTATCCCTAGAAAATGTTCTTTTTGCCCCTGGAGCCTCTGGGCCTGCCATAGACTCATCTAGCGCCGCTACAGAGGAAGAATTGCCCCTACAAAAAGCGGCGCGAGACGTGGTTACCCTAATCGATTTACTGATTAATCGCGGGCAAGCCATCCAAGAGGCCACGCCCCTATTACCGATTTTAGAGGCTGCTGAAAAAGGGCAAAAACTGACCGAAGAACAGACCGTACAGGCTAAAGATAAATCCTTTAGTAAAATTCTTACTCGCCTGGCTAACTCGGTCACGGAGCATCAACAATTTGTGGAAAGCCCTGGGGTAATGGAATCGATCCAAATGATTATCGCCATTATCAAAGACGATCGCCTGATTACCCCAGAGCAAATTTTACCCCCACCGGCGAGGGAAACAGAGGAGGACATCGAAGAGGAGGAAGAGGAAGATTCCCCATGAGCCAAGTCCCTCTCCAGGAACTGATTGTGGGTGTAAAAGCGGGTCAGTTGGTGAGCTTCCCCACGGATACTGTACCCGCTTTAGCCGCTCTGCCCCCGTGCGCCCCCCTGATTTTTGAGGCTAAAAACCGCAGTTTAGACAAACCTCTGATCCTGATGGGGGCTGCTCCGGAAGACCTTTGGCCTTTTTGTCAGGGAACGCCAGAAGAGCAGCAAATTTGGCAACAGGTGGCCAAGCAGCATTGGCCGGGAATGCTTACCCTAGTGTTACCCGCATCCCCGGCCGTTCCCAAAGAACTGAATCCCCAAAATCCCACCAGTATTGGCTTGAGGATACCCAATTGTGCGATCGCCCAAACCATTCTCGCTCAAACCGGGCCTCTCGCCACCACCAGCGCCAACCGCTCCGGCCATCCTGCCCTAGAAACTCTAGCCGAGATTGCCGCCGAATTCCCCCAAGTGCTAACCCTGAAATCGGATGAGTTTAACCCTGAAACCTCAGCCAGTGGTATTCCCTCAACTGTCGCCCGTTGGACAGGAAAAGATTGGGAGATTTTACGGCAAGGAGCCGTTAAGATCAATTAAAAATTAAAAATTAAAAATGGGTATGGATTGGGGGAATTGGTTACAGTTTACATCGGGACTGATCGTAGGCATGGCGGGGCTGAGTATCAGTCGCACCCTGTGGAAGAATCGGAAACGCTCAAGGAATACAACAATGAACCGCAATCACTCTGCTTCTTCGTCCGATGGGGATGATGTGCAACAGCTTAAACTGGCTTATCAAATGGCAACCGATATGGCCCAGTTCAAGCAAGGATTTTTAGGCAGAATTTCCCATGAATTGCGATCGCCTCTCAACGGTTTGATCGGAATGCATCAACTGATTCTCAATGACCTCTGTGACTCCCCAGAAGAGGAACGGGAATTTATCGCCAAAGCTCATGATTCTGCCCTCAAGCTCATTAAGCTCATTGATGAAATGGTGATCATTTCCAAAACCGAGCAAGGAACCGATGTGATGGAAATCGAAACCATTCCCTTAACCGAGGTCTTTCAAGACATCTATGATTTAACTTACTTGCAGGCAGCCAATCGCAATTTAAACCTCAATATTGTCATGCCTGACCCCGAAATTTATGTCAAAGCCGATTTACGTCGCCTCAGACAAGTCTTAACCAGCTTAGTCGATAGTGCGATCGCCCACATGAGTGAAGGTTCTATTCACCTTCATGCCGATCCAGTTCCCGAAACCCAACAAGTTTATCTCTATCTCGAAGATCAACGCTCCCCCGACTGTTGGCAAGAACCCATTGATTTATTAAATACTCCCCCTGACTCAGAATTGACTTGGAATGGCTCCCCCTCCCCAGGACTCACCCTCATGGCTAATAAACTGCTCTTAGAACTGATGCACGGCAGCTTAGAATTACTTGAAGTTCCCTCTCCTGAATCCTCCGCAAAACGGGGAACCAGTCGCATTTTGTGTAAATTGCCTTGGGGTAGCTCGGACACTGAAAATCCAACTGATACCATTCAAAATTAAAATCCGGTTAATAGGAAAAGAGAAGCGCCGCACTCCTGGAATCCCCTGATACAGAGCTTTGCGCCCTGTCGTGGGGGAATAGGGGAATGGGGGGAGCAACCAACAAACTCAATCTAGCTTTGAGCAAGCGGACAAAAACCGCCATTAATGTACCTTATTTATAAATAAAAATACTTAAAATCGCAATCTCCCAGAGGAGAGGGTAACTTTTATCGAGTTAATGGTCTGACACAGGTTAAGTTGACATCCTCACCGCCCTAGAAGGACGGTGATTCCTAAATCTCACAATTTAGGTTTCTGCTTCATAGCAGTTGCCTTCACAGATTTACTCTGCTCTGGTCTTACACTCGCTCCACAGACTGACACCGCAAGTCCTGCGGC
>NZ_JAQPOK010000011.1 GCF_030068445.1 Roseofilum halophilum BLCC-M91 | reverse complement strand
CGCGGTAATGGGTAATGGGTAATGGGTAATGGGAAAACCATTTTTTACGCTAGAGTGCCCATTCTTCAGGCTTTTCATGGGACAACACTCTCAAGGAACATTTCGATTACTGTACCTCATAACATCGAAAAACGCTGTATATCTTTTTCATATTGGCTAAAATCACTCAACAAAGTTTCAATCCCTAATAGGGATTTATGTTGGTTTCAACACAGGGTGTCCAGTCTCTTTAGTCGGAACCAAATATGGAGTTTCAATCCCTAATAGGGATTTATGTTGGTTTCAACGATATGGCAAAACTAAAAATCGATCCTTCTGAGTAGTTTCAATCCCTAATAGGGATTTATGTTGGTTTCAACAATGCCCGTTGTGCCAATAGGTGGGCCATTTCTGTTTCAATCCCTAATAGGGATTTATGTTGGTTTCAACGGAGGCACGGCGGTATGACTCTGTGGTTTGATTTTGTTTCAATCCCTAATAGGGATTTATGTTGGTTTCAACAATGGCAGGGACTGCTGCATCAACATGGATGAGTCAGTTTCAATCCCTAATAGGGATTTATGTTGGTTTCAACAACGAAATTAAGAATTACTTCAGAGGGCGTATCCAGGTTTCAATCCCTAATAGGGATTTATGTTGGTTTCAACTCAACGTGGACACTATGGCCCACTTGAACACCCACAGATGTTTCAATCCCTAATAGGGATTTATGTTGGTTTCAACTGCATTCATCTGTAATTTTTGTATCCTCTGCGGATAGTTTCAATCCCTAATAGGGATTTATGTTGGTTTCAACGGCAGCGATGAACGCAACAGACCCCACCACTCAAGGTTTCAATCCCTAATAGGGATTTATGTTGGTTTCAACATATTTTCCTTGATTTCCCTTGCAGTTGGACGTTCGTTTCAATCCCTAATAGGGATTTATGTTGGTTTCAACTGTTTTTGAACCAACTGTCCAGCCCTCAAGAGATTTCCGTTTCAATCCCTAATAGGGATTTATGTTGGTTTCAACTGAATATGGCTGGTTTTGCCAATTGTGCTATGTACGTTTCAATCCCTAATAGGGATTTATGTTGGTTTCAACTCAAATCATCAAGGCAATCTTGTATGGATAAAAATCTATCGTCAGTTTCAATCCCTAATAGGGATTTATGTTGGTTTCAACTATGTATGCTCTTTCCGAAGATAAGTCCTTTCCAAGTTTCAATCCCTAATAGGGATTTATGTTGGTTTCAACGATGGGACTGTTCCTGGCTGGGTTCCGGCCGATGATGTTTCAATCCCTAATAGGGATTTATGTTGGTTTCAACCGGGGAAATTATGGGATATCTTGTCAGGGATTATCCGGTTTCAATCCCTAATAGGGATTTATGTTGGTTTCAACTTGAACTGCCTTATGTACAGCCAACTTCGTCTTCGTTTCAATCCCTAATAGGGATTTATGTTGGTTTCAACCTCACTATCGCCATGGAGAGGGGCGATTAGTTGATGGTTTCAATCCCTAATAGGGATTTATGTTGGTTTCAACTTTTAATCATGTTTTGCCAATGGGTAATATTTGCGTTTCAATCCCTAATAGGGATTTATGTTGGTTTCAACCGCTGGCTCCTGAGACCTTTGCCATATTTAGTTTTCAAGGTACATTTCCGACGCACACCCCTAATCATAGATCACTCACCGTAAAAAAGCAAGTCCAAATCGCTGAAACCCTTGCTCTGTATAGTCCGACGCTACCTTTAAAATCAAAATCGCTGTAAGCCACACTGGGCAAGCCATACAGCCATTTTCGATTGAAGGGCAATTTCCACACCCCCTCAGCGTCGGATTTTAGCCAAAAAAGATAGAGCTGTTTTTGCTGCTGGGGGGTCTTATTACTGAGCAGGACTAGGCGTTTCAAAGTCACTAGCCGAGTGTCGCTCGTGCAGTTGCTCCTCCTCTGGCCCCCATGTGCGGTTGACCCTGCGTCCCCGTTGCACGGCTGGCCGGGAGTCAATGTCCTCCGCCCACCTCATGAGATGGGTATAGGACTCTACCTCTAGAAACTCACCCGCATCATAAGCTCTGCCTAATACCAGCGACCCATACCAGGGCCAGATGGCAATATCAGCAATGGTATAAGCTTCACCACAGATGTACTGCTTATCTGCTAACTGCCGGTTGAGGACATCAAGCTGGCGCTTCGTCTCCATGGTAAACCGGTCAATGCAGTATTTAATTTTCGTGGGTGCATAACTATAAAAATGCCCAAACCCACCGCCAACATAGGGCGCTGAACCCATCTGCCAAAAGAGCCAAGAGAGGCATCCCGTGCGTGCAGCAACCTCAGTCGGTAGGAATGCGGCAAATTTTTCCGCCAGATAGAGCAGGATAGACCCAGATTCAAAGATGGGAGTTTCGGGGGTGGTGCTGCGGTCAACCAGAGCCGGAATCTTAGAGTTGGGATTAATAGCCACAAAACCACTGCCAAACTGATCCCCCTCCTGAATTTTAATCGGGTAAGCATCGTACTCGGCTTCAGAAATACCCAGGGCCAACAATTCTTCTAGCAGAATCGTCACTTTTTGACCATTGGGCGTGGCTAGGGAGTAGAGTTGCAGGGGATGATTGCCTACGGGTAATTCTTTCTCATGGGTCGGCCCGGCAATGGGCCGATTGATTTTTGACCAGGTTCCGCCGTTGTCGGTATCGGGCTGCCAGACTTGGGGAGGGGTGTAGGGTGAGGGTGTGTCCATGAATCAATTAACAATTAACAATTTTCATGTCGGCGATAGCCGAAACAATTAACAATGAGACAACAATTAACAATGAGACATTGTTGTAGGGGCGGGTTATACCCAAATAGTGTAGACTGACAACTCTTTTTGTATTCATGTCCGCGAAGCGGAAACCCGCCCTCCCTATTTTGTTGGGTTTCACTTTGTTCAACCCAACCTACATTTAGGGGACATATCTACAATTTGCGTAAGTCCTAATCATAACTGATTTTCCAGATTTTATATGCATTAGGCGGCTGATTTTTCTGGTGGCCAAGTATGGCCAAGAGCGGTAAAGACTTGACGCTGTTCAAAGAGGAGAAGGAGATCGGGGTTAATTTTACCGTTGTCGGCTTCTTCATGGAGAATTTTCATGACGATATCAATGGGAAGGCGGCGTTTATAGGGGCGATCGGCGGCCGTGAGCGCGTCATAAATATCGGCAACGGTCATCATTTGGGTTTGCATGGGGATGTCTTGTTGATGGAGTCCTTGGGGATATCCCGTACCGTCGAGTTTTTCATGGTGTCCGTAGGCGATCGCCGGAATATCTTGTAAACCCTTTGTCCAGGGAATGCGCTTGAGAAACTCGTAGGAATGGGTTACATGGGCTTCGATCGCCAACCTCTCTTGGGGGGTTAAATTCCCTCGAAGCACCAGTAACTGGGCAATTTCGTTGGCTGTGAGCAAGGGTTTTTGTTCGCCATCCACATCCCGATAGGTAAATTGGGCAATCTTTTGTAATTGCTTCTCAAAGGTCTGATAATGGGTTTTCAGTTCTTGGGTTTCAATGGCTAAGGGACGCTTGAGGTCTTCAATTAAGGCTAAGGACTCTTTTAAGTAGGCGATCGCCCGATCTAATTCCTGGTCTAACTCAGTCAAGCGATCGCAATGGGGACAATTTTCCCCTTGATTCTCCCCTTGATGCTGATGGCTAGGATGTTCCACTAAATACTTGAACTTGCTTTGATAGCACTCCATCTCTAACGTCCGTTGTGCCAGAGCAAACCGATGACGAATCACCTCTAACTGTTCCGGATAAAGCTTTTCCCGTTTGCCTAAAATCGTTTCCGGAACCAAGACTTTACCAAAATCATGCAGTAAAGAAGCATAGCGAATTTCTTTAAGTTGTCGGTCATTAAACCAGATTAAATGAAGCGGCCCGGAGTGAACATCATTGACTTCTTGCGCGAGTCTCACCGTTAACTCGGCCACCCGTTCCGAATGCCCCGAAGTCGTCGGATCGCGGGCTTCAATCACCTGCACAGAAGCTTTCACGAACCCTTCAAACAGGGTTTCAATACTTTGTTGCAGATGATTTCGTTCAATGGAAATCGCTGCTTGGGAAGCGAGCGATCGCACGATCCGTTCTTGAAACTGGCTAAAGGGTAAGGTAATCTCCAGAGCATTATCGGCCGTAATTTGCAGATCCGCCTGACGTTTGCGATTAATGAGCTGTAGGACTCCGATCGCCGTTCCCTCATGGTTTTGCATCGGTAGTACCAAAACCGAACAAGTGCGATAAGCAAAATCTTGGTCAAAGCTGCGATCGAGTTGATAGGGAACAGAGGAAGGCAACTGATACGCATCGACAATATTTAAGGTATCCCCCGTTAAAGCCACATAACCGGCTAAACTTTTCGGCGTTAAGGGAATCGCAAACTCTTGAAACAGACGAGTTGAGATCGAATCATTTTGGGCCGTCTTAAAAATCAACTCTTGGGCATCTTCTTTGCGATTGACTAAATAGACACTTCCGGCATCACTACAGGTAATTTCCCGACTTTTGGATAAAATCAGATCTAAAAGTTGTTGTAAATTCTGACTCCCCGATAGCGCTGTACCAATCGCTAGGAGTTCTTCCACTAAGTTGGCTCGTTTAGCTACTTCATCTAAATCTTTTTGTGCAAGTAAACAGTCTAATTCGGGATGCTGGTACTGTTCATCCATAATCCTAAGTCCTCATTGGATTGTATTGAACTGATGCACCCGATAAAGCACTACGTGCTGGTAGTGGGCAGAAGGGTAATGGGTAATAGGGTAAACCATTTTTTACGCTATATTCCCCATAGTTAAAGCTTACCTTGCTCACCCTGAACGCAGTGGTCACCGTATATAGCTATTTTATTCCCTCACCTTCTGCAAGAAGTCTATTTATCACCCAACTGGGGACAGGTTTTGGCGCTCCAGCTACACTGATAAACATAGGGTTTTTGCCAATCGAGGGGGAGTTCGAGTAAGTCGCGGGAACCGGTGAACCCTTGGCCGAGAAACAGCAAGACGGCGACACAGTTAAGGATAATGTGGGCCATGCGCCATTTATGGGAGCGATCGCGGTAAATATCTTGTACGATCGCTAAAGAGAAAATCATTAATAGGGCCGCAGCAATACCATAATAATAGTGAGAAATATACCATTCATAAGTCCGTCGAAACACGCCTTCTTGGGCGCTAATCACCACTAGACCCATACCTGCACCTGTAGCAAATACACCTCGCCATAATTTCGAGCCGCGTTTACTGACGCGAAACAGGAAGACTAAGGAGGCAATGGTAGCAGCAAATAACAGGGCTAATAAGATACCTTCAATCGCACTAGAGCGAGGTTTATCAATAAAGAGAACATAAGCTAGGGCAACTAAACTGATGCCAACCACCGAACCAGTCAGCCATTGGCCAATTCTGACATGATCGGGGCCAACCATGGGCGGGATTTTACTTTTCTCTCCTGCTGCGGTTTGTAGTCGTCGTTGACGGGTTTGCCAAGCGAAATGCACGACGATACCAATGAGGGGATAAACCAGGACTACAGCAAGGGTAGGATGGAGCAGAGCTAAGAGATCTTTTGTGTCCACCATAATTTTCAATGATGTGAATGGATACTCTCTAGCCTATGGGAGATCGGGCGATCGCACATTAATTTTTTCTGAGTGTTTCTTGAGTATATTATGGATATCAATAAACTTTTAAATCAACTGGCGCATCAGGAACAAGCATTACAGGATCAAGAGTTTCTCGCCCCTTGTGTGGCGGGAGGACAGGTGAAAACACAGATCGCCTCGATCGAGTATCGTTTTCAACCCCAACCGCCAGACTTTGAAGGCTGGGGCATTTTCAAACCCCTGGATACGCGGACTGCTCAATGGGTAGACGAGCCAACTTTGGCGCAAATTAGCGAGTATTTAAATCTACTTAAACCCTTAAGATTTTGGCTCAGTTATCGCCTTAAAGGACAAACTTGGTTAGCTTATCCGGTGAATGGGGATGAAGCGAAAAAACGCTATGGCATGACTAAGCCCACTCCAGTTCATTTAGTGACTGAGGGTGGAGCCTTTGAAACCCTTATCGCCCGTGGAGATGGCTCTACCTGGTGGTTTGAAAGCCTAGACCGACGCGCCGATCCGCAAATTGCCGATACCCTAAAGCATCACTTAAAACAGTTGACTGACCCGGAAAAACTCCAGTTTTCTGGCATGACTCCAGAAGCCAAAATTACTTATGAATTGGTGGCTGGACAACAGGAAGAATTTAGTGCCGAAAAACGCGATCGCCGCCGCTTAAATCAAGCGCTCCAACAGGGGGGAGGAGCGCTGAAAGATTTTGCCGATCGAGGAGACTATTGGCACGTAGAATGGACAACAGCAGATGGAGAACACCATGTTTCTGCCATTAGTAAACAGGATTTAACCGTGATGAGTTCGGGGATTTGTTTAAGTGGGCGCGATCGCGACTTTGATTTACAATCGCTAGTGGGCGTAATCGAAGAGGGGTAAATCATGATAAAGTCTTGCCCCATCGTTGTTTAAACCATTGTTTGAGAGGAGTTTGGGGTAAAATCAGGGCGATCGCCACCAATAAAGCCGTAACCAAATTTAAGTCTTGGGCCTGAAGCCCAATAAAATCAGCATTCAGGGCAACAGCGACCGCCAAACGATAGACTAAAGCCCCTAAAATCACGCCCAATGTGCCTTGAAATACGGTTTTTCCCGGAGTAAACGTTTCGCCGATAATCACGGCCGCGAGTCCCAAAACAATCGTTCCCACCCCCAAAGTTACATCAGCAAATCCATAAATCTGGGCAAACAGCGCCCCCCCAAAAGCGACCATGGCATTACTTAAAGCCATACCGATAATAATCATCATGCCCGTATTCACCCCTTGAGCGCGGGCCATGGTAGAGTTTGCCCCTGTTGCCCGCAGAGCCAAGCCCCATTGGGTCGCTAATAGGGCATCTAGGGAGACTTTCACCAAAATGATAACGATCGCCAAAATCACCGGAATCACCACTTGACGGGGCAAAGGGAGGCTATTGAAGGGACTAAAGAGGGTGAACTCCCCCAGCAGGGGCACATTGGGGCGACCCATGATTCGCAAATTGAGGGAATAGAGGGCGATCATGGTGAGAATACTAGAGAGCAAATTCAGAATCTTGAATTGTACAGTTAACCAAGCGGTACAAGCCCCTGAAAGGCCTCCAGCAGCGATCGCCACCCCCGTAGCGGCGATCGGATGCATCCCATTGACAATCAAAGTGGCTGCGACAGCTCCCCCCAGGGGAAAACTGCCATCAACCGTTAAATCGGGAAAATCCAGGATACGGAACGAGAGATAAACGCCTAGGCCGACGAGACTATAGAGTAAACCCAGTTCAATAGCTCCTAAGAGGGCAGTAACAGTCATGTTCAGGTGGTAATCTTGGAAGTCGCTCAATATAGCATATCCTGGAGATGCCAACCCAAATTAACTGACTTACTCATTACCGATTCCTCAATCCCTCCCCCTTTGGCCTTAAACTAGATCATTGTGCCTATACGAGGAAACACAACCCGTGAGTCAAACGAATCTATCCAACCTAGACTTGTTAAACCAAACTGACCCCACCGTTACCGAATTGCTACAAAAAGAACTAGGACGGCAGAGGGAACACTTAGAACTCATTGCCAGTGAAAACTTCGCTTCACCTGCGGTTATGGCAGCCCAAGGCTCAGTTTTGACCAATAAATATGCAGAAGGACTGCCCCAAAAACGCTATTACGGGGGCTGTGAATTTATTGACCAAATCGAACAACTGGCCATTGACCGGGCCAAAGAACTGTTTGGTGCGGCTAATGTAAACGTCCAACCCCATTCCGGGGCCCAAGCCAATTTTGCCGTTTTCCTAGCCCTACTAGAACCAGGCGATACCATTTTAGGTATGGATCTGTCCCATGGTGGCCATTTAACCCATGGATCGCCGGTGAATGTATCGGGTAAATGGTTTGAGGTGGCCCAATATGGTGTGAATAAGGAAACCGAACGCCTAGATTTTGACCAAATTCGGGAAATTGCCCTAGAACATAAACCCAAACTGATTATCTGTGGTTATTCTGCCTATCCAAGAACTATAGAATTTGAAAAATTTCGGGCGATCGCCGATGAAGTGGGAGCCTACTTGCTGGCCGATATTGCCCATATTGCCGGTTTAGTCGCTACCGGACACCATCCTAACCCCCTTCCCCATTGCCATGTGGTCACCACCACCACCCACAAAACCCTACGCGGCCCCAGGGGTGGGTTAATCATGACCAATGATAATAAACTGGGTAAAGCCTTCAATAAAGCCGTGTTCCCTGGAACCCAAGGCGGCCCCCTAGAGCATGTGATTGCAGCCAAAGCAGTAGCCTTTGGAGAAGCCCTACAACCAGCGTTTAAGGACTATTCCGAGCAAGTGATCAAAAATGCGGCTGCCCTAGCCAAGCAACTACAAAACCGGGGGCTGAAAATTGTTTCTGGAGGTACAGATAACCACTTAATGCTCGTGGATCTGCGCTCTGTAAGCATGACCGGTAAACAGGCCGATAAATTGGTCAGTACGGTCAATATTACGGCTAATAAAAATACCGTTCCCTTCGATCCCGAATCACCTTTTGTCACCAGTGGAATGCGCTTAGGCTCTCCTGCCATGACAACACGGGGGATGAGAGAATGGGAATTTACGGAGATTGGTAATATTATTAGCGACTTGCTGCTCAATCCAGAGGATGAAGCCGTCCGCCAAGAGTGTAAAAACCGAGTCGCCACCCTGTGCGATCGCTTCCCCCTCTATCCCCATCTAGAAATTCGCACTCCTGCCCTGGTGTGATGGGGACACGGGGACACGGGGACGCGGGGACACGGGGACACGGGGACACGGAGACGCGGGGACACGGAGACGCGGGGACACGGGGACGCGGGGACACGGGGACGCGGGGACGCGGGGACACGGGGACGCGGAGAAGATATGGAGAATTAACTCTTGCCTCTTGCCTTTTGCCTCTTGCCTTTTGCCTCTTGCCTTTTGCCTCTTGCCTATTCCCCATTCCCCATGCCCTATTCCCCATGCCCTATTCCCCATGCCCTATTCCCCATTCCCTATTCCCCATGCCCTATTCCCCATTCCCCATTACCCATTACCCATTCCTTGACATCTGTAATCAATGATGTCTGAAATGTAGTAGAACCCTAGTAGACCCCCTAATTAAAGCCTTGACTCTGCTCTCGGTCTTATCCACAGAATTTCAGATGCCCTTACAGATGTACCATCTGATTGCCTTCGCCGTATCCACGTTAGTTGTCCTTGGGAGTACCCCCATCGTCAAACATATTGGCCTGAAAAGCGGGAAAGTTGACCAACCCAGTGGACGCAAAGTTCACTCCCGACCCATGGTACGGTTGGGAGGAGTTTCGATTTTTCTGGGTACGCTCACCGCTCTATTAATTGTCTGGTGGGCGGGTGGATTTGGGATTTTGCCCCCTGATAAAGAATATGAAGTATGGGGGGTAACCATTGGCGGTTTAGCCTTTTTTGCGATCGGTTTAGCCGACGATCTCTTTAGCTTGTCTCCTTTTTCCCGCTTGTTGATGCAAGTGGTGGTTGCCCTCGGTGCATGGCAGGTGGGGGTACAAATCAACTTTTTAAGTATTCCCTTTATGGGATTGGTAACCCTACCGGATTGGATTAGTATTCCCATTACTATCTTGTGGTTGGTGGGAATGGTGAACGCGATTAATTGGATTGATGGCTTAGATGGCTTGGCAGCCGGAGTCTGTGGGATTGCGGCGGTAGTGATGCTGATTGTGAGCTTGTTTATGGATCAATCCGCAGCCGCTCTAATTGCGGCGGCTTTGGCGGGTGGAGCGCTGGGTTTTCTGCGCTATAACTTCAATCCTGCCCAGATTTTTATGGGCGATGGGGGAGCCTATTTTATGGGCTTTACTCTGGCGGGTGTGGGGGTGATTGGGTTGGTGAAAACCACCGCAGTAACAGCCGTATTGTTACCTTATCTGATCTTGGCTGTGCCTCTTTTGGATATGTCGGCTGTAATTCTCGATCGCCTGCTCAATGGGCGATCGCCTTTTATCGCCGATAAACGCCACCTCCATCACCGTCTTCTCAATGCGGGTTTATCCCATCGGTTAACGGTTCTGTTTATCTATGCCCTGACTCTCTGGGTGGGCAGTCTCGCCCTCGCTTTTTCCGGGATTCCCAGTGGCTATGGCTACGCGGCTGGTGCGACGGCTCTCTTGATTTACACTATTTGGAAAGCCAAACAACAAACAGCTAAATCCTAGTCCAGACAAAAAAATATCCCCAAACATCCGGAAAGAACCTCAAACCCCCTGCATAAGATCGGCATAAGGGTTGAGGACTTGTGCTTATGTCTGGCAAAACTTGTTTAACTGATTGTTCCCAAAACTATTGTCCTTTTGTACAAGACCCGAAAAACCCCCGCCGCTACGTTTGCCTAAAATGTGGGTTAGAGCGCTCTTTGGATCGTCGAGAGCGATCGTACCATAGCGATGGCGATCGCTCCTCAGCTCTCATTCTTGCCTTCATGACCGTTATTGTCTTGCTGATCCTCATTTGAATAAACCCAGCATTTAGGGAGCGATCGCCGATCGATCCAGTAGATTTCTGGTACATTAGTTAAGCTAACTGCCAATAGCTGGTTTTAGCTAATGGCTCCATGGGGTAAAATGCACCCTTCGTCTGATTAATATCAGGTTTGTAAGCATGGCAGGGGAACAAGACATATGGCCTTAATCGTACAAAAATATGGTGGCACTTCCGTCGGTACAGTCGATCGCATCCAAGCGGTTGCCAATCGCGTACAGCAAACGGTAAAAGCCGGTAATTCTGTGGTAGTCGTCGTCTCAGCTATGGGCAAAACCACCGATGGATTAGTCAAACTCGCCTCAGAAATTTCCGCTAACCCCTGCCGCCGAGAAATGGATATGTTACTCTCGACTGGCGAGCAGGTGTCCATCGCCCTCCTCAGTATGGCTCTCAAAGAAATATACCAACCCGCCATCTCCTTGACCGGCGCTCAAGTGGGCATCGTCACGGAGTGCAATCAGCACACCCGCGCCCGTATTCTCAACATCAATCCCCAACGAATCGAGCGCCATCTGGGGGAAGGGCAAGTGGTAATTGTGGCTGGTTTCCAAGGAATTGCTGTTTCTGAGGATAGGGATACTAAAAATCCTGATGTAGAAATTACGACCCTAGGACGGGGCGGATCGGATACCTCGGCCGTGGCTTTGGCGGCTGCCCTGAAAGCAGATCTATGCGAAATTTATACGGATGTCCCCGGTATTTTAACGGCTGACCCGCGCCTAATTCCTGAGGCCCAACTGATGAGCGAAATTACCAGCGATGAGATGCTGGAATTAGCCAGTTTAGGAGCTAAGGTCTTGCATCCGAGGGCCGTTGAAATTGCCCGAAATTACGGCATTCCCTTAGTGGTTAAATCCAGTTGGACGGACGATCCGGGTACAAAAGTAACCTCTCCCAAACCCTTCCCCCGTCCCTTGGAGGGGTTGGAGTTGGTGCATCCGGTGGATGCGGTGGAGTTTGACACAGATCAAGCTAAGGTCTCTTTATTGCGCGTCCCCGATCGCCCAGGGGTAGCGGCTCAGTTATTCGGCGAAATTGGCGACCAAAATCTAGACGTGGATCTGATTATCCAATCAATTCACGAAGGGCAAACCAATGATATCGCCTTTACCGTCACCACAGACTCCCTGAAACGGGCGGAAGCCGTGTCTAATGCCATTTTACCGGTTCTCTCCCAAGAGTCTAGCCTGAATAATGCCGAGGTGATGGTGGAGGACAATATCGCCAAAATTAGTATCGCTGGCGCGGGCATGATTGGCCGACCGGGAGTGGCAGCAGAAATGTTTACCGCCCTCTCCGAAGGGGGGGTGAATATCCAGATGATCTCGACTTCAGAAGTCAAGGTGAGTTGCGTTGTCGAAGCCACAGAGTGCGATCGCGCCGTCGCCATTCTCTGTCAAACCTTTGACGTACAAGTTCAGGCAGCCAAGGAGATCCCCGCCAGCAGCCAGCCTCCCGTCCGAGGCGTAGCCCTCGACCTGAAACAAGCCCGGTTAGCCCTGCGCCATGTGCCCGATCGCCCAGGAACCGCCGCCCAATTGTTCAAACTGTTAGCAGAGCATAACATCAGCGTGGATATGATTATTCAATCCCAACGCTGTCGGGTGATTAATGGCCTCTATACCCGCGATATCGCCTTCACCGTCGCCCAAGCCGATGCCCAAGCAGCTCGCACCCTGTTAGAGAAACTAGCCGCAGACTGGGGGTCATCACAAGTCGTCGTCGATGAGGCGATCGCCAAAGTCAGCGCCGTAGGTACAGGAATGGTTCATCATCCCGGTGTCGCCGCCATGATGTTTGCCGCCCTCTCTAAACAAGGGATTAACATTCAGATGATCGCCACCTCCGAAATTAAAGTCAGTTGTGTCGTCGATCAAGACTCTGGCGTAAAAGCCTTGCAAGCCATTCACGCCGCCTTCGACCTCGCGGGTAGTCAAACAATCACCGTTCCTGCTTAATAGGGAGTGCGGGCATCTTGCCCGCTTCTTGAATCCCATTTTCATGTCCGCTTGCGGAAACCGGACTTGATATAAAATATTGAACACTACAAAATAAATATTAAGATTTTTAGGTCGATCTAAACCGGTAAGTTAGAATCGTGTTCTCAGAATGGGAAAAAAGAACTCGATGTATCGGCACAGTTCCGCAGAGTTACCACCAAAAGTCTATGCAGAAGCCGTTCTCATTTCGGAAACGGGAGAATCTCACTTATCCTCTTCCACCCTGGTGACCAGTAAAAATCTCTCTGAGTTTGATGCTGACCCGCGTTTACTCAAAGAAACAGAAAATCGTCTGCGAAATGCAAAATTTGAAGTCTTATCCGTGGGTCGCTCCTCCATTAGTATTGCCGGGCCGCCAGAATTATACGAGCAAGAATTTAATACCCGTCTGAGAGCATTTGAGCGCCGGGTTAACAAAGAGTTTGGGGAATTCGCTGTGGGGACTTATCTGGACTCTTTGGACAATAAACCCCAAGGCGAAATAGATATATCTGAAAGTAATTGGACGAATCATCTGGCAGGCATTGCCCTAAATGAACCGATTTATTATGCCATTCGCCCCAATATTCCGGCAGAGTTTCCCCCTTTTACTGACCAATCCCGTTATCTTTATGCACCAGACAATATTGCTAAGGGGTTAAAGAGCGATCGCCTGCATCAGCTCGGAATTACCGGCCGGGGGGTAAAAGTGGTGATGGTAGACTCCGGTTGGTATCGCCATCCCTTTTTTCAAAGCAATCAATATCAAGGAAAGGTAGTCTTAGCTCCCGGTTCATCGGAACCCGAAAAAGACGATCACGGCCATGGAACAGGAGAGTCAGCCAACTTGTTTGCCATTGCGCCAGAGGTAGACTTTACCATGGTCAAAGCAGATGTGGCCCTGTATAAGCGGCCTTCACGGAATCTGAATTCTGTTGCGGCATTGCGAGCGGCGATCGCCCTAAAACCCGACATCATTTCCTGTAGTTGGGGCATCCACCAAAGCAGCCCCACCCTATCTCCTTATAACAAAATCTTAGCCAGCTTAGTTGCCGATGCTGTGAATCAAGGCATCGTCGTCATTTTCGCTGCCGGTAACGGTCATTGGGGATTTCCCGCCCAACATCCAGACGTGATTGCTGCTGGAGGGGTTTACATGCCTTTGGATGAGTCTCATCGGCACGAACTCGAAGCGAGTAGTTATAGCAGTGGCTTTATCAGTCCCGTATATCGCGATCGCACGGTTCCCGATGTTTGTGGTTTGGTGGGACATCTTCCCCACGGTCAGTATCTGATGTTGCCCATTCCACCGGGATGTCAAACGGACGATCAATATGCCCAACGGGGAGATGGCACAACTGCTAACGATGGCTGGGCGGCTTTTAGCGGCACATCCGCAGCAGCTCCCCAATTAGCTGGAATTTGTGCTTTAATTAAACAAATTGCTCCCAATTTATCTCCAGCAGAAATTAAAAAGATTTTGGAAAAAACGGCCACTGATGTGACTTTGGAATCAAAGGCCGATCCAAGATATCAGGTTGGCATTGGCCATGACATCCACACTGGATATGGTTTAGCCAACGCCTGGGAAGCCGTTCAAGCAATTAAACCAGATGTAACGGCAGATCCTCCACCCATCGCTTCCCCCGCTTCTAACCCCTCTGTGATTGACGAAGCGGTTGGACTTGAACCCTCAAGCGTTACCTTATTTTCATCTACTCCTGAACCCACTATATCGAACCCTGTTTCATCGAAGAGGAAACCTAAAATGTCTGCTAATTATCCCAAGCTCAGAGAAAAGTTAGACGAGATTCGCAATGAATTTGATGCCATCATCAAGCGCAAGATTGACGCTGGAGAAATTGAAGAAGTCCAGCTTTCGCTATCAGAGCATCATTTTAGTTCGCGATCGCCAAGAACTGATAGCATTCTAGCCTTAGTTGCTTGTGTACAAGAAATCGATCGCAGTCTGAACCATGAACCGAAAGATGACGATCTGGAAAAGGCAAAAGAGCGAGTCGTTGAAAATATATTGCTTGGGGTGAAAGCAGAACTGGACGCTGAGAATTTAAAGAATACCGGCGATAAAGAAACATTAAAAGCAGCCCTACATACTTTAGTTGAACCAGCAAAAAGGAAAAGTTCTCCAAAAATTCGGAAACAACACATTTATGCAGCTAAGAGCTTGCTGAAAGTGAAAGAATATCAAAAGCTGGCAACGCGAGTTCTCATTGCAGCAATGAATTCTGGAAATGCAAAAATTTCTGAAATGGCGACTGAAGCTTTAGGAGAATTTGAGTCTTGCTCTTGCGATCGTGAATTACTCAGTTATAATCAATCTTTCGAGTGTATAAAAGACGATAATGGCATGTGCCAACTGAAGGTAATAGTATGATTGTTGCAATTGAAATGGATGATCGAAATTGGTGCTCTATCTTGGAGTCTTACAATATGCAGGATAGTCTATCAATTGAGATACCTTGGGATCTTTGCAATCTCTGTGAGAATATTTCATCAAATTTCCAGAAAGTTTTGAGCAACAAATCTTAATACTTCCCGAACTTATCTTTTTGGTGATGTTCTCGTCATTTGCTAGATCCGATAAATCAGAATTAATAAAAATAATACCTTCAAGTTTGTTGGTATTAAAGGAAATTTGTTTGGGTGTAACATTTGAAAAAACTGCATTTTTTAAATCAGCGTTCTTAAAGTTTGCTTTATCAAGAGGCGAAGACATAAAGTGAGTATTTTGAAGATTGGCATCTTCAAATTCAGCATTTGTGAAGTTAGAGTCAGAAAAGTGAATTTCAGGAAATTTACTATCTTTCAGGTTGGTATTAGAAAAATCAACGTTCTCTAAATAAAGTCCTGGATTATTTGACAAATCAATGACACCTGATAGATTCAACTTACAAAGTTTCATGTTTGATATATTTTGGTGTTCTTGAGACCATAAAAAATATCTGAGCAGAGGACTCTTAACCCAGTCAGTAAGCCAGTGATTTGTGCAAGTATCCTGAATAAGAATGTGTTTTACTAACATGATCGCACTCCAATCAAAAGCCACTCGCAACGATCCCAATAAGAAGACTAATGCTACAAATACTAACATTATTTCCATAAAACCCGATCTTCTTTGTTTCCACTGACTCGCCTTGATAAAATCTTTAACCAACTCAGATAACTCGACTTCTGTATGGTCAAATTGCATAAACTCCTTAGCATCTCTTAACCGTCGATCTTGCAGCAGATAACCCTTATTTCTGCCTTGAGTTTCCCATTCCTTAGCCTCAGCCTCAATTTTCCGTGCGGTTCTCATTGCTTCCCGACTTTCGTCAATCCATTCCCTCAGTTGAGACCAATTCCGAATTAGGGCTTCATGGATAACTTCCACGGTTTCTTGATTGTTGGTATCGCTGGTGACCACTAAGCGATTATCGGCTAATTGCTTGACAAAATGCCAATTCGATACTCCGATTTCCGCTTGCGTCACCTGTCTGCGGGTGTCTCCGGTTCCTTCTCCGAGATTGACTAACTTCAGAAAAATCCGTTGGGCTGCTTTTGTTTCTTCTGGAGTCAACTTGCTCAAAATGCGATCGGCATGACGAGTTAAAGCGCCCTGAACTTTGCCGATGTCTTGATAAGCTAGATGGGTAATTTTCTTCCCTTTGCGTCCCTTCCACAGTTCGGTAAGGGCAAATTCTAGTAAGGGTAAATTTCCGGGTTCATCTTCCACATCATCAAGAATGGTTTCCACTAAACCCAGTTCAAAGGTTACCCCTAGTTTTTGTGCCGGTTTCTCAATGACATCACGCAGTTCCGTATGATTCATCGCCCCCAACTTCATGTCATCATTCAGCACTTGGGCAAAGGAAGCATAGGACAAGGCATTACCCAAAAAATCAGCCCGCATCGTCAGCACCAACACTAAGGGAGAATCGGCACTAGGGGTATAGATATTGTCAATTAAAATATCGAGAAATTGATGGCGAACTTTTGGGTCGGTACAAAGGGTATAGAGTTCTTCAAATTGGTCGGCAATTAAGAGGAGGCGATCGCCAGGATAATGGCGTTGAATCCTAGTAATCACATCCGATAGCAAAATCTCCCGACTGCGGAGGGACTCAGCCAATCGTCTCCCCTGCTTCAGTTGTTCGGTTTCATCCGCATCAGGCACATATAGAGGAACCAGGGCCGTAGCCAGAGCATAAAATGGATCGGGAATTTCCTGTTTATTGTCTTTGCGAATTACACCAGGGCGAAAATAAGTAAACTGCCAAGATCCTTCCGCTTCCAGTTTCGGCACTAACCCCGCAAACACCACGGAAGATTTGCCACTGCCCGACGCACCCAAAACGGGAATAAAATTGCGCGTTTGAGTGGCTTGATAGAGTTTTTTAATAGAGTCATCCCGGCCAAAAAAGTATTCTGCATCCTTGGGGCCAAAGTGAAATAATCCTCGATAGGGACAAGGAAGGGTATCGGTTTCGGTAACGTCCTCATTTGTGGTTGGGCTGGGATGGCTGTAGAAGTAATTGTAGATAACGTTGCCCGTACCAATAGACAACCCCTTAATTTCCCCATCTACCTGGGAATGATATTGAGCCATTTCATCAGCCATCTTCCTTTCCTTATCCTGGATTGCATTAATTGTAACCGATGACTAGGAGCGCATGGCTTCTCAGTCATCTGTAGTACCTCCATTCAGTTCAATGACTACTGACCCTGTGACCTCAATTCAGGAACTTCTACCGTTTTCAAATCCAGGTACACTAGGAAAAAACCTGTTCTCTCTCCCAAGCGATGGTCTCTCATGCTGACATGGTAAGCCTCTGCCAACAGAGTGCGATCGGCAAACGCCTACCTAATGCCCTTTATGTTCATTTTACGGCTCTCGATGCTCTTGATGCTCAACTGCAAGAGTACGAAACTCTCGGCCGTCAAATTGCCGGAGAAATGGAACTACCCACATTAATTAAATTTCACCTGGATCAAGCCAAGATTTCCTATCTGTATTATCCCGATTTTGACCCCGACCCCCATCCCCGGCTGCACGCCAGTTTACAGGTAGACTTTACTCAGGAAAAAGCGGTTTATCGCGACTACCGCAACAGCGAAAATCCTCCTATTTTGCACCGCAAAGAAACCTTTGTTACGCCCCACTATCCCCACTATGAGAAGTTTGCCCAGCTCACTCGACAGGAAGAAGAATGGGGACTCTTAAATAAGCGCAGTGGGTTTTCCATTGGCACATTGAAGCATTGGCAAAAGTGGTTATCGGTGCATCGGGTGAACATTGAGGATCATCGGGTGGTTGCGATGGAACACACCATCAATACGACCTATGCACCGGTGATTGAGCGCTATAAAGCGGCTATGGTACGCAAGGAGTTATCCCGGCCCATGCGGTTGGCTCTGGAGGCGGAGTTATTTACCCCAGAAACGACGTTTTTTGACTATGGTTGTGGGTATGGGGAGGATATTAAACAAGTTGCCCGCAAGGGGTATAGCAGTGGTGGATGGGACCCCTATTATCGCCCGGATACGCCGCTTTATGAGGCTGATATTGTTAATTTGGGCTATGTGATTAATGTGATTGAAGATCGGGGAGAACGCCGGGAAGCGCTGGTGAAGGCGTGGGAGTTAACCCAAAAGGTGTTGGTGGTGTCGGCGCAGGTGTTGATCAGTGAGGCAAGCGATCGCCTCATGGCCTATGCTGATGGAGTCATTACCCAGCGCAATACGTTCCAGAAATACTACGAGCAGGAAGAGCTGAAAACCTATATCGATCAGGTCTTAGAGGTCGATGCAGTGCCCGTAGATTTAGGGATTTACTTCGTATTTCGCGATCGCACCCAAGCGGAGATTTTCCGCGCCTCCCGCTTCCATTCCCGTCTCTCTACCCCTCGCATCCGTATAGAAGTCCGTCGGTTTGAAGACTACCAGGAATTACTAGCTCCCTTAATGGCATTTGTAACCGATCGCGGGCGACTCCCGAAACAAGGAGAGTTAGCCACACAAGCCCCTATATTAGAGGAATTTGGCACATTTCGCCGCGCCTTTAAACTCATCCTCCAAGTCACCGAAGAAGACGAATGGGAAAAAATAGCTACCTCGCGCCGCCAGGATTTCCTCGTCTATCTCGCTCTCTCTCATTTTGGCGATCGCCCCCAATTTCGTCACCTCTCCCCCACCATCCGTCAAGACATTCAAAGCTTATTTGGCAGTTATAAAAGCGCCTGTATTTTAGCCGATCAAATGCTCTTTAGCTTAGGCGATTTAGACTTTATTTCTCGCTGCTGTCAGAACTCCCCCATCGGTAAATTCACCCCCAAATCCTTCACCGTTCATGCCAGTTATCTCGACTCCCTCGATCCCCGTTTACGCCTATATGAAGGCTGTGCCAACCGCACCATTGGCAGACTCAAAGGAGCAACCCTAATTAAATTTCACCTCAATCTTCCTAAAATTTCCTATCTCTTTTATCCCGATTTTGACCAAACCCCTCACCCCCTCTTAAAAACCATCCTGCAAATTGACCTACGGGATTTAGCCGTCTATTATGAAAGCTATGAGGATCATCCCAATCCCCCAATCTTGCACCGCAAAGAACAATTTATCGATTGCACCTATCCCCAATTTGCCAAATTCCAGAAACTGAGTTTACAAGAAGAAAAATGGGGACTTTTCGAGGATTGGAAAGCGATCCAAACCCGTCGCGGATGGCTCAAATGTTTAGAAGAGCATGGCGTAGAAATTAGAGGCTCTCAAGTCCGGTGGCGTAAAGATCTTGATCCCTATTGCCTAAAGCTCTTAAAAGCTGCTCATGAAAAACGATTAGCCGCCTATAGAAAGAAACATTGTTAATTATTCATTTTAATTGTTAATTGCACATGGATCGAGACCGAATTTTAATCACCATTGGTTTTAGCTGTATCGGCTTATTATTGATTTTCACCCTATATGCCGAAGTCATGCATCGCTGGCGCATTCATCAAGCCGATGGGGTTTGGTGTGTGTGGATCAATCCCCAAGGAAATAAGGAAGTGAATTATGGGCGAGAAAATTGCTCAGTGCGTCCGGATTAACTCTATTTACAGCGCTTCGCGCGGTAATGGGTAATGGGTAATGGGTAATGGGAAAACCATTTTTTACGCTATGCGTGCCCATTCTTCAGGCTTTTCATGGGACAACACTCTCAAGGAACATTTCGATTACTGTACCTCATAACATC
>NZ_JAQPOK010000010.1 GCF_030068445.1 Roseofilum halophilum BLCC-M91 | reverse complement strand
CAGAAGCTCGGAACTGGCGAGGCATTCCAAGGTGAGAACTTTGGCTCTTAAATGCAACGTAGCCCTTTAGGGGCTTAGGCGGGTCAGCTACCTAAATTAACGAGGCAGTGAGCCGCCGTCTCTTTAGAGCGGGGTGCTGACTAGCACTTATAGGTTATCCTCTCATAGAACTCTGAGGAACTCCTGAGAATGCCCTGAAACCAGGTTCTGATAGTTTTTCAAGGTTGAAGCGCTTCCTCCACCCTCTCTGTACTAGCAAATGGGACAAGTGAGTTGATTTTCCATCCAGGCGATCGCCAAATGTTCGTCAATCGGTTTAGAAAAGAAATAGCCTTGAAAATACTGACACCCTAACTCTTTAAGCCTTTCAAAGTCTTCTACTGTTTCTACACCTTCAGCAATCACATCTAAGCCCACATCCGAGGCGATCAACAAGATCGCTTTAATTAAATTCCACTGTTGCTCCTTGAGGAAAAATCGGTCTATTTTTAAGCCATTCACCGCTAAATTTTTTAGGCGACTTAAAGACGAATATCCTGTCCCAAAATCATCAATATCAAACTGAAAGCCCACATTTCTCAATTCTTGAATCGTATTCGTTGCCACTTCCAGATTTTCCATTAACATGGTTTCCGTAATTTCTAAACGGATTTCATGGGGTTCAATTTCCAACTCTTTAATCAAGGATTGCAACTGATCGACAAACTGGGGATGAAGTAACTGGAGAGGGGACAAATTCAGATTCATCAGTAATGAATAATCTGAGGGGATGTTCTTCTTCCATCTCTTAAGCTGGTGACAGGATTGACGAATCACCCACTGGCCAATATCGTGAATCAGACCGGTTTCTTCGGCCACCGGAATAAATGCGGTCGGTGAAATTAATCCCTTTGTCCCATGATGCCAACGAATGAGGGCTTCAAAGGCGATGATTTTTCTCGGAGATAAAGAGACAATGGGCTGATAAACTAAATGTAACTCTTCTTTCTCAATTGCTTGCTTGAGATCCAATTCTATTTGAATTTTTTCTAAGTCTTCTTTCTTAAATAGGGTCAGTGGAAGGGTGGGTTGGTGTTCAATGGTTTGGGCCAAGCGCTCCAAGCGGCCAATATTCTTAATTGCCATGGACAACATATACTTTCCTTCGGCTGATTCCGGGTTCACATGGCCACTTTGCATTAATCGAACGACACCTCGAATCGAGGTGAGGGGGGTGCGGAGTTCATGACTCAATAGCATAATTGCTTCGTCCAGGGAGAGTTCGGGGTCAAAATCCGGGCAATCAGATCTGAAATTTTGCTTATCCATGATCGCGATCGCCCCTATCAGTTGTTCGTTTAGTCATCATCACCTTTACCTTAGATAGGGAATGTGAAATTCTTGTGAAAGCATCAGCCATCCCTTGATTTGCACCAATCCCTAATATTGTTGTTTATTATTCTCTAAATGATACCAGATGATCGAGTCACGAGTCTTGATGAATTTCTAAATTATCCCTCTTGCTGGGACGCTAGAGCTTCCTCGATTTGATTGGGTAATTCTAAAGGGTCGAAGGGCTTAATTAAAACTGCGATTACACCTAATGCAGCAGATTTACGATGAGTATTTTGAACTTGTGCAGTTAACCAAATTACGGGAATATGACGGGTGTTAGGATTGGCTTTTAAGAGCTTTAGGGTCTCTTTCCCGTCAATATCAGGCATCATCACATCCAAGAGAATCACATCGGGTTGGTGTTTTTCTGCCAGCTCTACCCCTTCATATCCAGACTCTGTAGCGGTTACCTGCCACCCCCTCAACTTTTCTAGACTAATCCGAGCAATTTCTCGGATATCCATTTCATCATCGATCATCAAAATATGTTTAGTTGCCATTGGAGGAAGCGTTCCCTGCTCAGAGCTAGTCTATAGAAAGTTTAGTGAGGTTAGATTTAATGACTATTTCCCACCCTACAACGGAAGTGAGAGTTAAGGCAATAGCTGACGATCCCTAGTTTCCTAGAGGTTGAAAGGGGTCAGGACATGGCCCTTGTCGTTGCCTTCACAAGGTACAATGGAACAGGTTTACCTTTGGGGAAAGCTATCTTCTAGTTTTCCAGTGGGGTCTTCAATCCTCTATACCTATCCCTCTCCCTGCTGAGGAGAGAACCGTCCACCTTACTTACTGAAAAGAACCTTGTCCAATAGTCAAGATAAGAGTAATATTAGTAACCTTATTTGTCCTCCAGAATCCGATATCCAATATCGGAGTACCGGTTTGATTTGGGGGCGCTATATCCCTCAACCCGATGACAAAGGATTCCAACTTAGAGGACTAATTGTTACAGAGGATAACGAGTTTTTCCCTGCTTCTATCCGTTGGGGTTATTTTTTTAAGTGGTTGGAAAAAGATGATAATTTGGAACAGTTCCATTGGTTTCGGTGTTGGACGAAACCCGATCGCGAAGCAGGCTATCATTTTATCCTTCGCAATGCCCTGAACCCCATCCCGGATAACCTCAGTGGTGATGTCTTTTCGGTGCGGGGGCAGATTATTTTTAATTATAGTGGTAGAGTTGCTGTCCGTATTAATCCCAATCGCAAAGATCCCAGCTCTAAGTTAGAAAAACCCTTTAAGATCACGTTTCAGGGGATATTACCAGGGGAACCAAAAGCAACTTTAGGGGAGTTTTGGGATTTTATTTTGGGTCGTGAGGGTAAGATGTTGGTGGTACTCGAAGCGAGAAAGGTTAAAGACCGCTTAAAAGACCGCAAACCCAAAGGCAAGGGTAAACCCGGTGGGAAGCCAAATCTGTCGAAACCAAGGCCAGTTTCTCAAGAGTCGGGTTCCGAGTCTGCTACTTCCGAATCTGAGTCTGATATGCAAGAATCGTCAGATGGTGACAAGGATTAACTCCTCTGAGCATACCCAATATTAGCGTTAGTTGAGACCTTCCAATAGACTTTCAATGGGTTGACGCTCCAGGTCTCGACCGATGAAGACGAGCCGGGTTTGACGCGGTTCGTTGAGTTGCCAGGGGCGGTCATAAAAGGTGTCAAAGCGGTTGCCGACTCCTTGGAGAACTAAGCGCATGGGCTTATTCGGCACTTGAACAAAGCCTTTAATGCGGTAAATTTCGTGGTTTTGGACGAACTGTTGTAGGGTTTGGGTGAGTTTTTTGGGGTCGAAGGGGCGATCGCACACAATCTCCACTGAATTAATATGGTCATCATGGTCATGCTCTTCTTCATGATCGTGATGGCTCGGACGAGAATCCAAATGATCCTCAACTGCCGCATTAAAGCCCAATAAAACTGCACTATCAATTTGCCCTTGATGACAAGCCACCTGTTTAACAGAAGCCGAAACCTCCTGTTTCAACCAGTTTTGCACTTGCTCTAAACCCAAATCATCCACTAAATCACTTTTTGTGAGTAAAATCAAATCCGCACAAGCCAATTGATCTTCAAATAATTCCTCAATCGGAGTTTCATGATCCAGATTCGGATCGGCTTTTCGCTGTGCCTCCAATGCCTCTAAATCTCCCACTAAAGTCCCCGTAGCTAAAGCGTGGGTATCCACCACCGTCACCACCCCATCAACCGTTGCCCCATTGCGAATTTCCGGCCAGCGAAACGCTTGAATCAGAGGTTTTGGCAGTGCCAGTCCAGAGGTTTCAATCACAATCGAATCGAGATCGTCTCGTCGTTCCAATAGCTTTTGCATCGTAGGATAAAATTCCTCTTGCACCGTGCAACACAGACAGCCATTCGTCAGTTCCACAATATTATTATTCGGGTCTTCGTCTTCATCACAAACTTGACAGGAGCGCAACAAGTCCCCATCAATGCCAACTTCGCCAAATTCATTCACTAAAACCGCAATTTTGCGCCCTTCATTATTTTGGAGTAAATTACGAATCAGGGTCGTTTTTCCTGCGCCCAGGAATCCAGTGATAATGGTTACGGGAATTTTATGCATGATTCTGTACCTCGCAGAATGGTGATTAAACAGACTCACTTTGGCGGGCATCCTGACTTGGAGATGATTTATGTTTTCTCCATCTCCTTACAGTTGCGGGACAGCGTTGGATTTGCACCAAACTTTCCCCGTTACCTCTGATGGCTGCTCCCCACCAGAACCGAAGTATCTTTGATTATAGCAGAATGTAGGGCAACCCATACTCAGTTCATATCCCTCTTTTTCATCTGATTCTAATCCATAGGATGCTGGGTTTGGAGAGATTCTAGGTCTTGGATGGTTAGTTTAGGCATGGCGATCGCATCTTTTAAGAGGTTATTTAAGCCAGTTGACCGATGGTTTTGAGTACGGATAAGACTTGCTCTAGTTCATGGGGTCTTTCAATCGATAAGGCGTAAGAGCGGCTATAGATGGGCGGATTGGAAGATTGAAGTTTAACAAAGACAAATTCTCGACCATTGAGCAAAAACCCAAAGATAGGTTGGTTCTGCTTACCATTTTTGAGCATATAAGAGAGCGCTTGAGGCACTGCTTCCATGATATCAATTTTGGTACTTTTGGCCTCAACGATCAGTATCCAAAGACTTTGTTTAATGACTAAAACATCAATTCGACCTCTGATGATTAAGTCTCGATCTTCAACCGAGAGGTCTATGGGGGTTTCTGTGCGGATAGAAAAGGGGGGTTGAAAAAATCCAGCCAGATCTAATAATGGTGAGAGGATGACCATTTTTACCGCTTCTTCTAAAAGAGGACGGCGACTGACTAGGTTAAAGTAGTTACTGCATACTCTTTGCAGGGTTTGTTTTTCGCGATCGCTTAATTCAGGTAAGTTCTGTTGCCATTCTGGAAAAAAATTAGGGTCAGTGGTCAATTGGAGACCCAAATGTTCTTGTAGTTCTTCGAGAGTAATGTCTTGCGGGGGTATCGTTTGAGTCATAAGAACTTCTCGTCGGAGTTTAAGAGGATTGCGTAGGGCAGTGTTGACTTTAGGTGTGATTGTAACATATAGTTGAGTTGAGTTGGAGATTAAGTAGCGATCGCCAAACCACTAAAGGAAGTAAGTTATGTCCACCTTATCCGATTGGCAGCAACTGGCCATTCACTCCCATTACCAAACCGCAAATGCTATCTTAGATCGCTTGCAAGCAGGGAGTCCCAGCGAAGCGAGTCAGGGATTAGAAGTGCTGATTGAAGCCATGGGAAGGAGTGAAAAGCGAGCGATCCAAAGCCAATTAATTCGACTCATGAGCCACATTATCAAGTGGAACGAGCAGCCAGAGCTGCGATCGGCCAGTTGGAGTATTACGATTCAATCCGCAAGAGATGAAATTGAGGATATTCAGGAAGAGGTTCCTAGCTTAAACCGAGACTTTATTGAGTCTATCTGGGAGAAATGTTTCCAGAGAGCAGTACGGTATGCAGAAAGCGAAATGGGTATTCAAGGTCAAGTTTCTTCTCTCTCTTGGGAACAGGTTTTTGAGACCGAATATCGCTTTGTTAAACCGACTTAACTGACGTAAAATTAAGAATAGTTGTCATTGATTTATATAATAGCGAGATAACTGTTCGATTTAATCAAATTCCGGGGCCCAGATTTCCACTACCGGTAATTCCCATCCAGGGAGCAATTCAGGAACGGTGAAAATATCTCCATCATGTAACGTTACGGAGTCTTGATTGAGTCGATAAACTTCCATTGTCCGAGTTCTCGGATCGACCAATACTCCTACCTGAGTTCCTAATGCGATGAATTCTTGGATTTTCTCGCGCAATTTGTCGATATTATCGGTTCTTGACTTCACTTCAAACATTAGATCCGGCACTAATTCAGCATAACCTTCAGTGGTGCGCGGTAAACGTTGAGCCAAAATAAAAGAAGCATCCGGTGCGCGAACATCTCCGTCAGCATTGGGTAAACGAAATCCACCACTTGAACCCGATACCCTACCTAAGCGACGAGGACGCACCCAATTCCGAAGTTGGGCGGCAATTTCGATGCCAACTTCTTCTGATTCTAATCCGGAAGGACTCATAAAGATAATTTCTCCTTGAACTAATTCCATCCGATAGTTGGGATGCTGGGTTTGGAGATATTCTAGGTCTTTGATGGTTAATTTAGGCATAGCGATCTTTTTACTCTTCGGCTAAAATAGAGGTTTAAGTTCGTCATGATGTTTACTCAAGTTTGAGGTTTTTAGTCATTGAATAAGGCACTACTACAAAGCACCTGTGACTGTAAATGCTGCCCAATGGTATGGGTTGGAAAAAGGTAAATCATTTTCGTTAAAATCTAGAAATAATCGCCTACTTGTTAGCCTATATATGGGGTTTAAGTTTAATTCTTCTAGCCATTCTGTTAATTCTCTAACATTTGAATTTTTAAGCCATATTTGAGCCTCTGCAAGCGCTGATTGTACAGGTTTATTTTGAAATAAATTTTGATAAAACTTTATCATTAAAATAGCTGTAGATAAATCAGGAAGACTCCATAAGCTGCCAACTACATTTTTCGCACCAGAGAGCAAAAATGCTCCTTGAAAACTCAAATGCTCATCAGTGTCAAGACCGACAAAGCTGCTTTCGCAGGCTGAGAGAGTAACTAAACGACATTGAGAAAGGTTTAGCCGTAGAAGAATATCATCTATGGTTAAATTTTTTCTCATGTCAAACCTCGGAAGACTGCTTTTAGTCGAAAAAACATCCATGGAATCAAGATTAGCTGAACCTGCTAAAAGAATTCCAGAATCTAAAGGTGATGCAAGATTAAAGTTACCGTGTCCTGATATATGAATACAATGTGCAGAGTATAAAGCTTCTGAGGACAGCACCGCTTCTTTAGTTGCTGCACCACCTTTTAGGACTGTAGAAGGAGAAAAATATTCTTTGATTTTTTCAACTTCTAGGTCAGTCATTACCAGATCTTCTGAAGTATTTTGAATAGCAAATAACTGGTTGAAATAGGGTCGAGAACGGTTAGCTGTATCTTTCAAAAGCTGCAAGTTTGGAGCATAGCTAATGCCTTTTGGAAAAAACTCTAGCAAAGCTTTATCTTCAAGCTTAGGATTGTAACTGATAATTGGTAAAGCATGAAGGGCAAAAATGTGCAAATATCGATAAGGAATAAGGATCAGTTTTTTGGCGTTGGGGAGCTTCTGCAATAAAATCTCTAGGATATCAGTGATGTGTAGGGTCTGGGACAGTTGTTTTAGGTATTGAGTGAGATCGGTTCGCCATAAATATTTATTGGTGTGGTAATTCTGAAGATAGGTATTTACTAATTCATTGAGTTGGTTTAGATCTTCTTCGGAAGATGTCCAGACACTGATATTTTTAGAAGTAAGGATGAACGTGATAAAACTGTCGTGTAAAATGTACCATTCTAAAACAGCAGTTTCTTCATCTATGAGAGATTGAATTGTGGAGAACTCTAGAGGTTGATAAGGAGATATTTCTTGAAATTCTTGACGCAGTTGATTGATATGGGTGTAATCAGGATTGGGGTCTTGGCTAAGGCGTTGGTTTTCTGCGGCAATACTTTGGCGCAACTCTTGCAGGCGCTGGCGAATGGCAGGGGGTATGCCTTGGGGGTAGACTTCGCGGGTTGCAAGGAGTTCAACAAAGTTACGAGCTTTACTTCGATCTGCGTATTCTAGGGCAGTCGTATAGTTGCCTAAATCTAGGCAAACTTCTACCATCTGTTGATAGAGTTGATTCCATTCTTCGTTAAGCTTGCGTCTAGCTTCGTCTCCAGAGATAATCTCGCCACGGAGATATTCAACAGTATCAATAGCTTGTTCAAAAGCGGTGTAGGCGAGGTTGGATTGTGCTGCATCACGGTAAGTCAGTCCCAGTTTAAACAGGATCTCAGCATGGTTTTGGGAAAAAGCTTCACGGGTATATACCTGTAAGGCAGCTTGATAACAGGCGATCGCTCTCTCCAGATTTTCTGCCCTTTCTCCTCGAATACGATTAGAATAAGCAGAGCCGAGATTATTTTGTACACTTGCCCAATTTTCAGCAAAAGCAGAACGAGGATAAACTTGCAAGGCAGCTTCATAACAGGCGATCGCTCTCTCCAGATTTTCTGCCCTTTCTCCTCGAATACGATTAGAATAAGCAGAGCCGAGATTATTTTGTACACTTGCCCAATTTTCAGGAAAAGTAGAACGGGTATACACTTGCAAGGCATTTTCATAACAGGCGATCGCTCTCTCCAGATTTTCTGCTCTTTCTCCTCGAATGCGATCGGAATAGGCTGCTCCTAAATTGTTTTGTGTCGTTGCCCAATCTTGAGGGAAAGCTTCACGAGTATACACTTCCAATGCACTATAATAACAGGCGATCGCTCTCTCCAGATTTTCTGCGCTCTCTCCTAGAATACGCTTAGAATAAGCAGAGCCGAGATTATTTTGTACACTTGCCCAGTTTTGAGGAAAAGTAGAACGGGTATACACTTGCAAGGCATTTTCATAACAGGCGATCGCTCTCTCCAGATTTTCTGCTCTTTCTCCTCGAATACGATTAGAATAAGCAGAGCCGAGATTATTTTGTACACTTGCCCAATTTTCAGCAAAAGCAGAACGAGGATAAACTTGCAAGGCAGCTTCATAACAGGCGATCGCCCTCTCCAGATTTTCTGCTCTTTCTCCTCGAATGCGATCGGAATAGGCTGCTCCTAAATTGTTTTGTGTCGTTGCCCAATCTTGAGGGAAAGCTTCACGGGTATACACTTCCAAGGCAGCTTCATAACAGGCGATCGCTTGCTCCAAATTTTCTGCTCTCTCTCCTCTAAGCCTCTCAGAGTAGGCAGTTCCTAAGTTATTTTGTAGATTAGCCCATAACATGGGATCAGTACCTTGATCGATAACAGTTAATCCAATGTTATAGCCAGTAATAGCAATCTCCATGTTATCGGCTCTACTGCCCAACGGAAACTTCTGAATTACGTTACTCAAGTTTCCAATAGCTGATGCCAGAAATTGTACTGTTTCTCGATCCAGTTCGGGTAAATTTTCTCTTGACCAAGAAGACATTGCTTCAGCAAATTCAATATCTAATTTGTCAAGGTTTTTACACAGAATTGAATAACAAACATCAACATAAGTGTTGGTTTCTACGATGGCTTGTAATAATTCAAGAAATAGTTGCAAATGGGGAGATATTTCAACAACTTGCTCTGAAACTTGTGCCTCAATATCCTTAAGCCAGTTGGCAATCTCTTCATTTCCTTCATTCAACATAAAAGATATCACTTGCTTAATGGTCTGTAGCAAGTTTTTAGTCATTAAATGTTGATTATCTTCTAATAAGCTGTGAGTATAGTTATACTGATTACGAGCAGTTACTAATGATTGAACAAACTGTTCTTCTTGATTGAGGGGTTGGTCTAATAACTCTGGAGGGAGAGATACTACAACTGTATTGCTTAGAGCAGTTATACCATTTTTGATTTTTAGCTTAATCAGTTCTTCCTTGGTTTCCTGAAATCTATTTCGTGCCGCATGTCCGATCGCACGAGCATAAATGAGCAACTTATCGAACTCTGGCACATCTTGCGCGAACAACTCCGTCAGCGTCGTCAACCGCATCAAATCATCGGGATTTTCTCGATAAGCCGTATTAATTGCGTCTGCCAATAACTCGATCGCCTTTTCCGGATGCAGATAAGCCTGTGCTGCCCAACTTTGAGATTGGGCAAACTCTCGATAATAACTATCACGACTTTTGAGATCTGCTTGCACATACTGTAACAAAAATGCAGCTACCTGTTGACGCTGGTTTTGGCTCAGTTTTTGCAGGAGTTCATGGCGGATGGTGTCCTCCATTTCAAACAGCTCATACCCTACTTCATCACAGAGACTCGATAAGAGGAGATCGGACACGGCAATCCAAGGAATTTTACAAGATTTTCCCTCAAGATCGCGCTGAAAATTTACCCAAATTCGATAGAGGAGATCGGGAGTTAAAGCCAACGGCAGCGCCGCATGAGCCGCCAAAAAGAGGTGAGGCTGATCAAATTTCCTCTCAAAGGCTTGAATTCGTCGTTGTGCTGCTTCAATTCTCATGGTTCTTCTATTACTCTTTCCATGTAAAACCAGAAGTTGTTTTAATTTCTTGATGTAAAATCTCCTCGCATCGCGTGGATAAATCAGGCGACCCTGAGAACAATCCAATCATGGGGTCTTCTAATGGTATTTTCTCTGCTACTGAGGGTTGAGTTTCTTGTTCAACTCCCTGCATAATTTGACTGACGAGATAGATGCGGTCAGCTAAACTCAATTTATGGGCAGTATCTAGGACTTCTTGAACATTCATAGTATTCCTATCATTTATCTGCATGATAGCAGCCCTTGGGGTGGGCGGGTTCAGGAAGGTTATGGTTAGTATCGTAATGGGTTGGTAAAACCCGCCCCTACAAGGTTTTCGGTCTGTAGGGGCGGGTTTCACCCAAGTCTAGGAGACCTATCCATAGCTTATCGGAGTGGGAGAGGGATTTTCCGCAAGCGGACATGAAAGGGAGAGTGCAATTTTAATTTTTAATTTGATTCTACCTTTTCCCTCGCAACACCTTAACGGCTTGTTGCAAACCGGCCCGATCGCACTCTACCATCGGAATTAATTTACCAATTTCTTCTGCGGTCGTTCCCCACCAGCGCTCCTGGGGAACCGGGTTCACCCAAACTTGATAGCGCAACCGCTCTTGAAAAGCTCGTAAAAAGATCTCCGTCCACTCTAAACGCTCCGGACTATATCCTCCCCGTGCTGCTCCTGCATCGCTGAAGATGAGCAACCCAGAATGACGGGGGGAGAGCTGACTGAGGAGAGAGTCAAACGTGACTGCGTTGATGAAACTGCGATCGCCGTAAACATGGTCGATGGGACAGTTATGGAAATAGTATACCTGCGATCGCCCCAAACGACCCCCGCGAATTGCCGTTTCCTTGACGCGGTTGCCTAAAGAATGGAACGCCACCATTGAACCATCCACATCTAACAATAGCACTAGCTGCGATCGATTTACCCGCGCCGGAACCAACACCGGATTAAGCAAAAATCCCTGTTGGGCAACTTCTTTAATTGTTCGGTTTACATCCAATTCTACACACGCCCCCTCTCGTGTTGGACGGCGTAAAATTCGCCAAGTTTGCTTCATTTGCCGAGCCGTAATTGGCAAATAATCCGAATGTAATAAAAACCGGATGCGGTAGTGCTGCTGAGTCTTAAAAGCCTGTACCTCATCCTGAATTTGTACCCCAAAACTTTTAGGCTCCACAACCCTCTCCACTTGCTCTTCCACTGCCTCAATTTTGGGTTGAGTCTCTACCACAGGAGTAGGTACAGGACTCTGAGGAATTGGCGTATCTGGGTGCAACTCTTGCACCAGTTCTCTCTCCGGATTCAATGGCTCAGATATAGTCACCTCTTCCCATTGTTCCGGCTGCGACTCCTCAACCGTCACCAAGGATTCAACTGGTTCTTCATCGATAAATTGATTAAAACAATCATCAAAAATCTGCCCCTCTTCAACGGACTTCACCCATAAAATCTTACACAATCTCGCCAATGCTTTCCGGTCGGCCAATCCAAACCCCGCCATTAACGACTTTAACAGCAACTCATACTCCTCAATCCCCAAAACAAAACCCGCCTCTCGCAATTGTTCAAACAACTTTCGCAAAGGCAGATCGTGAATTTCCTTAATCTTCATCACCATCTTCATCCTCTGCAAATTGCCTTAAATAGCGCTGATGATCGTCCCAACTTTTCAACAATACGCCCAAATAAGGTAACTGATCATCGAGTTGTGCCAAAATCTCATCTTCAGAATTACGACGCAGCACCTCAAACCAATCAATTAACTCGCTCGTACTCACCTTTTTACTGCTCTCTCCTTTCTCCTCTTGCAGAAACTCTCGCAACTCTAGAAAGCGTTCTACTGCAACATTCATCAACTGATTATCCGGTTCTACATTAAACCTGGCTCGAATAATTTCAATCAACCGGTCTTGAGCGGGAAACTCGATATAATGGAACAAACAGCGCCGTAAAAAGGCATCCGGTAAATCTCGCTCCTGATTACTGGTAATAAAAATAATTGGGGGCTGTTTGGCCTCAATTTCCTCCCCCGTCTCTGGAACCGTAAACCGCTTTTCATCCAACTCCAACAGCAAATCATTGGGAAAATCAATATCTGCCTTATCAATTTCATCAATTAACAAAACCGTGCGCTGATCATTTTGAAATGCTTCCCCTAATTTTCCCCAAGTGCGATAGGTTTTCGGATTGCTCATTCGTTCCACTTCTTTCACATCCGTTACCCGATTTAACGCCAGTAACTGAGCATCTCGCAACCGCCTTAAATTATCATATTGATAGAGTCCATCTTGAGCTTGACTGGTTGATTTAATATTCCAACACAGATAAGGCAACTTTAACTGATGAGCCACCACTTGAGCCAATTTTGTTTTCCCACATCCCGGTTCCCCCTGCAACAACAAAGGACGGTTTAAGACAATGGCTAAATTAACGGCTTCCACCAATTCATCACTGGGAATGTAAGGATAAATAAGACGTTTATTCTCATCTTCAATTACTTGAGGTGGGTATACTCCAGATTGGTATTCTAATACTTCAGCCATGATGACGCTTGTTCCTCCCATTGAACATTACAACGTAAACAAACTTCTTCAAAAACATATTGATGAATTCCATTTTCACTGTTAGCGAGTATTTCATCCGCTAAAGTTTCAGTAAATTTTATTGGATTCTGAGGACAAAGGTGTTTTTCTAACCACGTCGCTAATTCTCCTCGTGTAATTGGCTCAATCGCCCTAAATTTTATCAACTGTTCGGGTTTCCAACCTTCGGGAAGCTCTAGTAGTAGCTCTTCAGGACGAGTCATTTTCCAATCGCTGGTATATCCTTCTGAATCGACTAAGAACAAAAGCAATCGGTAATTTTTGCTGGTTGTACCTTTTTTCGCTAACCTGGCTAAAGGTTGCCAAAACTGATTTAAAAATTCTTCAATATACTCTTCGCGTTCCGAGGATTCAATATCATGAAGTTTGTTAAAAATGAGGATAACAGTTTTAGTTTTCCAAATTGCCAACAATTGGTCATGGATTTTTTCTATAGAAGAGTTTAGAGGAAGCTGCAATTTACGACATATTTCCTTAAAAATACCCTGCATTGAACGATCTTGAGTGCGTCGAGAAAAGCTAATTTTTTTGACTAAGTTAGATGTGTTTCCGTTGGGCACTTCTTGGATTAAGCGATTCAGTAACCAGCGTTGTCCTGAGTCCGGTAGACCATGAATTAAGCACGCACCAACTTGACAGTTATTCACAACCTCCTCAAATAGACGAGCTTGTTTACTATAGTCTAGTTTCAGTAAGGCTTGGTAAAGGGTGTTATCGCAGGCATTTTCCTCATTTTCAATGGTAACTTCAGGGGATGGTGGATGGGAATAATAATGAATATTTACTGTATACTTATCTTGAAAATCCTGTTGTATTTTTTGCGATATTTCAGCCCTTGCTTGTTCATAACCTTGCTCATAATATTTAAGATTTAAAGTAAATGTCCAATAAGGGCTTTTACTTTCTTTGTAACTGCAAGGTCTTTTATCTGTTAATAAGTTTAAGTCTTCTAGACAGCAGACAATATCATAGATAACATTAGCTTGATCTTTTGTTTTCTTCTTGCCGTTGACTGTCTGTAAACTTCGAGATATTTGACAAGATTGACAATAAAGTTCTGCGAGTTTCCACAGATCGAGTAGAGTAATTCCTTTTGGTACAAGTTTATAAATTCCAGTTCTTTTGCTGTGTAATTCCCAAATTTTACCAGAGACCATTAATTCATTATCAATCCATTCCCACTCGACTTGAGTCCCTCGCTGGTTTTCGGGGATGTTCTCATGCAGGTTGAATGCAGTATCTAGCTGGTTTTTGGGAATTACTCCATAAACAACGGCAAGTAAGGCTTCAACGAAAATCAATACATTATTGAGAGTTCTGGGGTTTTTAGCGAATTTTCGTTTCTTTTTGCCCTCTGTTTGTCTCATAGCAACAGTAAAAACGTAAATCAGAGTTCTTTGGGCAATTTCGCCCAAAGGTTTAACCTTGCCCAAAGAGCCAAACCTAATTATACCAAGGTTTTGAGAATTTGTTTGGGCAATTTGGAATGGGCAGAACCCAAAGCAAGAATCGCCTTACAGCAGTTAAAGCGAGGCGAACTTTATGGACATGCGAGAGACTATTGGGAAGGAAATCGAACAACCGGTTATTTCGGTAGAGCTTGAGATTGTTGGGGATCAAGATCTGAAACTGAAGAGACGCGAAGCTTGGGGGAATGCATATAGCAATTTTATGGAACAGCCGATCGCCGAATGGTCTTCAAAACCCAATCCTCCAGTTGATGTTTCTTTCTGGTGTAGCATCTCCTTACTACCGTTGATCGTACTCTTATTTTACTGTAGTGGTCAATGGTTGTGGCGCAAGTCGTAAGATGGTCAAGGAAATGGCGATTGATTAAAAATGCTTTTCCACTCCTTGAGAGTGCGCGGAATTTGCCGAACTTGAGGGCGGAAAGAGGGGGGTAAACTGTGCCAGGCTTCCCAGAGGGTGGGGATACCTAAACCGATTTCTGTTAGTAATTGCTGTTGAGAAAAAACGGTTTGGGCATCTCCTTCTAGGATGAGTTTTCCTTGGTTGAGAATGATAAACCAATCTGCCCATTGATAGGCAAAATCGAGGTTATGGGTGGCGATCGCAATGGTCGTTCCCTTTTGTTCGATTTTGTGCAATTCTTGCAGTAGGGTTTGCCCTTGTTGCGGATCTAAGTAGGCGGTGGGTTCGTCGAGTAACAGCAGTTGGGGATTTAACACCATCACGCCAGCGAGGGCAACCCGGCGCTTTTGCCCTAAACTGAGGTGGTGGAGGGGAGTGTGGGCAATTTCGGTGAGTTGAAAATCGGCGATCGCCTGTTCCACCCGGTAGCCAATTTCTGGTTTGGATAATTTGAGGTTACATAGTCCATAGGAAATATCTTCCGCTACGGTTCCCGCAACGAGCTGATGTTCTGGATTTTGGAACGCTAAACCTACATTTTGCCGCCATTGTTTCAGGGTTTGGCGCTGATAATCAAGGGGGTTTCCCTGCCAAACGATCGCTCCTCGATCGACTGGATAGAGTCCCGTCATCAGTAAAAATAAGGTGGATTTTCCGGAGCCATTGTGTCCTAAAATCGCGGTTCTTTGATGGTGGGCAATGGTGAGGCTCAGTTGCTCAAAGATACCCTGGGACTGTCCTGAGTAGTGATAAGTTACGTCCCTGAGTTCGAGTAGACTCGGATTATCCATGTGCGATTCCTGACAGTTCTAGAGACAGCAACAGGATAAATCCGAGGAGGGCTTCCCATTCATAACGGGGCGATCGCACATATTTTCGCATTGACAAAACCACAAATTTATGATCAAACCCTCTTGCAGTCGCCCCCAAAGAAAACTGATGATAATCCGTTAACGTTCGATGCAACAATTGCCGCACCAACAAACTCACGCTGTGCAAACTTTGGGCAAAATCACCATATCCTCCCCGCGCTCTTTGTCCTAAACGCAAATCAGAAACCGTCTTTTGCAGCACCCAAATCAACCGATACATCAACAAAATCAACTCCAACAACAGTTCCGGAAAACGCCACCGACGCAACACTTGAACCATCTCCACCATCGGAACCGTCAACATCAAGAAAAAGAAGCAAGACAAACAAGCAACTGCCCGCAAAATCAGCCGGAGATACAAATCTAATACACTCTGAGAAATCGACCAATAAATCCCTCCCGTTGACCAACCAATTAGAGTTCCAGAAATATCAAAATCGCCGCTATTTATTGCCCTCACATCAATCAGAAACGCCAAGGAACTCATCAACACAAACGTATAGCTACCCAAGAGCAACTTCAGATAGAACTTCATCGGGATTTTAGCATACCCAATTGTCCAAATTGCCATCCATAAACCGATCCCCATTTGTGTCAGGGGTTGACTCACCAGAGCCAACCCCAACATCAGCACAGAAAACCCCAATTTTTGACTCGGAGGCAATCGATTTAAACCATTTTGATACGCCCAAGTATCAGTCGGTAGCGTCATTTTCCCCCGAAGGATTCGACTGGGAACGGCCCCGATACCATCCGATTCCGTATCCGATAATTCCCGCGCCTAAAGCCGCTTGCAGGGCAAATAATAAGCTCTCTGTTTCGCCTCCTGGCGGTTCTAAAATTGGTTCAAACCAGGGTTCATATTGGGGATTAAATTCTGTAATTATTTCCTCTGCTTGGCCATCGGCTCCACCAAATTCACTATCCTTAATCGTCATTAAAGGAAAAACAGTTAACCCAATGACGGCTAACAATAAGAGACCATTGGGCCATTGATTTTGTTGTGTTTTCATACCGTTTTTGATTCCATTAATTTCAATAGTTTTAATTCTGGTTGAGAGTAGGACATTAAGCCATTCCAGACCATGACGGTCAATAGTCCCTCAATAATTGCCAGGGGAATTTGAGTAACGGCAAAAATGCCAGCAAACTTCAGAAAAGCAAGCCAAATGCCTCCATTTTCCACGGGAAAAGCTAAGGCGAGTTGTAAAGAAGTGACGACATAGGTGGCTAAGTTTCCTAACCCTGCTGCCAGAAAAACAGCTAAGGTTTGCCGTTGACTTAGCACCATCACCAAGCGATAAACCCCAAAGGCAAAAAAGGGGCCAACCACAGCCATAGAAACGGCATTTGCGCCTAATGTGGTGATGCCGCCATGGGCTAATAGTAAAGCTTGAAATAGGAGAACGAGAGACCCTAAAACGGTCATCGTGGAGGGGCCAAATAATACCGATCCTAAACCGGTTCCGGTGGGATGGGAAGAACTCCCGGTCACTGAGGGAATTTTGAGTGCCGAAAGGACAAAAGCAAAGGCTCCAGATAAGGCTAGTAAAAGTTTCAGTTCGGGATGTTTTTGCACGGTTTGGTTAATGCGATAGAGTCCTAAACCAAAGAAGGGCAGAAAAACAACCCACCAAAAAATGACCCAAGGTAAGGGCAGAAATCCTTCCATAATATGCATCGCTTGAGCTGGTGCGGGTAGGAAGGCCAAAACTAGGGTAACACTGAAGGCGAGAAAACCGGCCATCAGTCGAAAAAAGAGTTTGCGGTGGTTCATAGACTATAGCGCTTCGCGCTGGTAATGGGTAATGGGTAATGAGTAAAAAAAGGGGGGCGCTACTGCCACTCTCTTTTTAAGCAGGGTTTGGAGGGATCAATACCTGGAGAGAAGGGGAAGAGAAGAGGAAAGAAAGGGAAATGAATAAACTTGTGACATGATTCTGTACCTCGCAGAATGGTGATTAAACGGACTCACTTTGGCGGGCATCCTGACTTAGAGATGATTGAGAGAGAATTGAGATTCTCTTTATCTCCTTACAGTTGCGGGACAGTGTTGGATTTGCACCAAACTTTCCCCGTTACCTCTGATGGCTGCTCCCCATCAGAACCAAAGCTGGGTTAATCATACCATACAGCGCTTTCCTCTGTTATGAGATACAGTAATCGAAATTTTCCTTGAGAGTGCTTTCCCATCAAAAGTGCGAAAAATGGGTATGCATTGCGTGAAAAATGGTTTACCCATTACCCATTACCCTTCTGCCGCACGAAGCGCTCTGGGTGTCTCCCTATTTTCCCATTCGCGGTACAATAACAACCACACTTTCGATCTGCTACACCCTCTCACTGTGAATTCCTCTCCTTCCTTTCAGTTTGACTCTATTGAAAGCGCGATCGCCGAACTTAAACTCGGTCGCATGGTGGTCGTCGTTGATGATGAAAATCGGGAAAATGAAGGCGATCTCGTTGGCGCTGCACAGTTCGCGACCCCGGATATGATTAACTTTATGGCGGTTTATGCGCGGGGTTTAATCTGTTTAGCGATGATGGGCGATCGCCTCGATCAACTCGACCTCCCCCTCATGGTCACCCACAACACGGATAAAAACCAAACGGCCTTTACCGTCAGTATCGATGCGTCTCCTGAACTAGGAGTGAGTACCGGAATTTCTGCTGAAGACCGGGCCCGCACCATTCAAGTAGCCCTGAACCCCCAAACTCGCCCCCACGACTTACGCAGACCGGGGCATATTTTTCCCCTGCGATCGCGGGAAGGAGGGGTCTTAAAACGAGCTGGTCATACAGAAGCGAGCGTCGATTTGGCCCGGTTAGCGGGTTTATATCCCGCCGGAATTATCTGTGAAATTCAAAACCCCGATGGCTCCATGGCGCGACTGCCCCAACTGATCCGCTATGCCCAATATCATGAACTGAAAATTATTAGTATTGCCGATTTAATTGCCTATCGTTTGCAACACGAACGGTTTGTTAAACAAGAGGCTCTAGCGAGTCTTCCCACTCAATTTGGCCAGTTTAAGATCTATGCCTATCGCAATACTTTAGATGATTCTGAACATATCGCCATAGTTAAAGGCGATCCGAGCGAATTTGCCGAACAAGTGGTCACCGTGCGGATGCATTCGGAATGCTTAACGGGAGATGCATTAGGCTCTTTGCGCTGTGATTGTCGGATGCAACTACAAACGGCTTTGAAAATGATTGACCATTCGGGAGCGGGTGTGGTTGTCTATTTACGTCAGGAAGGGCGAGGCATTGGCTTAGTGAATAAACTGAAAGCTTATATGCTCCAAGATCAAGGTTTAGATACGGTAGAAGCGAATGAAAAATTAGGCTTTCCTGCCGATTTACGCAACTATGGGGTTGGGGCACAAATTCTCAATGATTTGGGGGTGAAAAAATTCCGTTTAATTACCAATAATCCGCGCAAAATTGCCGGACTAAAAGGCTATGGTTTGGAGATGGTCGATCGCGTGCCCCTGCTCATTGAAGCCACGGATTATAATTCGGCCTATTTAGCTACGAAAGCGCAAAAGCTGGGCCATTGGCTGTTGCAAACCTATTTAGTTACCGTCGCTCTAGAGTGGAAAGACCCCAATCCTTCGGTGACTCAACGCTATGAATGGTTAGAAAAACTGCGCTATTGGGCCGATCGGAAAAATTTACTGTTGCAGGAAGAAACCCGGCCGGTGGCGATCGCCCTGTTTACCCATCCGTCCTTAATCGTTCATTTAGGATTCGATCAGCCCTATAGCGATCCCATGGAATGGTATCACGATGCCGAACATCCCTATTCCCAGGCGATCGCCTCCTGGTTAGATTTGCTCGTCGGTTGGTCACCCGTTCAGCGCCTCGAATTTCTCATCAGCGATGGATCTGACCCCCTGGATGGGCTGCAATTGAAGTTACAAAGACAACCCTGCGATCCCCAAAAACTAGCCCCCTCGTCCCTATTTGAGCGTCTGGAAACCCAGAAAATCTATAGCTTCAAAATCTCAGAATAGCTCAGTTGGGGGCCGAGCGTGGATGCTATTATTTCGCTGGAGCTTGACCCCCACTTTGTTCTTGTTCAAGGGCCTCTTCCGTGCGTTCATAGGGGTTAGTTTTGCGCTCCCATTGGGGAATTAAGCCAATGAAAAACTCGTTTAATGTCACGCGGGTTTGGGCACTTGCAGGGCCCAAGGGTTCCGGAAGAAAGCGATCGCCAAGCAACACAAAGACTAAAAATAGGATGCTCGACAGAATTAACCAGGGTTTCAAATAAGCAAATTTCATCTTTATTTCCTCATAATTGGGCCTTGACTAGCCCTAGTGTTCCCTAGCTTTTAGTAAATCCTTTCATGGGATATTCATCCAACTCAGCCCTACTCTAAAAGCAAGGTCACGGGGCCGTCATTATCAATTTTAACCTCCATCATCGCCCCAAATTCGCCTGTTTCTACCTTTAAACCACTTTCTCTTAAAAGAGTCACAAACCGATCGTAAAGCGCTCTAGCTTGTTCTGGAGCAGCAGAGCGATCGAAGGAAGGGCGACGACCTTTACGGCAATTTCCATACAGGGTAAATTGACTAATCACCAGCAGTTCGCCCTCAATCTCTTGTACGGATTTTTGCCAACGGCGCTCCGGGTTTTCTGGATCGGGAAATAGCCGCAATTCCAGACATTTTTTTGCCATCCATTCTAGCTCTTTCTCCGTATCTGTATCAGTAATTCCCACGAGCAAGTTTAATCCCCGGCCAATCTTACCGATAATTTGGCCATTCACGGATACGGAAGATGCACTCACTCGTTGAATTAGGACGCGCATAGAGGTATGGCAGATGCCTTCAAGGGGGCGATCGCCTCAAAGCCAGGATCGCCCTTATCCCTCTAATCTAGCACATCTCAGGATTGGTCAATATTATTGATAGTTATTCTAAATAATTCTCTAGATCGCTAATCCCAGAGAGCCTCATAGCCCTGACCCACGATCTGCGAAAACCACTTAAATCAATGGTTTTGCTAGTTTTTTTTCCCCAGAACTGTAATCTTTACAAAACTTTACTTTTTTATAATTGACAATTATTCTGAACTGAGTTTGAATGGGTAACTGTTGAGAGTTATTCTCAACAGCCAACGCGCTCTGACTCAGTTAACGATCCTATGCAAACCTACGACAAGCCCCAAGTCACCTATGACTGGTGGGCAGGCAATGCACGATTTGCCAACCTTTCCGGGCTATTTATCGCCGCCCATGTGGGGCAATCCGCCCTAATCACCTTCTGGACAGGAGCCTTTACCCTATTTGAAATTTCGGGATTCGATCCCAATCAATCCATGGGCGAACAAGGACTCATCCTCCTTCCCCACCTAGCCACCCTAGGATGGGGAATTGGCGAAGGCGGTCAAATCATCGACACCTATCCCTACTTCGTCATTGGAATGCTTCACCTCATTTCTTCGGCTGTGCTAGGAGCTGGAGCCTTATTCCACACCTTCAAAGCCCCAGAAGATCTCAAAACCGCTCAAGGTTTTGCGAAATATTTTCACTTTGATTGGGAAAACCCCAAACAATTGGGCATCATCCTAGGGCATCATCTCTTATTTCTGGGTCTGGGAGCCTTATTGCTCGTCGGCAAAGCCATGTACTGGGGTGGGCTTTACGATAGCACCACGGAAACCGTCCGCATCATTAGCAACCCCACCCTTGACCCCTTAATCATCTATGGGTATCAAACCCACTTTGCCAGCATTAGCAGCTTAGAAGATTTAGTAGGCGGTCATATCTATGTGGGCATCTTGCTCATTGGTGGTGGAATTTGGCACATTCTTGTCCCTCCCATGAACTGGGCCAAGAAAATCTTAACCTTTTCCGGTGAAGCCATTCTCTCCTATTCCCTGGGTGGTATTGCCCTCGCCGGTTTTGTTGCCGCTTACTTCTGTGCAGTCAACACTCTAGCCTATCCCATCGAGTTTTACGGCCCGGTTTTAGAAGTGAAATTGGGGATTGTTCCTTATTTTGCCGATACCGTCGATTTACCTGGAGGCACTCATAGCTCCCGGTGTTGGTTAGCCAATGCCCACTTCTTCCTCGCCTTCTTCTTCCTGCAAGGCCATCTGTGGCACGCTCTACGGGCAATGGGGTTTGATTTCCGTCGCGTAGAACAAGCCCTCAACGCCGTGGAAGGATAATCCGACTCTTTTGGGTCAGTCAGTTGTTTAATTCTCTCCTCTTTTGGTGAGGGGTTTCTAGGAAAAATAGAGACTGAAACCCCTCTTTTTTTGTGAATTGATCGTAAATGGATACAGTAAAGATGGCAAAGATTGGACTATTTTTCGCAACTCAAACCGGTAAAACTGAAGAGGCAGCCGAAGCCATTCAAAAGCAATTTGGCGGTACTTCTGTCGTCGCACTCCATGATATGGCTGATGCTAGTGCAAGTGATTTTGAGGGCTATCAATATTTGATTATTGGTTGTCCCACTTGGAACATTGGCGAACTAGCCAGTGATTGGGAAGGTTTTTATGATGAACTGGATAAAATTGAGTTTAAAGGGAAAAAAGTAGCTTATTTTGGCACAGGCGATCAAATTGGCTATGGCGATAACTTTCAAGATGCCATCGGCATTTTAGAAGAAAAAATTTCTGGTTTGGGAGGACAAACTGTGGGCTATTGGCCGACGGATGGCTATGACTTTAATGAATCTAAAGCTGTGCAGAATGGCAAATTTGTAGGCTTGGCTCTTGATGAAGATAATCAACCGGAGTTGAGTGGAGAGCGAATCCAAACTTGGGTGGCGCAAGTTCAGAAAGAGTTTGGTTTATAAAAATAAAGCGTGGTTAAGAGTTATCTAGTTTCTTTGAGTAGGTAAGTTTAAACCTGCAATCCTGTTTAAGCTTACCTTTATTTTTCGTTGTTTTTCTTCTAGGAGTGATTCATGGCTAAATTACCTGATGTTTTGTGGATTAATGTCAATCCCAGTTTTCGACGGTTCCATCGTCCCCTGCTGAGGCTATTATCTGCCCATGTCCCCCTGGCAGAATGGCAATATGAGCAGACGGAAGATGAGGGAACTTGCTTAAATCAGGGGTTAGGATTACTGCATCATCATATTCAGCAGTACGATCGCCCCTTACACTTACTCGGTCATGGTACGGGAGGTTTGTTAGCCCTATTGTATACTCGCCGCTATCCCCAAAGCGTGCGATCGCTCACTTTGCTCTCTGTGGGGGTATATCCGGCCATCGATTGGCAAGCTCATTACTATGTACAATTGGGTTTACTGCCCTGTTCCCGCGATCGCATCCTAACCCAAAGTGCCTATAATCTCTTTGGGGTTCATTCTCCACCCGTCATTGAAGAATTAGTGAGAATCTTAGAAAAGGACTTAAAAACCTCCCTCTCTCCCCATTCCCTCTATAGACGCACTCAAATTCTGCCCAGTGAACTCGATCCCCCCCTATTCGTCAGTCGAGGAAAACAGGATCTAGTTGTCGATCCGAGCTTATTTGAGGGATGGAAACCTTGGTTAAAAGAGGGCGATCGCCTTTGGGAATATCCCCATGGACGTTATTTTTTCCACCATACCCATCCCCAACCCATCAAGCGTCAGATTCTCAACTTCTGGAAATCCTTAACCCCACTTTACTCCGCCCTCAAAAGTGCTTAAAGCGCTACGCGCTGGTAATGGGTAATAGGTAATGGGTAATCGCTTTTCCCTCACTTTAGAAGTGCGAGCATCTTGCTCGCTTATTCCTTACTACTGCCGTGACAACCCTAAAATGGTGGGTTACGGCGGATTGATAGATTGCTGTCAGAGTCTAGGTTTTAGCCGCCTAACCCACCCTACGCTAATGCACATTTTTAGCTGTGTCACGGCACTAGGGTGCATTAAAAACGCACCCTAAAGGACTTAAAGGAAAGCGAGGAGTGCGAGCATCTTGCTCGCTGTTGTGTACCAAAGCGAGCAGGGTGCATTAAAAACGCACCCCACAGAACGACTTACCCCCCAAAGCCTTTACCCCGATGGGTGGAGGGGAGAGTTAGACAATTATTCAACTGAGAGAGCAGGGATTCTCGATCCAAATCTTGACCAATTAACACAAGCTGGTTTTTCGGTTCTCCCTTCCATTCTTGATCGTCGAGGGTAAACCGTTTCCCACTCAAGTGAAAGATATGGCACATGGGACTTTCATCAAACCAGAGAATACCCTTAGCGCGAAAGATATTGGGGGGTAACTGGTGATCGAGAAACTTTTGAAACTTCTTAATCGAGAAGGGGCGATCGCTCTGAAATGAGATCGACATAAACCCATCATTGTCCAAATGGTTAGAATGATGGTGATGGTCATGATCGTGAGCGTGGTGATGTTCATGGTGATGCTCATGATCGTGTTCATGACTATGATCGCCCTCTTCTTCAAGATATTTATCCGACTCAAACAAACCCACACTCAAAATTAACGGCAACGAAACCTGACTTTTCACCGTTCTTAAAATCCGAGCATCCGCCTTAATATCGCGGATTTTCACCTCCAAACTATCCACATCCGCTTCATCTACCAGATCGGTCTTATTCAACAGAATAATATCCCCATAGGCAATCTGACTATAGGCCGCTTCGGAATTAAACAAATCTAAGCTAAAATTCTCCGAATCTACCAGCGTCACAATCGAATCAAGACGGGTCAAATCGCGCAATTCCGTACCTAAAAACGTTAGCGCAACGGGAAGAGGGTCAGCAATTCCTGTGGTTTCGACCACCAAATAATCTAGATTTTTTTGGCGCTCTAACACCCGATAAACTGCATCCGCTAATTCATTATTAATCGTGCAGCAAATACAACCATTACTCAATTCCACCATATCCTCATCAGTGGAAATAATCAGTTCATTATCAATGCCTATTTCGCCAAATTCATTCACCAGGACAGCCGTTTTTATCCCCTGTTGGTTACTAAGAATATGATTGAGTAGGGTGGTTTTGCCACTTCCGAGGAACCCCGTGATGATGGTTACTGGTAAAGGGGGTAAAGCGGTATCTTGTTGTTCAGATGGGTTAGAGGTTACTGCTGAGGTCATAAGGGTACTGTGAAAACAATTCTCAACTTTTCTATTATTACCCATAAATCAGGAATTGGGCGATCGCCTCACCTAGGGCCCTATGCGCTGCCCAGTAATGAGTAATGAGTAAGATTAGCCCTATGCTTCCTGGACATGGATGCGATCGTAGATGCTAGAGAGCAGATGTTGAAAGACAATCTTTTTAAATTCATCATTATTCATATACTGCATAAAGATTTGCTCGTTGCCCTCCATGCGCTCAATCAAGATGTCTTCCAGGTTTTGACTGAGGACTTGGGCAAAGTTTTCTTTGGTATTTACTTTGGCGGCTTGATTGAGAGAGTCTTTGGCGATCGCCGTTTCGGTGATTTGCTCGAAAAAGAGTTGATCGGCAAGGGTAAACTCTGTGGCAAACCGTTTGTTGAGCGTCTCGATGAGTTGAGATAGGGGCACTTCTTTATCGGCTTGTCCTGTACCGGCGGCGGTAGCTCCGCGTAATCCTTCGGCTTCACCTTCTGTGAGATCGATTTTGCCTTCACTAATTTTTTCGAGGCGATAGAACTTTAATTCGATGTCACCGGATAAATCAATTTTGGGGGCACTGGCATTGCGGGGAAGTTTCTTCAGCAGAAAGCGACTATAGGCATAGAGTTTTTCGAGGTCAGAATCTTGGTAGGGGATAATCTGAGCAAGGAATAGGTAGAGGTTTCGGAAGCTGATCAGTTGGCTTCTAAATTGTTCTTGGTCTTCTTCTGCAAGGTTTAGATAGCTGTCAATGATTGGATCAAGAAGGCTATTGAGTTTTTGGTGTTCGCCTCTGGTGAGGGATATTTTGGGGCGGAACCAAATTTCGCACCATTGGCTTACGTCATCTTCGCTGAAGAGTTGCCAGGCGTAGAGTTCATGACTGAGTTGATAGAGCTGCTGAGGATCGGCGGTGTCTCCGAGGGGAGTTTCTTCGTAATAGGGCTTAAAGGCTTTATAGATGTCCTCTGGAGTATTGACGAAATCCAGCACAAAGGTATCGTCTTTGCCCGTGGTGGTACGGTTGAGGCGGGATAGGGTTTGGACGGCTTGAACTCCGGCTAGGCGTTTATCGACAAACAGGGTGTGGAGCAAGGGTTGATCGAATCCGGTTTGGTATTTGTTGGCAACCAGTAAAACTTGATATTCTTCGCTCTCGAATTTGTCGGGGATTTCGCTGGATTTAACGCCTTTGTTCATGCTGACTTCGGTAAAGCTTTGGTCGGGAAATTCAGGCAGGGTTAGGGAACCGGAAAAAGCGACGAGGGATTTAATATCGGTATAGCCTTTGGCTTGGATGTATTGATCGAAGGCGAGTTTGTATTTAACGGCGTGTTCCCGCGATCGCGTCACAACCATCGCTTTGGCTCTGCCTCCGATTTTGTGGCGGGTATGAGTGCGGAAATGTTCGATGATAATTTCGACTTTTTGGGCGATGTTGTGGGGGTGGAGTTCGACAAAACGGGCGATCGCCTGGGCAGTTTTCCGGCGGGGGAGTTCGGGATCTGCTTCGCTGAGTAGCACCAGTTCGTAATAGCGTTCGTAGCAGGTATAGTTTGCCAACACATCTTTAATATAGCCTTCCTCGATCGCCTGGCGCATGGTGTAGAGATGGAAGGGTGATTCGCCACTGTCACCGGGTTCATCGAATACCAGCAGGGTTTTTTGTTTGGGGGTGGCGGTAAAGGCGAAATAACTGAGGTTGGGTTGTTTGGTGCGTTGGAGTTGTTCGCGGATTAGTTCCTTTTTGGCTTCCTCGCTGAGGTCTTCTTCCTCGTCTTCGTCTAGGAGTTGGTTGGCGATCGCCGCTTCGATGCCGTCTTGATTGAGGATTTTACGCAGTTCGGTGGCGCTTTCTCCCGTCTGGGAGCTATGGGCTTCGTCGATGATCAGGGCAAAGCGTTTATCTTGGGTGTCGATGGTGAGGGTTTTGCCCTTTTTCTCTAGGGTTTGGAGGGCTTGGGTAATGAAGGGAAATTTCTGGATTGTGGAGATGATGATCGATGTGCCATCGCTCAAGGCTTTGGCGAGTTGTTGGGTGTTTTCGTCGATTTTCTGCACCACTCCGGCTTTATGGTCGAACTGATAGATCGTGTTTTGGAGTTGGCGATCGAGTACGGTGCGATCGGTGATCACGATGACGCTATGAAATATTTTTTGGTCGTCGCGGTCGTGGAGGTTGGCGAGGCGGTGGGCTAACCAAGCGATGGAGTTGGATTTGCCGGAGCCTGCGGAATGTTGGATGAGGTAATTGTGTCCGGCTTGGTTGGCTTTGGTGTGGGTGATGAGTTTACGGACGACATCGAGTTGATGGTATCGGGGGAAAATCAGGGTTTCTTTGGTTTGATATCGGACACCGTTTTCGTCGGTGATTTTGATTTCTTGGGTTTGGAGGTGAAGGAACCGCGCCAAGATATCGAGCAGGCTTTCTCTGGTCAATACCTCTTGCCAAAGGTAGCTGACTTTATAGCCGTCGGGGTTGCTGGGGTTGCCTGCGCCGTGGTGATGTCCTTGGTTAAAGGGGAGAAAATAGGTGCTTGTTCCGGCCAGTTTTGTGGTCATGTGGACTTCTTCTGTGCCTACGGCGAAATGAACTAAGCACCGTTGTTTGAAGACAAAGAGGGGATCTTTGGGGTCGCGGTCGTGGCGATATTGATGGATCGCGTTTTCGGCGCAGCTTCCGGTAAAGGCGTTTTTAAGTTCGAGGGTGGCGACGGGTAAGCCATTGACGCTCAGGATGATATCGGGGATGCGTCCGGTTTTAATTTTGACTTGGCGGGTACAGGTGAGGCGATTTTGTTGGTAGAGTGCCAAGGTGTCGGGGTTCATGCCGGTGTTGGGCTGGAAGTAGGCGACCTGAAATTTTTTGCCATAGCATTTGAAGCCATTCCGCAAGACATCGAGCATTCCTCGGCTGGCGAGGTCTTTACTGAGGCTTTCGATCAGGGTTTTTTCGGCATCGGTGGGGCTGGTTTTGCTGAATTTTTCCCATTTTTTGCCTTGGGTTTTTTTGATGAAGTCGATAATCTCGCGGGGGAACAGGGCAAGGTCGGGGTCATAGTCTTCGGGGTTGCCTTGGTGATAACCGCCGTCGGTGAGTAATTCTTGTTCGATGGTGTCTTCAAAGTTTTTTTCAAGGTGCATGATGGCTCGTTAACTCAGGGTTTGTAGGCAAGAAGCATTGGTTAAATTGGCATCTACGGTGGCAAGGGTTAGGTTGTAATAAACGGCGGTTGCGGCAATGAATCGATCGCCGGGGTCTTGGTGGGCTAAGTTTAATTGACGGCTTAGAATCGCGATTTCATTCGTAATTGGGGCTTCTTTTGTATCTAGTTCCTCTAGACTATTTTGAATCCACTGTTCTGCTGTGGGTGCAAGGGTAATTCTACTTTTTTCAGCCAGAAGCAAAGTTTCCCAAATACTCATGGGACTTAGCCATAACTCATTCGTTTGATCGTTGATAATTGTTTGCAGGTTTAAAGATAGGCGTGGATTACCAAGGCGATACCATAACCAGATATGGGTATCTAGTAATAGTTTCATGACAGTACATCCCATGTCACTAGATTTGATGTGGGTTCAACAATATCGCCAATAATTTTTCCTGTGCCTTTTGCTGAACCAAAGGCGGCTCGTTTGGGTTTGGTGGTGGGGGAAATGATCGCGAGGGGTCGATCGCCGTCGGTAATGGAGATCGCTTCTCCGGTTTCGGCGATTTGGTGTAGGAGGGTTTGGAGGGATTCGGGGAGGTCGGAGATGTTTAGGGTTTGCATGGTGTTTGGTTGGGTTGAGGAATAGGGGTTAGGGTTGCGGGATGGGAATATGACGGACATCGATTTTGCCTGTGACGGCGTTGGTGATCAGGGCGGTGCGATATTCTTTTAATTTTTCAATCGCTTCTTTAATTTTCTTAACTTGAAGTAATTGATCTTCTAATGAGATCATAAAAAACTGTGTGATGTCTAGTTGCTCTTTAAATGGAGGAATTGGTATTTCTAACTCTTTAAAAGTGCTAAATCTAAATCTTGGCGCTCTTTCTCTAACTGATGGACAAATAACATAAATGTAATCTCTCTGAGCCATACAACGTAGCAAAGAAGCATAGTAATTGTTAGAAGTTTCTGGATTGAATGGTTCACAAATAACATATTCTGGCGAACATCTTCCATCTGATTCAGAAACCCCAATCGCACCAGCAAAGGCATCCATTGACTGAATCACCAAATCGCCTTTTTTAACGCCTTGATAACCAACTTCTTTTATTGCAAAAGTATATCCATCCGCTCTCCTATTTTCACGTAAAGTTACTTGTCCATCTCGGTATGCTGTGACAACACCACTAGACTTTGGGATAGGTCGTGAAGCCTGAGAATAGACATATTTAGCTTTTTTGATTTCCCAATGCTCTGGAATATCGCCTAGCCACTTAATGCCAGAATCTTTCATTGGGGCGGTGGGGTCGAGTCCTTTGGTGACGGCATGGGTGATGAGGGCGGTGCGTTTTTCGTCGAGCTTTTCGAGGAGGGCTTCTTTTTTGGCGATCAGGTCGTCTATTTGTTTGGTTTTGTGATCTAAAAATCGGGCGATCGTCTCCTGCTCCTCCAGTGGCGGCAAACCAATTGTTATTGCCCCAACTGTTTCTGTATTTAAATTTAATTGTGTTCCTAATTTACCAAGCCCTAAATAAGGTTGGCCGCTATAGAAAATATAGTATATAAATTTTCGATTAATGTTTAGATCGGGAAAATAAACAAAACCATCATGGATACAGCATTTTATATTTGCGATCATAGGCTTACCAACCGAGCCAGCAATACTAAGGAATAAATCGCCAACTTCTAATGGAACACTAAAACTTTTACCAAGTTTTGATAGTCGTTGTGTCGTTTTTTCCAAATAGTGATCGCTTGCTGTAACATCAGCGATTCTTACCCAAGCATATTCACCGTCATCATCAAAATATTTTGGGTCATCGATTGGACGTGGTGAAGCTCCTCTTTTTATGGAAGTTAAACGTTTGATTTTTAGGCTTTTCCAATGTTCAGGAATATCCCCTAACCACTCAATCCCAGAATCCTTATACTTTTCGTAAGCCTGATATTTACTCATCAAAAACCCCAGCTAAATCATCATCAAGCTGGTCACAAATCCCAGCATCATCAACCTCAAGATCAATATCCGCACAACTACCCGCCAGATTGAGCAGACCCCCATCATGGAGCATATGATTTTGCTTCAAAAAACAATTCAGCTCCTCTTCAGAATAAAAACTCAATGACTCCCGAAACTCATCAAACGTAATCAATCCCCCTTTCATCGCATCCAAAATCAGATGACTTAAAGCCCATTGAGATAAATCGCCCCACTGTTTTTGAACCTCATCCGTTAACTTATCCGGCAAATTGATCGTTATCTGCATAATGACTTAACCTCAAATTGAACTTCCTTGATCCTAGTTTAGACCACCTCTCCCAGCATCGCGATAATCTCCGACTCCAGCCCCTTAATATCCTCCTCAATCTCAGCCAACGGACGCGGCGGCTCATAGACATAAAAATGACGATTTAACGGAATCTCATAACCCACCTTTGTTTTAGAAAAATCAATCCAAGCATCCGGCACATGGGGCAACACCTCCGCCGCCAGATAATCCAAACAATGCGACCTCACCAAATCCACCAACGCCGACCCATCCGCATCCTTGCCATACCCCAACGGCAACGGTAGAGCAATATCCTTCGGCAAAGGCACAATCTCCGTATCCCGTAAATTACTATCCGGCTCCGGCTGTCCCTTCTTATCCCGACAAATCTCCGCCTCCGGGTCAGCCACCGACAACGCCCCCAAAATCGCCTTTTTTACCGGCGCTTTCAGACTCAACCCCGCCGCCTTCAAAACCCGATCCAAATCCCGCAGAAACTCATCCCGCGACAGATATAACCGCGAACCATCCAACCCCCCCAACGCCGCAATAATGTCCTGCTGGAGCGCCTCACCCGCCTCAATTTCTGCCCGTTGCGCCTTGAGGTCTTTCCGCTTCTTGCTCGTCGCCAAATTCTTAAACGCCGACTGCTCCCAAAGCAGAGCAATCCGCTCCGCCGAAGCCTGAACATTCAACCGTAACGGACGCTCCACCGTAATTTTAAGGAAACCAAACGCCCGATTATCAAAAATCTTCGAGCAGATCCGCTCTTGAGATTGGCCATCAATGAAAACCTGACTCGTCGCATCCTGCCCAAAATCCCCATAGAGCCGCACCAATTCCCGGATGTGATCCTCAGAAAGCTCATGGCGCTTATCCCCCTGGCTCTTCTTCATCTTCTGGAAATGCTTCGTCCCATCAATAAGCTGTACCTTACCCTTGCGGTGCGCTGGCTTCTTATTCGTCACCAACCAAACATAGGTAAAAATCCCCGTGTTATAAAACATCTGATCCGGCAGCGCCACCACCGCATCTAACCAATCATTCTCAATGATCCAACGGCGAATATTACTCTCCCCACTACCCGCATCCCCCGTAAACAAAGGCGACCCATTAAACACCACCGCAATCCGTGACCCATCGCCCCCCTGCTCCGGCGGTGCATACATCTTCGAGATCATATGCTGAAGAAACAACAACGACCCATCATTAATCCTCGGAGTCCCCGCCCCGAAACGCCCCTTAAACCCTTGGGTATCATATTCATCCTCAACAAAACTCTGCTCCGGCTTCCACTCCACCCCAAACGGCGGATTGGCAAACATATAGTGAAACTGCTTGCCGAGATGACCATCATGGGGGACAAAATTATTCCCCTTCGGCTTCGCATCTTTTAACCCCAACGTATCGCCATAAACCACATTCTCAATCGGTTCATCCTTAATCAACAAATCAGAACAACAAATCGCATAGGCTTCCGGGTTATATTCCTGCCCAAAGAGGGCCAAATTTGCCGCCCCATTTTGCAGCTTAATAAACTCTTCTGCCACCGAGAGCATCCCCCCCGTTCCTGCCGTCGGGTCGTAGATACGCTTGTAAATCCCCGGCTCGAAAATATCCGCCTCCTCACAAAACACCAGATTCACCATCAGCCGAATCACCTCACGGGGTGTAAAATGATCCCCCGCTTCTTCATTGGCCTGCTCGTTGAATTTCTTGATCAGCTCCTCAAAGACCTTGCCCATGTCGAAGTTAGACAACCGCGCCGGAGATAGATCGATCTCAGAACTACAAAAATCCTTGATCACCAGGTAAAGACGGTTACTTTCTTCGAGTTTCTCGATCTCTTGATCAAAATTAAACTTCTCGAAAATATCCCGCGCCCGTGGTGAGAACCCATTGATATAGTTCCGCAGATTATTCGCAATCCCATCCGAATCCTCCAGCAACCCCGTCAAGGTAAACTCACTGAGGTTATAGAGTGCCTGCGTCCGATCGCCCCCCAACGCAACTTTAGCGATCGCCTTTTCAAACGCCTCACCCTCCAAACCCATAGCCTTAAACTTAACTGCTGACTCTAGCACCTTCTGCTTAGTCGGCTCAAGTACCAAATCCAAACGACGCAACACAATCAAGGGCAACATCACCCGACGATATTGGGGCGGACGGTAGGGGCCGCGCAGCTTATCGGCGATACTCCAGATAAAGCCGACAATATCTTGATGGTTGGTTTTCTCTTGTGGTGTCGTCAATGGGGGGATCTCGCTCATCGTGAAAATACACCTTAACTAGCTTACTCTATGAGGAACCTGGCGGCGATCGGTAATAACGGTGGATATCCCTTGAGCGCCCAAAAGTTAAAGCGGCTATAATTGCTATTAGAAAACTTAGAAATTAAGCCAAGATGGAAAGCACAATTACGATCGCTCTCACCCCAGAAGGTAACTTAGAACTCCCTCCAGAGATTCGAGAAAAATTTGCTAACGGCGAACAATACTCGGTATTGACAACAGAAGATTCGATTATTTTCAAAAAGAACCCCATATCTTCATCTTCTATTAAGAACAATCACTTACCCTTAATTCCAGAACAACCCTATGCCTACTATGCCGATCCAGAAGAACCTGCCATCCCCTCAGAAGACTGGAATATGGAAAATGAAGATCAAGGCATTTTATGATTATTTTGGACACTCATATTTTAGTTTGGTGGATACAAAATGATCCTCAATTAAATTCCTATCACCGTGAATGTATCGAACAGCAAAGAAGTAATGGATTAGGCGTTTGTACAATCAGTTTAATTGAGATAGCCAGATTAGTCAGTGCGGGCCGAATTATTCTGCCCATACCGATCGCTCAATGGTTCGAGATCGCCCTAGGGCAAGAATGCGTAATGCTGATATCAATTACACCAGCTATAGCAATTGAGGCTCAAACCTTACCTGGTGATTTTCACAAAGATCCAGCAGATAGAATCATTGTTGCCACAGCCCGATTATCTGATGCTTCTATTGTGACCGTCGATCGGAAAATACTCAACTATCCCTATGTTCAAGCGATTCCACCAACGACCCCTTGATTGTTTTCTCTGCGATTGACTAATTTATTACCCATTACTCATTACTCAATTTGGTATGATGAGGGCTGATCCATTGAACTCTGTGCTATCGCCCCATGACCCTAACGTTGACCAATACCCTCACCCGCAGTAAACAACCCTTATATTCTTCGCTCTCGAATTTTTCATGGTTTGGTACTGTGGATACTCATCAAAAAAATTAGCCTTGTAGGATAGGGGTTGCTAAGTTACAAACTTCTTCCTGACTCAAAATTCGTTTTTCATCGCGAGCCTTTTGTAAAATGAGATCGACGACACTCTCTGGGGCCGTTAGACCCTGGCGGTGCAAGATGAATTTAACATTAGAACGGCCGCTGTGCGGGCCGACTTGAATCTGATAATCAAGCCCTACGATATGAGGATCCATCGACGAATACACCGCAGCCGCGATATCGGCTTCGCCGCGCATTTCCGCTTTGAGAATTCCCGAGGCGTGAAGTCCAGCTTGAGTGACAAATGCGTTGCGTCCGAAGATGGGATAGTTGGGAGAAATTGTTAAGCCACAAACCTCAGCCATTCGTCGAACGTACTCTTTTAAGGTAGAAATATCGTGGGGCCACAAATTTTGAAGTTTTAGGTTCACCAACAACAGTTCGAGAGGAATATTTCCGGCTCGCTCTCCAATGCCTAAAACCGTGCCGTCGATCGCGTCGGCTCCAGCCCGAATAGCAGCTAAAGCGTTAGCAACCCCCAAGCCGCGATCGTTGTGTCCGTGAAAGGACAAATGCGCTCCATAGCCGCGATCGTCGAGGAACTTTCGACAGTAACGAATAAGACGTTCTATCCCAAATGGGGTAATATGACCGACGGTATCGCAAATGGACAACACCTCTACACCGGCTTCAACCGCAGCCGTAAAGAAACGTTCGATGACTTGGGGTTCGGCGCGGCTCGTATCTTCCATACCTAGCAACGTGGGTACGCCTAATTGTGTTGCATAGCTGATACCAGAGGCGATCGCGCGTTCTAATCGATCGAGATCGTTAGTTTCTACATATCGGCGAATGGGAGAACAACCGACGACTAATCGGGCGAGAATGGAACGGCCGCTTGCTTGTTGGATATCGGCGATCGCTTCAATATCTTCGGCGATCGCCCGTCCGAGTAAGGACAAACGCAAACGCAAGTTTTCCTGGCTAGCCTGCTTACACAAGTCCAGGGCTTCTCGATAAGCAACACCTTGAGCCGGAAAGCCAACGGCTGCTTCGTTAACCCCCAAGCGGTCGAGTTGGACTAACAGTTCTAACTTTTCCTCGATCGAAGGCTGGCGGGGAACGTTTCCTTGCAGTCCGTCTCGCAAGGTTTCGTCACAAATATTAATGGATTGGGCCCTCGACGAGGGGGTATCTTGATTCCAATCATAAATTAGGTCAGAGGCTTTCATGTCTCGATTTTTGCCGTAAAACAACAATAAAACAGCCTGCCTATTGTAGCAATATAACTAGCTGCCTGTTTTATGTCAATAAAAAGATTCAATCATGCCTGCGACCTCTGTGTTAGTATTGTAAACTATACGAGTTCTATATCCCTCTTCTGTCACTCTCCGAGAATTAAGATAGAATAATGTAGAAGCTCAATCGCTGAAAGCGAGACACACTGATGGTCTTGGGAAGCTGACAAGCTTGTCTCGTGCTTCCCAAGACGCTCAACCCGGATAATTGGCAGATTTCCTATTCCTTGAACTCGGAGAGTGACAGAAGAGGGTTAGTCAGGGGAATAAAACCAGATTTGGTATGATGAGGGCTGATCCATTGAACTCTGTACTATCGCCCCATGACCCTAACGTTGACCAATACCCTCACCCGCAGTAAACAACCCTTCGAGTCCCTGGAACCGGGGAAAGTCCGGATTTACTGTTGCGGAGTCACCGTTTATGACTACTGTCATCTCGGTCATGGGCGGTCTTATATTGCTTGGGATACCCTGCGGCGCTATCTGCAATGGCAAGGCTATCAGGTGCGTTACGTGCAGAATTTTACCGATATTGATGATAAAATCCTCAACCGTGCCAGGGAAACCGGGTCAACCATGGAAGCAGTAGCCGAAAAATATACCCAAACCTACTTTGAAGATATGGCGCGGTTAAATGTCCTAGAAGCCGATGAATATCCCAGGGCAACCCATACCCTCAATGGCATTTTACGCCTGATTCATGAGTTGGAAACCAAAGGCTATGCCTATGCTTCTGAAGGTGATGTCTATTACCAAGTGCGTCAGTTTAAGGACTATGGCAAGCTCTCCGGGCGCAAGTTTGACGAGATGCAAGCGGGAGCATCGGGGAGAGTGGCAGAAAGTGCGGAAGAGTCGAAGAAAAAAGACCCCTTTGATTTTGCCCTGTGGAAGGGAGCAAAACCTGATGAACCGAGTTGGGAGTCTCCCTGGGGAAAAGGCCGCCCCGGATGGCATATTGAATGCTCGGCCATGGTGCGTGACTGTTTGGGAGAGACGATTGATATTCACTGTGGGGGGGCAGATTTGGTGTTTCCCCACCATGAGAATGAGGTAGCGCAGTCGGAAGCGGTGACGGGTCAACCTTTGGCTAACTATTGGTTACATAATGGCTTTGTGACGGTGAATGGGGAAAAAATGTCCAAGTCTTTGGGCAATTTTACGACGATTCGGGATTTGTTGGACTCGGAGAATGGGCCGGAACCGATGGCGCTCCGGTTGTTTGTGCTTCAGGCCCAATATCGTAAACCGATCGATTTTACCCCGGAGGCGATCGCCTCAGCACAACGGTCTTGGAATACCCTCAAGGAGGGGTTATCCTTTGGCTACAAACAGGGTCAAACCTGGGGATGGGACGCGCAGCAGGCAAGATCGGAGGATCTCAACCCGGAAAGTGTGGCGAATTTCAATCGTGCCATGGATGATGACCTCAACACATCAGGCGCATTAGCCGTATTATTTGAATTAGCCAAAGGGTTAAACCGGGAACAGAATCGCTTGATTCATGAAGGTAAAACGGCAGTCGATCCAGAGCAGTTATATCGACAGTGGTATACCTTGGTTAGCTTGTCGCAAGTGTTGGGGTTAGAAGTGGAAAACGAGACCCCAAGCGCTTCCGAAGGATCGCAACTGAGCGATGAGGAGATTGAAGCGGCGATCGCCGCTCGTCAAGCTGCGCGAAAAGCCAAAAACTTTGCCGAAGCCGATCGCCTTCGCGACGACTTACAAAACCAAGGCATTACCCTCATCGATCAACCCGGTGGCCTTACCCAATGGCATCGTCATATCCATTAAAAATTAAAAACATGCGCGAACAACGGATTACTTTTTCCCTGTCCACGTTCCTCTTAACCTTACTTTCGGTGCTGTTAATTGTCCTATTTTGGCAATTACGGGGACTGGTGCTGTTGTTAATGATTTCTATTGTTTTAGCTGCTTCCATTTCTCCCTTAGTGGATGCAGCAGAACGCTTGCGTATTCCCCGATGGCTAGGGGTAATTTTAGTCTATCTAACCCTACTTTCAGGATTAACCGGTCTCGGTTTATTAATCGGCCCTACGGTCGTTCAACAAATCGAGCGCCTGATCCAAAAATTGCCCTCCTATGCTGAAATTTTAGTCCAATTAGCCGAAAATTTACTCGACAATTGGACGAATACCCCCCCAGAACTCTTTAACCTCGTCGATCTACAACAGATTACCAGTTGGCTGATCCGCTCTAGTCAACAATTGGTGCTGCGGTCTTATAGCATTACACGGGGCATTATTGGTGGAGTATTTAGCCTCGTTTTATCCCTATTTATTTCCGGTTATATGGTGGCCGATAGCCAAACCTTAATTAACAGTTTGGTGCGCCTACTTCCCGAACCTTGGGATACTAAAATTGCCGCCCAAGTTCCCACCATTGGCTACCGAATGGGGAGCTATATTCGCGGACGGCTGATCGTCTCATTTATCTTGGGTATTGTCACCACGGTAGGCTTAGGTATCCTAGGACTACGGGAATTTTCCCTGGGTTTAGGGGCGATCGCCGGAGTCACCAACCTGATCCCCTTTATCGGCCCGGTTTTAGGGGCAATTCCCGCCCTTGTCGTGGCGATCGCCTCCGGGGGCTGGATATTTTTGTGGGTACTACTCTTTTTTGTCGTCATTCAAAATATCGAAACCTATATCCTCGATCCCTTTCTGGTGGGTTCATCGGTCGGCGTTCACCCCCTCTATCAACTCTTAGCTGTTCTCGGAGGAACTCAAGTCCTAGGAATTATCGGAGCCTTAATTGTGCCCCCTTGGGTTGCCGGAGCAGCAACCCTGTTGGAAAATCTCTATATTCAACCCAAACTCGCAGCAGAAAAAGCGACCGAAAGCAATGCTCAAGCTACGGAAGATTTGGGAGAAATATGAACAGAACTCGTAGGATGAAACCGGGCAGGAAAAGGAGGATGATAAACCGCAGACATTTCATTAGCAATCTCAACTTTTCCTTTGATCGCCGCTCTGAGTAATCGATTCATGGATCGCTCATCTTCTTCCGTTAAGTTTTCATCTAAAATAGCAGCCATTAAACCATAGCGATCGGCCAAAGTTAAGACTCCAGTTTCTCGTGCAGAAACTAGAATTTCGGAGACCGCGCCCGGTAAGATTTGGTGTTTGAGTAACATAATGAGTCCATCCATATACGATTTTCGATCGCATTAACTATCAACGATACCATGAGTTTTTGCCGTGATTGATATCGCTGCTTTTAAGTGATTGAGATCGCTGGGTAGACAGGGCAACCCCCTCGATTTTTCCCGATTCACTCCGTGTAATCTTGTGCCTTACTTATCCTGAATCGGATATAAATTCAGAATCTTTGGTAAGGTGAACAATAGCGATCCTGTTTTGGAGTAAGTCGCCAATGGCTGAAAATCTATCCAAATTTTCCCCCTCTCAGGAGGAAGAAGTGATTACAGATGATATCCCTGAAGCCTTACGGGATACCCCTGTACCGGTTGCACCAGTGCAAGAGTCGGCATCATCGGGTTCTCAGAGGGGCGTGTGGATTGGATTAGGGGGACTGGCGATCGCCCTCATGACTGGTATTCTGGTTTTGAGAACGAATGTCCTTACCCCAAACTCTGCCTCAGAACCCACAGCTTCCCCATCCCCAACCGCAGAAACCAACGAGTTGGGTGAGGATGCAGTTGAAGAGATGGAGACTGATACTGGGGACTTACTGGGTCATTTTGCTTATGAAGAAGCACCGGTAGAGGATTTGATGGCCATTACTGCTGATGGCAGGTTACGATTACGGAGAATGGCAGCAATTAAATTCCAACAGATGGTGAACGCAGCGCAACGGGATGGAGTAGTATTGGTTCCTCTGTCTGCCTTTCGCACTTTGACGGATCAAGAATACTTATTTTTTGATATTAAAGCTCAACGGGGACAAGTCGCCACAAAACGGGCGGAAGTCAGCGCTCCTCCAGGGTATAGCGAGCATCATACGGGCTATGCGGTTGATATTGGCGATGGCTATGTCCCTGCGGTGGATCTGTCTCCAGAGTTTGAGAATACGGCCGCTTTTCAGTGGTTGGAAGAAAATGCCGCTTATTATAGTTTTGAGTTATCCTTTCCCCGAAATAATCCCCAAGGGATTAATTATGAACCCTGGCACTGGCGTTTTGTGGGCGATCGCCATAGTTTGGAGACGTTTTATAAAGTGCGAGAGCAGTCACAGACTGGGGAACCATCAGAGCCAGAATAGAGAAATATAATGAACCAACTGAGCTTAAATTTGATCGCGATCGCCGTGTTTACCTTAACGCTCTCTAGTCTATTGGGCCCCATCATCCACTTAAATCCAGCAATTCCGGCAGTCACAGCCTTTGGGATTTTAGGATTTATGGCGATCGATAGCCTGCAATGGCAAGGACAAGGGAGTAACCTAGGACTCGGTTTGATTGCTAGTTTATCTCCTCAATACCGCGATCGCCTCCTGCACCACGAAGCGGGCCATTTTCTGGTCGCCTCTGTGCTGGATATTCCCATCACCGGCTATACCCTCAACCCCTGGGAAGCCCTGAAAGCGGGACAACGGGGACAAGCTGGCGTAAGCTTTGATGAACAAGCCATTACTCAACAGCTCAAATCCCCCGCCCTCACCCAGCAATGGATCGACCGCTATTGTCTCCTGTGGATGGCAGGCGTTGCGGCAGAAGAATTGGTTTATGGGAATGCCGAAGGGGGAGCGGATGACCGACAAAACCTCAACACCCTCCTCAAGCTCTATTCCCCTGGTAATGCCGATCTTACTCCCAAGGCAAAATGGGCCAAACTGCAAGCGCAAACCCTGATTGAAACCCATTGGGATGCCTATCAAGCTCTAGTGAGTGCCATGGGCGATCGCTTATCTGTTACTGAATGCCAAGACCAGATTAAACTAGTGAACTACCTACACTAACTCGAAGCGAGTATAGTGTAGGCTTCTGACGTTTGAGGTTTTTTTCATGTTTGGCTAAATGCTTGGGATGGTCATACTTAGAGACTTTGCAACCATCGCTTGTAATAGCAAAATGAGTTAATCCTAAGTCAACCCCAATTACCTTGCCGTCCGTTGAAACTGCGGGATTTTCGCCTTCAGTTTCAGTCAGTAAGGTTTTTCCCAGTGTCTCTGTAAGTCTCAATAGACTTATTTAGAGCGTAGTTCCACCACCATCTAGCACAGCCAAAGTGCTGAGACAGTAGAATTTGTTGCTCTGGTGTTGGGTAAAGTCGAACCTTGAGTGCTTTGTGCAGCA